>JAJNAU010000174.1 GCA_021462625.1 Shewanella sp.
TGCACTTTAATTAAAAGGGTTTGCTTCGTAATTTGGGTACGAAATGGCGCTTTCAAAGTGATGGTGGAGCTTATAAAGACCTGATTTGATGGCCTCATGAATACATATGCTGGCGAGAGGGAAAATTCGTAACTTCTAAGGCGTTAGATTTTGAGTATTGTCTAATCACTCAGTCACAGGTTACGTCTCATTGCGAGTTAGGATGACGTCGCTCACGTTGAAATTCGGAAAAGCCTAATGTAATCCCAAGCAGCCATGAGGCAGCAAAGCTAACATTAAGCTGTTTCCGGCTGAGTTTCAGTCAAAGTACAACTAAGTCAGTAATACGAAGAGTTCAAAGCAATGCAATCAAACAAAGCACCTCAATTCACCAGCATTTTGTTGCCACAGGGCTGTGAAATGCCAATTGTACATTGTCCAATTTGCGGTCAGAGTCAATATAGTGCCGAATACATGGATTTTACCCCATGTGATCACACGGCTTTCATTTTCGTTGGGACAGCCGATGAGTTCGCTTACCAGACTGAAGAATTTGAGAAAAACAGAAGAAGTCATTTTTGAAGATGATCTGATTGATGAGTCTTGGGTTGACCGTCTTGCAGCCGCAGGCTACGAAGATAATATGCTGGTTCTTGAAGTTAGCTTTGGCATGGGCCTAATGCGTTCCACCGATACTTTCGGCTTTGATTACAACACGATGAAGCCATAATGCATCTCAGAGAGGCTGTCTCTATCGAAGCCCTATGAATATGATTATCCATTGTTTACTCATTGGACAATAAATACGGGCATAGGTGAGTCTGACATACAACGCCACAGATGATGTGGCGCTTCATTGAGGCAAAGTATTAGGTTACACCAAGCGCCTTAAACACGGCATCGACGGGGTCTGCATAAAAGCTGATCTGGAATTTTGAGAACAACTCAGCAGGAACCGTTGGAATATCTGAGGCTGAGGCCATTGGGAGCAAAATACGCTTTGCGCCACTGTCCATAGCTAACTGAAGACTGCCTGCAAGATCTTGAACAGGATTGACGACACCACCTAAAGTCATCTCACCCAAAACAACCATCTGCTCTTGAATCGGTCGGTTCATCAGAATTGAACAGAACGCAATTAATGCAGCGAGCGATGACTTTGTACTTGGCCCCGTATTGTGGAGCTCAACAACATGGAGGTGATACTCATGATCAGAAAACTTCGCCGACGCACTGATTCTATTCAGGTTACCTTTGAAATAATCAAAGCCAACACGCACAGCTTCTTTCGCTGCGGTATTCGAACCAAGGCCAGACACTGAGTGTTTACCAGAACCAGCCATCATCTGGGTTTCATAGCGATATAACCCAAGCTGCCCAGTGCTTCCCTGAGTAACCAAGTGCACGACTCCAGCGCGAGGTAAGCCCTCAGGAATTAGCTTGCTGCCACCTTGTTCCGGTACATTGACGAAGAATTCTTCTAATGACTCGTTATCGATGTAGCTAAAGTGCACATCAAAAAATTCCATTCCGCCAAGCTTTTTCAATTGCTCTTTGACTCTACGTCTAGTTTCCAGCGCATAGGTCAGGCAGGCTCTTACATCATCTTTTGTGTACTGTGCGTCGGGGTGTAGTAGCTTTAACAAGCCCGAAACAGTTCTGCGTACAGCAATTACATCACGCTGATTAAGGTTATTACCGAGTTTGAAGAACTTATCGATCGCATCCGCAAAACTTCTTTTGCGCATTTCACGCATGTATTCAGCAAGATAGTCTGTGATTAATCCGTAACTATTGGTGAAAAACTCAGGACGCATCTTCGGTATTTCCCATCCAGGAATATAGGAATGGAAACGGTCAAAAAAAGCAGTGTCAATCATGGCATCAGGAAAAGGTGCTAACAGATGACTGGTCTTCACCAGTGTCTCAACGCTTTGATTGATATTACCGACAAATACCATGGAAGCCTTCGCTTCGATTGAATCACGGCCACGAGAAAATGAACCCGACGACATATAGTCTTTCATGATCTGAACGCCGTCTTTGTCTTTAAAGGTAATACCCGCTACTTCATCAAATGCGACAACATCCCACATACCAACCAAACCAACTTGGCGCGAGCTCATGTTATAGAACAAGTTCGCCACAGTTGTTTGTCCGCCCGAGACAAGCAATGAGTTTGGTGAGCACTCTTTGTAGACATGGCTTTTACCTGTCCCTCTTGGTCCGAGCTCACAAACGTTGTAGTTGTTTTCAACGAATGGGATCATGCGAGTAATAAGATGCCATTTCACCCGATGCTCTAAGTTGGTTGGCTCCATACCCACGGAACGAAGCAACACATCCATCCACTGATCGGTACTAAAATGTCTTCTGGTTGAAAACACCTCATCCATATTCATGGACGGCATTTGTATCGGTTTTAAACTCATAATGGAGAAAGGTGATGTCTTCTGGCCTTCCTCAAAGAAATACTGCACGGTAATAATGCACCAAATACCGCCAGTTAATAGTTTTTCGTTGTCTTGTACAATTTTGGTCGGCACAAGGGCATCCTTGATCCCCAGGTTAGACAACGCAGCTTCATAGACGTCTTTTTTCTGATTGAGCTTAACGCTTACTTTGTCGATGATTTTAAACGTGCCGCGTTCACGGATCAGTGACTTCACTTTCTCCGCTTCATCTGGTCGGACATAGTTCTCAGCCAAGATTTTTTTCACATTCTCAAGGCCTTGCATTACGACTTCGTCGTCATCGGACGCACAATACATCCCTAGTAAATACTCCAGCACATAAACTGGGACGTTAGCGCCTTCTTTCAATTGCTTTGTCAGATCTTTTCGAACGACACGGCCTTTGAAATATTGATTGAGCAATGCGTCTAAGTCGGCGCCTTTTGCTTCAGATGCAGGCATCTGATTTTTTTCGTCTTTATGATTTTGTGAAAAATCAGTTGTCATGTTTCACCCCAGCGCCTTAGAAAAAATCATCTTGGAATGCCAAATCAATGGTTACCGCGTATTGGCTATAACGGGTTCTCATTTCCGCATTCTCAAGAACTAATGTGTATTGAGCGTTCCTGTCGAACTGAGAGCCAATAAGCTTTAACCTAGCTTCGCGAGTACGCTCATCCATAACTTTACTCACGCTATCAAAGTTAATCGTCTCACGACTGGATACTTCATTACCTTGTGCATTGACGATATAGACATCCAACAACCGTGCGACAAAACGCTCGCCTACAGGGTCTGTCTGAATAAATCTGACCTTGTCGATATTGTTTACTAATTTGATGGGCTGAGTGGCTGCTACAACACCTACCGGTTGTTTCTCATGTTTTGCTGCTTGTTCTTTTTGCAGCTCGCGCACATGTAGTACCGGTACGCAGACTTCCTGTAGCATCGCTCCGCCATGCACAAACTTGGCACCACCAACGAAGTGGAAGCGTTGAGCCGCTTTTGGAAGCAGGAACTCTGCTTGATATGAAGAGCCACTAGAGCCATGAGCCGTATCGTTAATTGAACCTTTCCAACAGGCTTCATCTGAAGGTAAGTTACTACCAACGATATAACGTTTCTTGGCTTCTATCGCGCCAGCAGGTTTGGTTTTCAACGAGGTTTTGTCAGCCGCTACAAGTGCTTTTTGTTGGAAGAGGAAGCCATGGTCAGCGGTGATCACAACTCGGCTGCCGTTTAGACGGTTGATGACCCGCCCAACGAGGTCTTTTAGCTCTTCAATGGCACTACGACAGGCTTCAAACGTTTTCTCTTCAGTTGCAGCCTTATCACCAATCGCATCAATGGTATTGTGATAGATATAAACTACTTCTACGTCTCGAACCTTGTCACGCCCCTCCTGGTTACTCCAGCTCATCAGTTCCTTAGAACTCACTGCCATACCACCTACCTTCTGTAGGATGGCGTTGCGGTTGTCTAACCCCTGTGAAGAAATACCATCCACATAAACAGCCGTGCCTCCGCTTGCGCCATAGGTAGAGAACGGCTGGTAACTGAGCGCCTTATGAGGCAATAATGCTGCCATCCCAAGTTGGGTATAACTCGGCAAAACGCCCAACTGCGTAGACACCTCAGCCTTAAATCGCTTCTCGTTGTTAATGATAGCGCCAAGCTCATTCGCAATTTCAAAACGCAGGGCATCAGAGATGATCACAAACACTCGTTTTGTCTGTTTCAGACTCAGTCGTGTGCGAACTTCTTTTTCATAGAAGTCATACTGGTGCGGTACGCCAGAAATCTGCCACTTTTCAAGTAATTTTTCATTGGCCAAGTGACGATCCCATGCAAGGCCAAGCTCATATAAGTACCAGTTGGTATAAATGCTTTCGACTTCGTCGTCGAGCTGACGCAGTATGTCTACACCTTTACTCAATACAGAGTGCACGTGCTCATTGAACAAACGGTAAGCCTGGTCAAAACGATAAATGTCTGTGGTATAGGCGTCGTACATTGCTTTCGCGTTATCAAAGTGGAACCCGTCCACATAGCGATTTCGCAAGTGCATTAACTCTTCAGCGTTGCGGATAGCTTCATAAATTGCGAAGTATTCTTTGCGTGATAATGTCCAGTGGCTAGCAAGACGTCTTGATAAGACCGTATCAAACTGAACCCGGTCTAACGCTTTACTGCTATCGAGCAAATCACGAACTAAACCACGGATTATGGCCTGTTCCACAGCTTCGAACGTTTCGCATTCGATAAGCTCAACCGGATGGTACTGGCCAGCACGAGTCGAAATTTCCAACTGTTGGCTAAGCACATTAGAGATGCTTTCGTAGTAAGCGGCGAAAGAGCGGCTGTCGCGCCAGCTCACCATAAACGCCAAGGCTGTCGCCCGGCCTGATGCGCTTTTTAGAACATTGTTAAGCAACCAATCGCGTTCAACGCCTTCAATTTGGCTCCAGAATTCAGTACAGAATAATTTCAACACGAAGTCTGAGAAGGTTGGCTCTTCAACTGTATAGCCAAAACTCTCACTCAGATATGCCCAGAGTGAGGTCTCAAGTTCAAACTTACTTAGCTGGCTCCACACTTGTTTAAAGGCATCGGGCTGGCCAAGGCTTTCATCTTCATATGAGCCGTCAGCCCCTGCGGCGGGCGCGTCTAGCGCCGTAGAATAAGCGCGTAGTAACCCAAGCAGAATGTCCGACAAAGACGCAGAATCAGCTTTTACAACCACTGCCATCATCTTCCTGTCTAACGACAGTTCATCTTCGTTCTCAGTCACCCACTTTTTTAAACCGGCTATGCGCTGTTTATTGGCAAAAAAGCTCTGGCGCTTACGAATGTGCGTGCGAAGCGCCATTTTCGGGATACCCAGCTCATTAAGCAGCATTGAGCTGTGATCAGCAAAAAACTGCTCGCTATACAAACGCACGTCTAGCAACCAATCGCGGTCAGGCTCTGGCTCAGCGCTTGGAAAATAGATAAGGAATTTAGCTTCACGCTCATCTACTTCAATGCGTTTTTTCACTGCCAATACAGACTCATTGCCCATATTGAGGATGGTCAAATCATTTGGCAGTACCCTAGCAGTTATATCTGCCGCTTTATCACCTGATTCTTTTG
>JAJNAU010000175.1 GCA_021462625.1 Shewanella sp.
ATACCTTGCAACAAAGAGTAAAGCGCGTATAGCCGAGCCCTTCGGGCAGCGTTTGTCATCGCTTTCTACTGCATTAACGCTCATTTATGTAACAACTACAGCACAATCGCGTTGCTTTGTATAAAACAACGACAAAGTGCTGCAAAAACCATCTTCAAAGGTCAACAGACCCTAGGTGGTACGGGCTAGGTTCATCAATTAGTGATAGGCATCACCCGGTTACGGCCAAGTCGTTTGGCTTCGCAGAGCAGGCTGTCAGCCAGCTCTATCAGTTTCAGGGCGCTCATGCCAGTTTGCCACTGGGCAACACCAAATGAGGCGGTGATGCTGTCGACGGTGCCACCTTTACGTCTGTCTCTGATGCTCAGTTTCTCTATGCCACGGCGCAGTGACTCGGCTAGATGCCGGGCACGCTTGATTTCACTGGCGGGCACCAGAATCACAAATTCTTCGCCGCCGAAGCGATACAGTTTGGCGCGATTCTGACAGAAGTCATTAAGCCGCTGAGCCACGGATTTCAGGACCTGATCGCCCAGCAGGTGTCCAAAAGTGTCGTTGAATGCCTTGAAGTGATCTATGTCGAGCAAAATGATGCAACATCCTTCTGGCGATTGAGTGAGCAGACCCTCTATATCCATATCGAATGCGCGCCGGTTGAGTGTGCCGGTCAGGGAGTCATACAGCGAGTTCTTCTCGGATTTCTCAAGTTTTTCCCTGAGATGATGGATTTCGTTTTCGGCCTTCTGTAGCTGATCGATGAAATAGGCTGTGGAGGTCTGGATCTTGTCTGACTCGTTGATGAAATTGCGCATCAGATCCATGACCTGCTCCAGTGACAGCGATTCCTGCTCCAGCCTGCTCAGCTTGGAAAAATTGGTTTTTATCTGTTGCTGAAACAGGTCTGCATCTCTGTTGGTATCTTTTACCGACTGAGATAACTCGATAACCATGGCCTCGAGATTCTGGCGAAGCTGGCGTACATTCAGTTCCAGCGGATCAGATACAAACTCACGGTACAGCAGTTCGCTTTGGGCAGGGGGGCAGGTCTGGTATCTCTGCAAGAGCCGATCCATTGTCTGATTCAGTTCAGGTGATTGCCCCCCGACATAGGTGTACCAGACGGCATAATTGGTTGGTGTGGTGGGAATTTGATGTTTGAGCATCAGCGGCAGGGTTTTTTTGAGGTTGGCTGCAGCCACTTTTATCAGATCATCTTGCATAGAGTCACTCTGGGCAGTTTATTGATGTTATGTGATTAAGCATAATGTGTCCTGTTAACGGCTGCCAAAAAAAGTGACTGAGTATTCCCCACAGTGCAGCATAAAAAAACGCAGTCACTGGACTGCGTTTCAGGAGGGAGCAGATTATTCGGCCGCTTTGTTCTCTTTGATCACCTTGGTGTGTTTGGCGGCTTCCGGTATCGGCGCTTTGGGGCTAGTGGCAGAATCTTTGTTGAACATCCCCAGACGGATACGGATAAAGTGCAGGATCTGCGCCGCAATATCAATATCCAGACAGGACTCCAGACCTTCAAAACCGGGTGAAGAGTTGGCTTCACAAATCTTGTAGTGACCGTTATCAAACAGCAGATCAATACCGGATACATCCAGATCCAGAATATTGGCGGTTTGGGTCGCCAACCATTCGATTTCCGGCGTCACTTCAAACGGACGGGCAGAGCCGCCGGCGCTGACGTTGGCCTTGAAGCTGTCTTCCTGGCCGCGACGCTCATAGCAGCCCACTACACGACCACCAATGGTAAATATCCGCAGATCGCGACCATGACTGTTGGAGATAAACTCCTGCAGAATGATGTTGGCGTTTTTGTTGGTCGCCTCGATCAACTGCATCAAATCATCAAATTCCCGGGCCTTGTGAGACAGGAATACGCCACTGCCCTGAGAACCGGACAGAGTCTTAATGACCACAGGGAAACCCAGATGGTGCTCTACCAGGTTGATATCAACCGGGAATTTTACCAACATGGTTTTTGGCGTAGGCAGGTTTTTTTCGGCCAGCAGTTGTTGTGAAAACAGCTTATCTTTCACTGTTTCAATGGCTCTGGATGAATTTAAACAATATACCCCGAGTCTTTCCAGGTGACGGATAATCGCCAGCGCAAAGTAGGTGGTACCTGAACCCATTCGTGGAATAATGAAGTCGGGCAACTCAACTGGTTGCCCGTTCAACAAGATACTCTTACTGTCCTCTCTGGTTACCGTCAGATCAAAGTCTTCCGGCGCATATACTTCCAACTCAATGTTGTCCGCTTTTGCTGCCTCCAGGAGTCGTTCGATTTCATATAATTCAGGTTTCAGCAGGGTGGCGGTTTCTTTATATAAAATCCAGCCGCGCATTAAATGCAAACCTCAATTTTCATCAGTCTTCCTCAAGCCCTCGACAGTGAGAGTCGTCCGGGTCGTACAATATGTTACTTGAATTCTGCCCTCTGCCTCCGTGGATTATCGCTGACGGTGTAGAAGGGCTTGCCATTGCTGATTCTACAGTATTTGAGCCAAATAAGCTCGAACAAACTCTTTGCTTCGCGTTTACCACTCAAAACTTCGACAAATTCGATCTCTTCTACCGCCGAGGGTAGACGTTTGCCTTCGGCCAACTCCTTCATGGCCACCCCATGGTTTTCAAGAATTTGGGCTTCTTTGGTGGTGAGATCACCGCAGCAATTGAATCCTTTGGGGAAATGCTCATCATCATAGAATTTACGATGTGATAAAAATGCGTCTGGTCCTGTCAGGGGTTGCTTTGCGTCGGCAAAGTCTGGAGTGATTGCTGTGCTGCCCATGGTTATTCCTTTAATCAGTTCGCAGTAATGCGTTACAAAGATTTCCACGCAAAGTATTGGTGAGTATTATCCATTTATAAATCAAAATAATTTGACGTTCTCGGTAAAGAAATTTTATGGATACAGATTTGCTGAAAACCTTTCTTGAGGTTGCAAGGACCCGGCATTTTGGAAAAGCGGCGGAAAATTTATATCTGACCCGCAGTGCAGTGAGCTTCAGAGTCAAACAGTTGGAAGGCGCATTGGGCGTGGAGCTGTTTGAGCGCCAACGAAACAATATCAAGCCGACCAGTGCAGGGGAGCGCATGCTCATACATGCCGAAGCGATTCTTACTGCCTGGGAGCGGGCCAAGCAGGATATTTCGTTAAGTCGGGAACAGAGTATGCAACTGGCACTGGGTATGGCGCCCAATGTCTGGAGTGCCTATATGCACGGGGCACTTAAGAGCCTGCTGCAGGGGTTGCCGGATGTCGCGCTGCGCACGGAAGAGTTACCCCATAACGAGATGGGGCGCCAGTTGCTGGGGCGGACCCTGGATATGATGATTTCCTTCGATGCACCGCAACAGGATGAGCTTGATGCCGTGAAGCTTGGAGAAGTGAGTCTGTGTCTGGTATCCAGCGCCGGCGCTTTGTCCCTGGAACAAGCGACTGCAGTGCCCTATGTCAAGGTCAATTGGGGAACTGTGTTCAATATTCAGCACGCCAAAGAGTTTGCTACTTTACCTATCCCTGTGATGCACACGGGCAGCGCGGCAATCGCACTGGAGTTTATTCTGGACAATCCGGCCACAGCATTTTTACCCTGCAGCATGGTGAACGAATTACTGGCCTCGGGGCGGCTGCATGTGGTGCACAATGCCAGAGAGTTGAGTCGCAGCCTGTATCTGGGGTACTGGGGTGAGAATGACAGACTGGATATTATTCGGGTCGCCACCCGCTTGTTGAGCGAGGCAGCAACCTATATTGAAGAGCTTGTAAAACACTCAGAACAGTAATGGGAGCAGTACCAACCCCCAAGTCAGGCCACACAGGCAGAGGGACAGAAATACCGCCGCCGATGCAATGTCTTTGGCCCGGCCTGACAGGGGATGGATCTCATCGCTTACTCTGTCAACGACCGCTTCGACCGCCGAGTTGAGTAACTCCACAATCAATACCAGAAACAGAGTGAAGATCATCAGCAGTTTTTCTGTGATGCTAACATTGACCATCAGGGCCACGGGCAACATCAGCAATGCCAGGATCAGCTCCTGACGGAAAGCGGCTTCGTGTTTCCAGGCGGCAAATAAACCTTGCATCGAAAAGCCAGTGGCGCGAATGATTCGCTTTAGTCCTTGATTATTGGTGGGTTTCATCTCAAAAATTCGGTACGCAGGTAAAATGCCAGCGAGTATAACATTGGGTGCCCGCCAGAGTAAGTGCGGAATAGCAATTGCTTGTCCATGAGCTAAGCTGATGTCTGTATGGAGTTTTCTCCTTTATTTAGATACAGGGAAAGTGCTGATGAGATACCTGCTGCAAAGCCTTTTGGCATGCCTGATGTTTTGTCAGGCGTTAACCGCTCTGGCAGCGCCTGAGATACAACTAGCCGTTGACTACCAATCCGGGCAAAATCTTTCATCCTACTGGGTCAGTGAAAAGCTTGATGGCGTCCGTGGGCGCTGGACCGGTAAAATAATGGTGACCCGCTCCGGTCGGCAGGTCCCAGTGCCTGACTGGTTTACCCAAAATTGGCCTGCAATACCTATGGATGGGGAGTTGTGGCTTGGTCGGGGACGTTTTGATCAGATATCGGGACTGGTGCGCAGGCAGTCTTCATCCGACAGCGACTGGCGCGATGTTCGCTTTATGGTATTTGACCTGCCTGACAGTGAGTTATCCTTTGACGAAAGGTCACAGCAATTGCGGGATTTGATTGATCAATCCCAACCTCATCTGAAGCAGATTGAACAATTCCGGGTTAATGATGAAAAGGCGTTGATGTCTTTGCTGGATGAGTGGGTGGCACAGGGCGCTGAGGGATTGATGCTGCATCATCAGCAAGCCCGCTATGTTAACGGGCGTCAGCCGCTGTTGATGAAGTTGAAGCCTGAGTTTGATGCAGAAGCCATTGTCATTGCACATATACCGGGAAAAGGTAAGTATACCGGTATGCTCGGAGCGCTAAGAGTGAGAATGGCGAATGGCATGGAGTTCAGCATCGGCACTGGCTTCAGCGATGAAGAGCGTCGGCAACCTCCGCCGATAGGCAGCCAAATTACATTTAAATATAACGGGCTGACGGGTAACGGGCTGCCAAGGTTTGCCAGCTTCTACCATATCAAAGCCAGCCAGTAACCCGGATGTCAAGCCCGTTAGTCAGTCAAAAAAGCGTTCACATCCGAGGGTCTGCTGACCTGGGGTGATTATTCTTTGAGTAGTTTGTAGGTTGTTTATCCAAGCCAGAGGCTTCGATATGTGGCTCTGTTACAGAAAGGCTTGGGGAAGGTGCGAATAAGTCCCGTGCCTGCTCTGTAAGTGATGACAGCCCTGAGATGCGCGACGCAGCTCGATGTTAATGGCCTGAGCCCTTAGCGAGAGCTGCAACCAAGCAGATAGGGCTGTCAGCCTCGCCCTTGGGGGCTTTCGGGCAAACAGGATTGCTGTGGTATGCCGCTTTGAAAGGCAAGCAGTCTTGCTGCACCTGAATACCTTGAACTCGAATTTGCCCGTAAGCCAGAGCGGTGCGAGGAATTGTTGGCACCTTCCTTAGTG
>JAJNAU010000176.1:0-4755 GCA_021462625.1 Shewanella sp.
TTGTTTTATACAAAGCAACGCGATTGTGGTGTAGTTGTTCTACATGAATGAGCGTTAATGCAGTAGAAAGCGATGACAAACGCTGCCCGAATGGCTCGGCTATACGCGCTTTACTCTTTGTTGCAAGGTATTTGCTTAGGCCCCTAGGCGGCACACCTTGCGTCGCGATTAAAGCGCGTCTAGAACGAGCAAAATTCAACCATGAAAGGTCAACAGACCCTAGAGTTGTGGTTAGTTAAGCATGATGTGCCGCGCACTTTTGCGCAGGGTGAAAACAAGCAACGCTGAGTGCTGCTTGTTCGCAAATCGAAACGATTACTTCAACTCGTCAGCCACCCAGGACAAAGGCGCCTGATGTTGGGTTGGCATCCAGCGCTTCAGTAAGTTCAGGGCGGCCTGAATTTCCAATTTGACTGACGCATCCAGGTTCAGGTGGCCCACTTTGCGACCGGGGTGAACTTCTTTGTTGTACCAGTATATAGCCTGAACCTTAACCATTTAAATGCTCCCATACTGCCTCAAGCTGTTGCCAGGCCTGGATTTCGACTGTTGGGTTCGGTGACAGTTTGTTGTGATAAATGCTATTGCCCAACTCAGTTCTGCCCGTAGTCGGCTCTTCGGTTGTGTGATAGTTTTTAGCGAATTAATCTGATCACACTAAGAGCTTTTTTCCATCTTTTTTATGTGGTTACGCTAAAGATCCTGTCTATGAATTAAGATTAATATCTAGGGTGACACCGATCTCACTTCATGTCGATTCAACAAGATACATCCGGAAACGAGAAAGTTGGAGCCTGTCAGAAAGCCCGCCTCTCGCCTGTTTGTCATTAAAAGAAGGAATTGCGCAATGTATTTTCTAACCCGTATCTGGAAAGAACTGACCTACATCAGTCTGTGGGCACTATTGGCAGCTGGTGTTATCCTATTCGTCTGAATTTGCAGCTGCCTGCATTTGATTTGCCAAGGCCATCAGGCCATTGGTACGTGAAGGGCTTAGCTGTCCTTTAAGTCCAAGTGCACTGAAATAGTTTTGAATATCAAAAACTTGCAGCTCATCTCGGCTTGCCCCCTGGCATTCAGCCAACAGCAGGGCTGCCAGTCCTTTAACGATTCTGGCTTCGCTGTCGGCCAGAAAGTAATGTTGATCATCAAATCTGGTGTGGTACAGCCAGGCCTTGCTTTCACATCCTCTGATCTGCGCCTCATCAGTATGGAACTCACGGCTCAGTGATGGGAGTAATTTACCCATCAGCATGATTTCTCTGTATTTTTCCTGCCAGTTATTGGCAGTCTTAACCTTGTCTCTGGCATCCAGCAGAGCGCCAAGGGGGAAAAGAAAGTCATCCTGTTCGGGTATTAGGGACATAGTTTTTCTCAACATCAAATTCAGGCAAGTAGCTCGATAGCAACCTGCATGGCGTGGATAAAGCGATCAATATCTTCTGGGGTAGTATAAACGCCTACCGATGCCCGGCAGCAACCACTGACCTGCATCAGTTGCATCAACGGTTGGGCACAGTGGTGGCCGCAGCGCACGGCAATTCCCTGCTGGTCAAGCAGAATACCAATATCCTGATGATGTTCACCGGAGAGATTAAAGGCAACGGCGCCGGATTGATGGTGTGGGCTTCCATAGATCACCACGCCGGGCAGGGCCTCCAAACGGCTTCGCAGCAGCATAAGCATCTGCTGCTCGTGCGCAAACGCCTCAGCTGGCAGTGACATCATAAAGTCGATAGCAGCGCCCAGTCCAATGACATCGGCAATAGCCGGAGTACCGGCTTCAAGCCGATTGGGCAGTTGGCCAAAGGTGGTGCCGGTAAAACTGACACTGTCAATCATCTCACCACCTGTCATCAGGGGAATGAGGCTATCGAGCAGATTGAAGCGTCCCCAAAGGATACCCACTCCGGCGGGACTGTACATCTTATGGCCAGAGAAGCTGTAGAAGTCGCATCCTAGAGCCTGGACATCCACCGGGTGATGGGCCACGGCCTGCGCACCGTCTACAGCAACCAGTGCTCCATACCTGTGTGCCTGTGACGCCAATGCTGTAACGTCATTGACGGTGCCAAGCACGTTGGATACATGACAAAGGGCAACGATTTTGACCTTGTGTGCCTGCAGCAATTCCACAAAGGCCTGTTCATCCAGGGTGAAGTTGCTGCGCAGGGGAATAGGTTTGATTCTGGCACCAGTGCGTTTGGCCAGCTCCTGCCAGGGTACGATATTGGCGTGGTGGGCTGCACTGTCGATGAGGATGACTTCATTCGCAGCAAGCTGGAGAGTTAATCCCCAGGCCAGCAGGTTGATGCTGTGGGTCGTGCCGGAGGTAAAAATGATTTCGGCACTTTGGCTGGCATTAATGAATCCTGCCACTTTTTCCCGAACTGCCTCAAAATCACGGGTTGCCCGGGCCGACAGCTGATGAGCAGCCCGGTGTACATTGGCATTATTGTACTGATAAAAGCCGTTCATAGCGTCAATCACGGACTGCGGCTTCTGGCTGGTGGCGGCCGTATCCAGATAACAAAGGGGATAGCCATCAAGCAGTTGGTTGAGGGCGGGAAACTGGGATTTAAGACTGATATTCATGTTCAGGCTGGCAGTGGAAAACCGGGCGGAGCAGATCTTGGGGGATCTGCCCGCGCAATGCAAGCCCGGTGGTTATCAGGGGCAGGGCAAGCGATAGTGTTCACCTAATGCCTCAATACGGCTCAGAAGCTGTTGATTGAGGATGAGATTGGCACTGCTGATATTATCTTCAAGCTGATCTATGGTTGTGGCACCAATCAGCGTACTGGCGACAAAGGGGCGTGACTGCACATAGGCCAGCGCCATTTGTGCCGGTGACAGACCAAATTCGTCAGCCAGTTCGCAGTATGCCCGGGTAGCTGCAAGTGCAGTCTCAGAGCCGCTATACCGGACGAAACGTTTGAATAGCGTCAATCTGGCGTGTTCTGGCCATTGATGATTAAGGTATTTACCGCTGAGGGTGCCAAATGCCAAAGGCGAGTATGCCAGTAAAGGCAAGTGTTCCCTGTGGGCGATCTCTGCCATACCTACTTCAAAACTCCGGTTGAGGAGGTTGTAGGGATTCTGCACGCTGACGATGCGGGGTAAACCATATTTTTCTGCCAGATGCAGGTATTTCATCAGACCCCAGGGCGTTTCATTGGAGACACCTATATAGCGAATTTTGCCCAATCTTTGCAGCTCAGCCAGTGCTTCAAGCGTGTCAAAGATAGGTGTTTGCGATTCGGTTTCCTGCTGCTTATAACCCAGCTGACCAAAGAAATTGGTATTCCGATGTGGCCAGTGGATTTGGTACAGGTCGATACAGTCTACGCCCAGCCGGCTGAGTGATGCGTCTACCGCCAACTGCAGGTTACGCCAGTCCAGCGCCATGTTGGGACGAATATAGTCACTGCGACCACCGGGAGCCGACACTTTGGAGGCGATCACCAGTTTGTCCCGGTTACCGCTTTTTTTCAGGTATTGACCCAGTATATTTTCGGTTTCACCCTGTGTTTCAGGCCTTGGTGGTACAGGGTACATTTCCGCCGTATCAATAAAATTAATGCCACGGGCGATGGCGCAGTCCAGCTGCGAGAAAGCTTCGGCTGGGGTATTTTGTTCTCCCCAGGTCATGGTGCCCAGTGATAATGCGCTGATATTCAACGTGGAGTGGGGCAGGCGATAATATTCCATGTGACGGATTCTCCTCGACGCCTCTGCGCCTGATTGGGAAACGCTATTGTTCAGTCCAACCAGTGCATATGTTGAGGCTAATACCCTATTGGGCGAACGCAAGCTGATCTTGCGGGGGATGACAGCCCCGGTCAGCCAATCTATAAATTTTTCAGCATGGGCAATTCACAGGCATCGTGCCCGGTATTTCCCATTGGACTGTTGAGATGTTTAAAGCCCATGGATTCATACAATCTGACCGCTTCATGCAGGCAGGCGGTGGTTTCCAGATAACAGTAGTTGTATCCTTGCTCTTTGCCGAAGGCCAGTGCCTGTAGCGTCAGGCGGCGCGCAAATCCCTTACCTCTGAGCTGTGGCAAGAAATACATTTTCTGCAGTTCGCAAACATCTTCAGCACTTTCCCGGGTCGTCAACGGTGCTATTCCGGCTCCGCCCAATACCTGGTTGCCATCGGAGATCACCCAATAACAGGAGCGGGGTTGTTGGTAGACGTCACTGAGGTAGTCCAGCGTTGGGTCGGCAACGCCGTAACCTTTATCCGACGTCAAACCGTATTCACAGGATACTGTGCGGATAACCCTGGCGATATCCGTGTTGTCATCAGGTTGCAGCAGGCGGATTTCAAAGCCTGACTGGGCCTGAGCCTGCTCCATGGCGCGATTGAGGCGAATAAGGGTATCCAGCGTTTGCTGTCGCTGCTCTGGCAGTAGTTGCGCCAGTGCGGATTCAAAATGATTGGCATGAGCCTGCCGCCATCTGCCCATCAGATTGCGGCCTGCGGTGGTCAGTTCGACTTTCAGCATGCGCTGATCTCTGGGGTTCGCTTGGCTGTGCAGCAGTCCTTTATCAGTCAGTTGAGCCAGAGCTCTGCTGGCATTGGATTTATCGACTCCCAGCAGCGCCGCCAGTTGCTTGACTGACAGACTCTGACGTTCCACTTCCTTCATTAAGGCCAGTTGCTGATGAGAGAGTCCCAGCTCCAGCGTTAAGGGTTTGCACAATCGCCCCAGTACGCGGCTGAATGCTTCGCTGTGGCGGGTCAGC
>JAJNAU010000176.1:4765-5533 GCA_021462625.1 Shewanella sp.
TTTGGGTACATCTTGTTGCCGTTAAGTTGCTCATTGCAACTAAATTATAAACTCGGCAGTAAAATGGCAAGTGCTTATTTTCTGAAAAGTTCCCGGTGCATCAGCGGCGCCATGGCGAGCAGGATTGTCTGAGTGTAAATACTGGCTCGGGTCGTTATGCCGTTGGTCAGTAAGCCGATGGCGCCACCTGCCTGCTTGATATTGGTGGTATTAAACAGCCTGTCCATCACATGCCCCAGCTCCTCGCCCTGCTCAAGTGCTTCATATACGCACCGTGGTAAAGGCAGATTCGCGCTGCGTCCCACACTCATGGCTTCCCGGGTTGCGACTGCCACGTAGGCGAAGGTTGCCGGGCCATCTTCAAACAGGTCTACTCCGCCTTCCATCGCCAAATAGAAATCTGCCTGCGCTTGAGTGCGGCAATATTCTACTCGGTTGACGGCACCATCACGGGTTTCTTTGCTGTTCATTGGTTGTTCGGGCACGCCGGAAGGCGACTTGATGCCGCTGGCAATTACCTCGGCCCCCGGATAGATGAGGTTAAAGGCGTCTTTGGCTGCCTGCACTTTAACCGGGTTGGTGGAACCCACAATTAGATTAAGAGGTTGCTTATTCATAGTGATTTTATTTATCAGCGTGGACGCTTGTTTGAAATATTGGCTCGATAATTTGCTAAGGAAAGCGCAAATAAGTCCCGTGGGTGCTGTGCGAGTGATGACAGCCCTAAGATGCGCGACGCAGCTCGACCTTAATGGCCTGAGTCCTTAG
>JAJNAU010000177.1 GCA_021462625.1 Shewanella sp.
TCATTTATGTAGAACAACTACAGCACAATCGCGTTGCTTTGTATAAAACAACGACAAAGTGCTGCAAAAACCATCTTCAAAGGTCAACAGCCCCTAGTTTATTGCACTAAAGTGTCAACAACCAGCGCTGTGGTATCACCAACAGGTACAGAAGCCAGTTCGCCTTTCATATCGCCAGCTTTGGGGCGAACGCTGCCATGTTTAGACAGTATTGCGATGATTTCCACATTCTTGGCATCGCTCAGCTTCAGGCTACCACCCATAGATGTGCTGTTGTCCAGAACAACTTTGGCTGGCAGGGTCTTGGCACTGATCTTGGTTGCAGCCAATGGCACTTTCTCGCCTTCGGTGTTGCGGGCGAACACGAATAGCATATCGGTAGAAGCCACTTTATTCTGCAATTCAGGGGCAATGGAGATTTCCACTGTGACTGTCTTTTGCTCAGCGGCAACACCGGCGTGATTGGCATCATTTGGCATTTCACCGGACTCGGCTGCCATACGCATCCTGGCGGTTTGAATTGCGTTATTAACTGAAGCTCGGTCGATATCCTGACGGTCGTTGGTCAGCAGTGTTTCCCAGGCATTGATCGCTTTGTTGTAGTCGGCGGCGTAGAAAGCATCCATACCAACCAGTAACAGAGTTGATGGATCTTTGGGGTCTTTGGACAGTGACTGGTCAACAATGGCCTGGATCGCCGGGGTCATTGTCTGGTTGTTTTTGTAATACATGGCGGTGGCTTTGGGGCCCAGTAACTCGGCATGTTCACCAACTAACTCCATCACTTTATCAAAGGCGGCAATGGCTTCGTCATAACGATTGGCAGAGGTATAAGCATGACCCAGATTGAACCATAGCTGACTGTTGTCAGGCTGACTTTTGACCTGAGCTTCCATCATCTCAATTTGCTGAGAGATCATCTGCTCCTGAGTCATGCCTGCATGAGGATTGCTGGCCTGAGGGTTTTCCAGGAAGGGCAACTCATTATATGCCCCCAATTGCATGTAGGAATAACCGGTGATAGCGATCATGGCAACGGACATAACTGCAGGCCAGAGTATACCTTTTGGCTTGGCCTGTTGGCTGAGGGACTCATCAGTACCTTGCTTCATATCCTGCAGCAGACTGACTTCCAACTCCTTTTTCAGAGCGTCAAATTCCTGCTGATCCAATAGTTGTTCTTTCAGTTCTTTTTCAAGAGCGGCAAGACGTTCATTGAAAAGTTCAACGTTGGTATTGTTGCGAACACCGGCTTCTTCGGCGCGAATGAGCTTTTGCTGGCGGAAATGAGGCAGCCAAATCAGCAGCAGGCTGACTAACAGCACAAGCGCAATAAAAATCCAGAATGTGGTCATTATTTCTACTTCACGTTAGTTGACTTTACGCGGCCGGGCCGCATGGTTTGATCCCGGATTATACGGAAAGATGATTCATTGAACAGTAATATAACCCTCGTTCCAACCCGGATGAGTAGAGTTGGGGACTGGTTCACAGATTAATCTAACGAATTAAAATCTCTTGAAACTTAATGAACTTGCCTATGTCTGAGTGATGCTCCTGTAGATTGTCCTTAACCCTGCCAAAATTGGGGTTTTGTGAGAATGCGACAAGCAACCCATTATTGGTTGAAAGGGGCAGACAGGAACTATAGCAAAGTCTAAAATGACCAAAAAATTAACGCTCAACGGTTGTTCGTTGTATGGTCTGACACCGTATAACTCTGCCTTAATATGAGACTAAGGAATCCCAATGATCCCAGAACTTGGACACTTTTCACTGATCATAGGATTGGCATTTGCCTTCCTGTTGGCCAGTGTGCCCTTGATCGGTGTGGCTCGCAAAGATCAATACCTGGTGCGCTATGCTTGGCCTTTGAGCTACGGTATGGCCTTCTTTATTCTGCTTTCAGTCGTGACGCTGGCCTACAGTTTCGCTACCGATGATTTCTCCGTGGCCTATGTGGCTCATCATTCCAACTCTCAGCTTCCAATTTTCTTCAAAATTGCAGCTGTATGGGGGGGACATGAAGGGTCACTGTTGTTCTGGGTGTTTTCTCTTTCTGCCTGGGTCGCTGCAGTTGCCATGTTCAGTAAGGGGTTGGAAGAGATTTTCACTGCCCGTGTATTGAGTATTCTGGCGATGATCGTTATCGGCTTTACGCTGTTCATGCTGATGACTTCAAGTCCATTTGAGCGTCTGTTGCCTGTGCCAGCGGAAGGTCGTGACCTTAACCCAATGTTGCAGGACGTGGGCCTAATCTTCCACCCGCCTATGCTGTATCTGGGTTATGTGGGGTTTGCCGTTAGCTTTGCGTTCGCGATTGCCGCCTTGATGAGTGGTCGTCTGGATTCTGCGTGGGCTCGTTGGAGCCGTCCCTGGACATTGGCTGCTTGGGTATTCCTGACCGGTGGTATCTCACTGGGTTCCTGGTGGGCATACTATGAACTGGGTTGGGGCGGTTGGTGGTTCTGGGATCCCGTTGAAAATGCCTCATTTATGCCTTGGTTGGTGGGTACTGCACTGTTGCACTCAGTGATTGTGACTGAGAAGCGCGGCGCTTTCCGTAACTGGACTGTGCTTCTGTCTATTTTCGCTTTCTCTCTGAGTTTGCTGGGTACCTTCATTGTTCGCTCCGGTGTACTGACTTCGGTGCACTCGTTTGCAGCCGATCCTAACCGCGGTATGTTCATTCTGTTGCTGCTTGGTCTGGCTATCGGTGGTTCGCTGACTCTATTCGCGCTGCGTGCCAGTGAAATGGCCAGCCCGGCACGTTTCGAGCTGAACTCCAAAGAAACCATGCTGCTGGTTTGTAACGTGCTGTTGACTGTTGCCTGCGGTACTGTGCTGCTGGGTACTCTGTATCCACTGCTTATCGATGCGCTGAACATGGGTAAGATTTCTGTAGGTCCTCCATACTTCAACGCAGTATTTGTACCTATTGCCTTGGTACTGTTTGTATTTATGGGATTGGGTCCGGTTTCCCGCTGGAAGAAGTCCAAACCCGGTGATATAACCCGTAAGGCACTTGTTCCCGCTATCATCTCTTTGGTCGTTGGTTTGGCAATGCCATTTATTATCGATGGCCAGTTTAATATGTGGGTTGTTGCGGGTATGGGCACAGCCACCTGGGTCACTCTGATGACCATCCGGGCTGGCTACGACATTGTTAAACCAAAGACCGATGCTGATCTAAGTCTGGCGCGTATCTCCCGTAGTCAGGTCGGTATGTTATTGGCTCACATGGGTATCGCCATGTCTGTGGTCGGGGCCACCATGGTGTCTAACTACTCTCTGGAAAAGAGTGTCCGTATGGGGCCAGGTATTTCCCATGAGCTGGCGGGTTACACCTTTAAGTACACCGAAACCAAAACTGTGCAGGGACCAAACTATGTGGCCAAGCAGGGACAGGTTGAAGTCTATGATGACGGTGAGTTTCTGACTTTACTCAAGCCGGACCGCCGACAGTACAACGTACGCACCATGGACATGACTGAGGCTGGTATTGACTGGGGCTTCACACGAGATCTTTATGTGACCATGGGTGATCCGGTAAGCGCTACTGATTTTGCGGTTCGTCTGAACTACAAACCCTACGTACGCTGGATTTGGATTGGTAGTATTTTCATGATGATAGGTGGCATTTTCTCTGCCTCTGACAAACGCTACCGCGTACGTCAAAGTGCCAAGGAAAGCGCAGTCGATAGAAATGCCGTTACTGCCTGATTTGTGAGGTAAGCATGAGTAACAAAAGAAGAATTATTCTTTTTCTGCCACTGATAGTGTTTCTGGGAATGGGTATCTTCCTGTACAAGGGCCTGTCCCTGAATCCTGAAACGTTGGATTCAGCATTGGAAGGAAAGCCAATCCCGGCTTTCCACCTGGAAAAGCTGGAAAACCAGAGCGAGATGGTCACCAATAAAGATTTGGTTGGCAAAGTGGGGTTAATGAATATCTGGGCAACTTGGTGTCCAAGCTGTAAATACGAACACCCATTCCTGATGATGTTGGCTCGCCAGAATATTGTGCCGATTTATGGCATCAATTATCGCGACGAGCGTGGTCCTGCCATTATGGAGCTGACCCGCGAAGGTGATCCTTATATGTTGAACATCTACGATAAAGACGGTCGCTTAGGTTTGGATCTGGGGGTATATGGTGCACCAGAGACATTCATCATCGACCATAAGGGTATTATTCGTTACCGTTATGCAGGTCCGGTAGACCAGCGAGTGTGGACTGAGACCCTGTTGCCTATGGTTCAACAACTTCAGGCTGAAGCTAAGCAGGACGGTGCAGCATGAGAAGTGTCATTAAACTGATCAGCGCCGCAGCGCTGAGTTTGACTCTGGCCGTCGGTGCACTGGCGACGCCAGTTGATACTTACGAGTTCCAGAACCCTGATAATCAGAAGCGTGCTATTTCACTGGCCAGTGAATTGCGTTGCCCTCAGTGTCAGAACCAAAACC
Source organism: Shewanella sp. (assembly GCA_021462625.1). Classification (GTDB taxonomy): domain Bacteria; phylum Pseudomonadota; class Gammaproteobacteria; order Enterobacterales; family Shewanellaceae; genus Shewanella. Next base: position 4,467 of record JAJNAU010000177.1, read on the forward strand.
TGGTTGATTCCAACTCGCCGGTTGCCCGTGATTTGCGCCTTGAAGTCTACAAAATGGTAGATGAAGGTAAAAGTGACGATGAAATCGTGGACTTTATGACCAGTCGTTACGGCGAATTTGTATTGTATATGCCAAAGGTTGAATCCAAAACCTACATTTTGTGGGGAGGTCCAATCGCCCTGTTTGTTATGGGCCTGGGGATTGTCTTCCTGTTTGTCCGCCGTCAGCGTGGGGGGACAGGTAAGGAAATTGCGCTGAGTGAAGATGAACAGCGTCAGCTGGATGAATTACTGAAGCGGAATCAACAACAATGAAATTATACCTGAGTATTGTACTTGTGCTGTCGTTGCTCAGTGGTGTAGCTCAGGCCTATCCGGGGATGCAACCGCATCCCCAGGTAAACAGCGGCTCCACAGTCGACAAAGTTGAACTCCTTCCCAAGTCCTATCCTATTGAAGCAATACCTTTTCAAACCGTAGATGGTAAGCCTGTCGACTTCAGCCAATATCAAGGCAAGGTTGTCATGGTCAATATGTGGGCGACCTGGTGCCCTCCTTGCGTAAGGGAATTGCCGGCGCTCAATAACCTGTCGCAGCAGTTTGATCAGGATGAATTTGTAGTACTGCCCATTTCTATTGATGTCAAAGGTCAACAGCAGGTTCAGCCTTTCTTAAAGGAGTTGGGGATGCCTGACTTTACCTCTTATTATGATCCGCAGCAGAAGTTGGGAGAGGTATTTCCACTGGACTATATCCCGGCCACCTTTATTCTCGATCAAAATGGTAATCTGATTGCCTTTGTGCGCAGCTTTGTGGATTGGGACGATCCAAAGGCGGTTGAATTGATCCGCAGCATGGTCGCAAAAAAGTACTAACACCACCGAATTTGCTGGTTTTATCTACGAATTCCCTCGTAAGAGATTGCGCTTGCTGAAAATGTAGGCATGCGATCTTTTTTCTTTCAAAAGCCCCTTGCGCAAATAAATCTGCTCCCTATAATGCGCCCTCACTGACACGGCAGACAGCGCTTCGCAGCGACGTAGCGGGTCAGTTCGGAAAG
>JAJNAU010000178.1 GCA_021462625.1 Shewanella sp.
ACTGCATTAACGCTCATTTATGTAGAACAACTACAGCACAATCGCGTTGCTTTGTATAAAACAACGACAAAGTGCTGCAAAAACCATCTTTAAAGGTCAACAGACCCTAATAACTTGGTGAAAATCAAAAAACCGAAGTTTCCCCCGGTTTTCATGGTTGCAAGGCAAGCGCTTCGCCTCTGTTTTTCAGTCAGCTTTGGACATACGGCACTGAGCCTTGTCGGTTTGCCACACCACAGGCTCCCAAAAACCCTCATTCCGCTGATCTGCATAGTATTTGGCGGCCAGATGCAACTGCTCTCCCGCCTTGAGGTTGACGGCAAGGGTCTTGGTTTTTCTTGCTGTCAGAGGAGCTTCCATCCCAGGAGCATGGATAAGCTCCACCATGGTTAGCTCATAATGGCCGGGGGCGAGAATATAATTGGGTTGGGAAATCACCGGCTTACCATTGATATGGGTCACCAGCGCCCGATAAAGCTGCTCAGATACCGGTGGCACCAAATATTCAGACAGGCGTCCACAGTCATCGGCCTTTGGCGGCCGACTGGCACAACCAGCAAGCCCCAACGCACTCAGACCCAACAGGCAAAGCCCCGCCAGACGGTGTCTGGAGTGCAATCCATTGATATAGACTCCGGCAGGGATACTCACTTGCGGATATCCCTGAAATAGTCATCCAGAAACGCATCGAAGCTGAGGTGATCAGCCGCTTCAATATCGACCTGACGCGCCAGTGATACCTGCGCCTCCTGTTGATAATCCGCCAGTTGCTGCTCAGTTAACGGATAACCTCGCAGATATTGACCATACTCACAAGCCAGCCCCATCACCCAGCGGCTATGGCTCATGCCCGGCTCACTGATGGCCGCCATAACCCGGCCTGACAGGGTCTTCGCCGGGTCTTCAACGGCAGCGCGCCACTGCACCAGCGCATCATGATAGGCGTTGCCTGAGGTATCCAGCAGCGCGGCCAGCTTCTCAAGTGCATCAAAAATCTCGCTGGCCCAGGTTTTCAGTGCGACAGGTACACCATTGCGCTGCAGCATCAACTCAGGGTTACGGCCGTCAAGCACAACCTGGTTGAGGTTGGCAGAGACTTCCTGCTCCTGTTTAAGATCGCAGGACGCTGACGGCGACAGCAGGCAATATAGCAAAAACAGATCCAGGAAGCGGATTTGACTGGCCTCAATACCAACCGGACTGAAGGGGTTCACATCCAGCGCCCGCACTTCGATATATTCCACGCCACCACGGGCAAGGGCATCGGAGGGTTTCTCGCCACTGCGGGTCACTCGCTTAGCGCGAATAGGTGCGTAAAATTCGTTTTCAATCTGCAGAATGTTGTCATTGAGCTGACGATACTCGCCATCCACCTTCACGCCAATTCGGGCGAATTTCTCCGACGGCATATGGATGGCCGCGCGAAAACCACTTAAATATTCATCCAGCGAGTTGTAGCTGATATTCAGATTGTCCTGCTCCTGATTGGTGTAGCCCAAATCGCTCATACGCAGTGAAGTGGCATAAGGCAGATACAGGGTGCCTTCGGCGGTACGTTTGAAAGGCAGTTCAGTTCCCCTCTCCTGTACGAAGGAGTGACACAGGGCCGGCGAAGCACCAAACAGGTAAGGCAGCAACCACATTATACGGCGATAGTTACGGATCAGACCAAAGTAGCCTTCCGAGATAAAGTCTTGCAGACTAAGTAACTTGTAGCTGCGTTCATACAGCAGGTTCCAAAGCTCAGCGGAGACGGAAAAATTGAAATGCACCCCTGAGATAATCTGCATTAGAGCGCCGTAACGGTAAGTCAGCCCCTTGCGGTACAGCGTTTTCATGCGACCGATATTGGAGCTGCCATATTGGGCGACACGAATATCGGCCTCATCTCCGACATAGCAGGGCATACTTACCGGCCAAAGTTGCTGCTCGCCCAGGTGCCTGAGTGAAAACGCATGGGTCAGAGTCAGCCCTTGCAGCAACTCATCGATACTGTCGCTGACCGGAGTGATAAACTCCAACAGGGATTCACTGTAATCTGTGGTGATTCGGGAATGGGTCAGCGCACTGCCCAGCGCTTTGGGATGGTCATCCCTTGCCAGATCTCCTTCAGGAGTTATACGCAGCGCTTCGCGCTCTATCCCTCTGCGGATCCCCGCCAGTGCGGCACGCCCGGCATCAGTGTCAAGATAATCCAACAACGCATTGAGTGACTTCAAGTTAACCTTCTCTTTTGTGGGATTCATCGATCCTGCATTACCTATATCTAGGTGTGCACATGAACCAGCGCAATGCTTCAAAATATAAGCAACAGACAGCGACAGTGTATGACTGTCGCTGTCCGGGGAAGAGCATAACGTCTGTTTCCCGGGATATATATAGGCAATGATAATGATTACAATGTCCGGCGTAAACTTTTATGGTGCAAGTGGCAGCTTACTGAATCACCTTCACCGGATACCCAAGCACCTTGAGTCCCGGCTCAATACTGGCCTTATCACCCACCACCAACATCACCATGTCATTGATGTCCAACTGCTCAGCCGCCAGCTTATTCAGCTCGGCCTTGCTGATGGAATCGATAATCTTAGCCTGCTCAGCCGTATACTGAGGGCTTAAATGATACTGCTGAGTCAAGCGGATAAAACCGGCCTTCTGGTAAGGAGTTTCATAGTCCAGCGCCTTGCTTTGGGAGATGGAACTGCGCATAAATGCCAGCTCATCGTCTGTGATGCCCTGCTTGCGGTACTGCTCCAATTCACGGATAAACTCCACCAGGGATTTATCGGTCACATCGCTGCGAACATTGGCGTACGCCACGAAAGTGCCCGAATCCATGTCGCCGTTAAAGAAGGTGCGGGCGCCGTAGGTATAGCCCTTATCTTCCCTCAGGTTGAGGTTAATACGACTGTTGAATGCACCACCCAGTGGGTAGTTCATCAGATCGGCCTTGAAGTAATCGCCTGTGGCATCAAAAGGCAGGGCCCGTTTGCCTATCATGATGACTGACTGAGCCGCTCCCGGCTTGTCGACAATATAAATAGTGCCGCCAGCAAGTTTGGGCAGAGGCTGCTTAGCAGGCTCAGGGGTCGCCTTGCCCTGCCATTTTGCCAACGGTGCCAACTGCGGCAGGATCTCATCCTCTTTAAGGTTGGACACCACCACAATCTGCGCATTGCCTGCGCGATATTGCTCGTCGTAGAATGCTTTGACATCATCCAGCGTCAGACCGCTGACGGTTTCCAGGGTCCCTTCTGTGCTGATCCCCTTGGCGTTATCGGCGCCATACATCAGCCTGGCAAAAGTGGTACGGGCCAGATAGTCAGGCTCATTAAGCTGATGCTGCAGGCTCTGCAGTTGTTGCTGCTTGAGGCGCCGGAAGTCAGCCTCGGTAAACCCGGGCTCAAACAGTTTTTCCTGCAGAATTGCCATGGTCTGAGGCAGCTTGTCTGTCAGGGCAGAAACCTTGATATAGCTCTGGTTGCCACTGGCACCGAAACTTATCTGAGAGCCCAGCATTTCCAGCGCCTGAGTAAGCTCTTCTGAGCTGCGTTTGGCAGAGGATTGATTCATCATGGTTGCGGTCAGAGAGGCTAATCCGGCCTTGCTAACCGGCTCCAGCTCATGGCCACCATTGAGGTATACCAGCAGTTCAACCGTTGGCGTTTCATCACTTTCTGTACCCATCACCTCAATGCCGTTAGCCAGTTTCCCCCGCCACAACTCAGGCACTGTCATCACAGGTGCATCTGCAGCCCCAGGCTGCACTGAACGATCGAAACTGGATGGCGCAGCGGCAGCGACCTTGATCGCCTCACCGTTGACAACGGGCGCCTGCCTTTCAGGAACAAAATTATCTGCGTGGGCGATCAGCTGAGTCTGGCCCTTGGGCACGACACTCATAACCACGGCGGGTTTGCCTTTGATATACTGGTTAAACACCCGCATCACATCTGCTTTGGTGACGCTGGAGTACCGCTTGAGATCCTCGGCAATAATATCCGGATTACCAAAAAAGGTCTGGTTATACGCCAGCTTGGAGACTTTGCCGCGTACGCTCTGCAGCCCGAAGATGGTATTTGCCTCAAACTGCACCTTGGCCTTTTGTAGATCCTCATCGGTCACGCCACGAGTTTCAAATTCGGCGATGGATTCATTGATGCGCTTTTCAATATCAGCCAGAGAACCCCCTTTGGCTGGATTGGCCAGTGCATAGATAGACATCTGGCAGGACAGTTCCTGACAGGGATGACTCACTCCAGCCTGAACGGCATGACCATCCTTCACCAGATTCTTGTATATCAGTGAGGTCTGACCGCCTCCCAGGATACTGGCGAGCAGATCCAGCGCCGCCTCATCCTGATGACGGGCATAAACAGTAGGGAAACCTATCCGGATCAGCGGCAGGTGTACCGCATCTTCCATGGAGATATAGCGAGTCTTGTCCAGAGTCACCGGCGACTTGGGCAGATCCTCAACTTCCGGGCCACGAGGAATATCGCCAAAGTACTTGTTCACCCACGCCAGCGTCTGGGCTTCGTCAAAGTTGCCGCCAATAGTCAGGGTGGCATTGTTGGGACCATACCAACGACCGAAGAAGGCACGCACATCGTCCACATTCGCCCGTTGCAGATCTTCCGGCCAGCCGATCACAGGCCAGGAATATGGATGCCCCTTGGGGTAGAAAGCCTCGGAGAAACGTTCATACATACGGCCATAAGGGCGATTATCGATCCGCTGCGCCCGCTCGTTTTTCACGGTTTCGCGCTGGATCTCAAATTTCTCCTCGGTCAGAGCCGGCAGGAAATACCCCATGCGGTCTGACTCCAGCCACAGCATTTTTTCCAGCTGATTGCTGGGTACTGTCTCGAAATAGTTGGTTCTGTCGGAATTAGTGGTGCCGTTAAGGGTACCGCCGGCCTCAGTGACTATCTTAAAGTGTTCTTCATCGGCCACGTTTTGCGAACCCTGGAACATCATATGTTCAAACAGGTGTGCAAAGCCGCTCTTGCCCGGCACTTCACGGGCCGAGCCCACATGATAGGTCACATCCACATGTACCAGTGGGTCAGACTTGTCCTCGTGCAGCACCACAGTCAGGCCATTGGCCAGCTGATATTTCCTGTAGGGAATGCTGATCCCCTGTGACTGTTCAATACTGGACTCAATCAGCTTTACGCCCGCAGGTAAACGGGTGGTTTGGGTATCGGCGGCACAACCCGCCAGCGCTACAGAAATCGCTGCAGCCAATATCAATCGCTTCACTGGTTTCTCCTTCATGCTCTTCATTCCCTGAGACAGGGTGCAGGCCCTGAGGTTCCGGCACACTTCCTTAATAAGGGTAAAAACATGCTCTGATTGCTACCGGCCGAGCCTGACAATAGGCAGACATAACGCAACAGGCAGGTTGTCACCCAACGCAAGCGATACTGAATCGCCAAAAAAATTGTTAACTCCAATGTAAGACCGCAGCGGCAATAAGCAGATAACGCAGCATCTTACCCACAAATATCAGCACGACCG
>JAJNAU010000179.1 GCA_021462625.1 Shewanella sp.
AGCGCTTCGTGGTGAACTGCTTTTCAAAAACAAAAACAGCCCTGCTTTAGCAGAGCTCTTTTTATATTCGCCTTAACTGAACGGTATTGCGGTTTGTCATCGGGTGTTTTTGTTTTAAGGCGTTTGCGGGTAAACGCTCCGGCATTAAATGTTAAAATTGCGCTTGGTTGCACATTTACCTTTTGACTAGCGCCATAGAGAGAGGTGGTCAAGGAGAACCTGGTCACTTTTTGGGGCGCTCGACACTAATCACTCACGCTTTGAACTGTCATTCCCGGAACTTGATCCAGATCAAGGTAAAAGCCGGTTGTTTGGCGCTTAATACGCAACATCTTGTGCTTTAGTGCATGCAAGGCACTATATATAGTAAGCGCCTTGTTTACCTTGGGAGTGATAAAACCTTATGCCAGTTGTGATTAAGCGGGACGGTTGCCGTACCTCTTTTGACTGTTCCAGGATTCGGGACGCGGTAATAGCTGCTGCAAGATCTGAAGGGATTACAGACGTTGAATATGCGCAAACCGTGGCTAATATGGTCAGTCAGGCCGTTGCACATCTGGATGAAGTGGAAATTTCTCACCTGCAGTCTTTGGTGGAAAACCAGCTGATGGAAGGCCCCTACAAGCAGGTTGCCCGTCACTATATCGAGTATCGTCACGACCGCGATGTGTGTCGTGAGACCTCCAGCCGTCTGAATATTGAGATCCGTGGTCTGATTGAGCAGAGCAATGCCTCTATTCTCAATGAGAATGCCAACAAAGACTCCAAGGTGATCCCAACCCAGCGTGATCTGCTGGCCGGTATCGTGGCCAAGCACTATGCCAAGTGTCATATCCTGCCCAAGGACGTAGTAGGCGCGCACGAGCGTGGCGAAATTCACTACCACGATCTGGACTACTCACCTTTCTTCCCTATGTTCAACTGTATGCTGATCGATCTGGGCGGCATGTTGACCCTGGGCTTCAAGATGGGAAATGCCGAGATCGAGACCCCTAAGTCTATCTCCACCGCTACGGCGGTGACTGCGCAGATTATCGCTCAGGTGGCCAGTCACATTTATGGCGGCACCACCATCAACCGCATTGATGAAGTGCTGGCGCCGTTTGTAACCAAAAGCTATAACAAGCACCTGGAAATCGGCCGCGAGTGGGCGATTCCGGATGCCGAGGCTTATGCCCGCTCCCGCACTGAGAAAGAGTGTTACGACGCTTTCCAGTCACTGGAATATGAAGTGAACACACTGCATACCGCCAATGGTCAGACACCATTCGTGACCTTTGGTTTCGGTCTGGGCACCAGTTGGGAATCCCGTTTGATCCAGCAATCCATCATGAAAGTGCGGATTGGCGGTCTGGGCAAGAACCGTAAAACAGCGGTATTCCCGAAACTGGTGTTTGCTATCCGCGACGGTATCAATCACAAGGCCGGCGACTGCAACTACGACATCAAGCAACTGGCGCTCAAGTGTGCCAGTCAGCGTATGTATCCTGACATCCTCAACTATGAAATGGTTGAGAAGGTGACCGGTTCCTTCAAGACGCCAATGGGCTGCCGCAGTTTCCTGGGGACTTATGAGCAGAACGGTGAGCTGATCCACGAAGGCCGTAACAATCTCGGCGTGGTGAGTCTGAACCTGCCGCGTATCGCGCTGGAAGCCAAGGGTGATGAAGCTGAGTTCTTCCGGCTGCTGGATGATCGTCTGGCCATTGCCCGCAAAGCGTTGGACACCCGTATCGAGCGTCTACAGGGGGTTAAAGCCCGCGTTGCACCAATCCTGTATATGGAAGGTGCCTGTGGTGTACGTCTGAACCCGGATGATGAAGTGTCTGAAATCTTCAAAAACGGCCGTGCTTCTATCAGCCTGGGTTACATTGGTCTGCATGAAACCATTAATGCCCTGTATGGCAGTGAGACCCATGTATTTGACAGCGAAGAGCTGCGTGAGAAGGCGGTTGCCATTGTGGCCTGTCTGAGAGAGGCAACCGAAGCATGGAAGAAAGAAACCGGCTATGGTTTCAGCCTGTACTCCACCCCAAGTGAGAGTCTGTGCAGCCGTTTTGCCAAATTGGATGCCAAAGAGTTTGGTCTGGTTGATGGCGTGACCGAGAAAGGTTACTACACCAACAGCTTCCACCTGGACGTTGAGAAGAGAGTGAACCCTTACGATAAGCTGGATTTTGAACAGCCTTATCCAGAAGTGGCTAACGGTGGCTTCATCTGTTACGGCGAATACCCTAACATACAGCACAATCTGGAAGCGTTGGAAGACGTGTGGGACTATAGCTTCAGCCGCGTACCTTACTATGGTACCAACACGCCAATTGATGAGTGTTATGACTGTGGTTACACAGGTGAATTTACCTGTACCAGTAAGGGCTTTACCTGTCCCAAATGTGGCAACCACGAACCAAGCCGGGTGTCGGTAACCCGCCGCGTATGTGGCTATCTGGGCAGTCCCGATTCCCGTCCGTTCAATCACGGTAAGCAGGAAGAAGTGAAGCGTCGCGTTAAGCATCTTTAATTCCACGGAGTGGATAATACCATTAATTGATAGAGCGGTTTCCCACGCAGATGAGTATTTGGGCATAGCGCAATACGAAATTAGGGGCAATCAAAGAGTTCGTACTGTATCTCATGAAGGTGAATACTCAGGCTTGGCCCAGTACGAAATTCTGGGAAATCAGATTATTGGAACTGCATCTCATGTGAAAGGGTATAACGGCTTAGCTCAATATGAGATCCGTTAAACATTAGGGAAGGTGCGGATCAGTCTCGTGGGTGCTCTGCGAGTGATAACAGCCCCGAGATGCGCGACGCAGCTCGACGTAAATGGCTTAGTCCTTAGCGAGAGTGGCAACCAAGCAGATAGGCCTGTCAGCCTCGCCCTTCGGGGGTTTTCGGGCAAACACGATGGCTGTTGTATTGTGCCTTGGAAGGCAACCCGCCTTGCTGCACCTGAATACCTTGAACTCGAATTTGCCCGTAAGCCAGAGCGGTGCGAGGACTTGTTCGCACCTTCCTTAGTCCTAAGGCGCTCTTTGATACGGGCGCCTTTTGTCCTTTCCCGGCAGGAAAAACAAGATGAATTATCACCAGTATTATCCTATCGATGTGGTTAACGGTCCGGGTACCCGCGCCACCTTGTTTGTCTCTGGTTGTGAGCACCAGTGCCGGGGCTGTTACAACCAGAGCACCTGGGATCCGCGCTCAGGTCATCCGTTTGATGAGGTGATGGTGGAGGCCATCATCCGCGATCTCAATGACACCCGGGTGAAACGTAAAGGCTTGTCTCTCTCCGGTGGCGATCCGCTGTTTCCCGGCAATCTCACCGCTATCAAGTCACTGCTGGAGCGAGTGCGGGCCGAATGTCCCGGCAAAGATGTGTGGATGTGGACAGGTTATACCCTGGAGCACCTGACGCCCGAGCAGCAGGCTGTGGTGGATTTGGTGGATACTCTAATAGATGGCAAATTTGAACAGGCGCTGCAGGACCCTTCGCTGGCGTTTCGTGGCAGCAGCAATCAGCGAATTATCTCTCTGAAACCAGTAGAATAAATACCGTAATACTCGGACTCATTGGCGATATCTGATATAATCCCGCTATTCGCCGTCAGGCTTCCAGAGGTTTAGTCATGAATTTAAAACAGGAACTGCAACAGCTGCACGATAAGCTGGACAAATACCGCCGTAAGCTTGCTGCTGCAGAGCAACGTGGCGATGCTGCCATTATTTTGCAGTTCAAGCGCGAAATCGCTGCCACCACCAAGCGCATCACCGCGATCAAAGGGCAACAGTCCAGAATCCTGGGCAAAGAAGGCCAGCAGCTCAGTGCCATGGCATTTTGTCGCGAGCTGACCAGTGCCGAGCAGGCCGATATGGGCGCCCTCAAGCGTGCCGTGAAAGGTCTGGTAGTGGTGCATCCCATGACCAAACTAGGCCGTGAAATGGAGCTGGAGCGGGTGACAGGTTTCGCACCAAAACCATTTTAACTGTCTGGCCACCGCCGCATAGGGCTGGAATAGCACAAAGGGGCCTGCTGCCCCTTTGTTGATCCTGTCGTCAAAACCGGACTTCCATCAAAACGCTGTAGCTGAAGTGTGACGCGACGGACAGACGGGGATCCAATTAAATCAGACTATTCCGGTCGGATAAAAAAACACATAGAATACCTGACTCGTTTTCTCTCCCGCCAAGGGGTCGAGATCAGGTTTTTTGAAAGGTACGAATTCGTCCTAGGCCTTTTCGATGCAGGCTTAACATCAGCCGGTAACCGGGTTGTTCGAACTTTTCTCAAGGTAATAAGTAATTTTGAACAGGGAGGATTGCTGTCTCACGGAACGAGAGCAGTCGTTAAGGTTGATTCATGTCGATTAAATATATCGCAACATCCAAGCTGCCAACCCCATGGGGGGTATTTACCATGCATGGCTTCGAAGACACAGAAACCGGCAAAGAACATGTGGCACTGACAGTCGGAGATCTCTCAGGTGAGCAGCCAGTGCTTGGACGCATCCATTCTGAATGCCTCACTGGAGATGCGCTGTTCAGTCTGCGTTGTGACTGTGGTTTCCAGTTACAAACAGCCATGCAGAACGTTGCTGAAGCCGGTCGGGGCTTTATTCTCTATCTGCGTCAGGAAGGTCGTGGCATTGGTCTGCTCAACAAAATACGCGCCTACGCACTGCAGGATCAGGGTGCCAATACTGTGGAAGCCAATGAACAACTGGGTTTCGAGGCGGATATGCGCCGCTATGACATGATCCAGCCGATGTTGGCCCATCTGGGGATCTCCAGGGTGCGTTTGATGACCAACAACCCACGCAAGGTTAAAGCCATGCAGGACGTGGGAGTATACGTTGCTGAGCGGGTGCCGTTGCAGGTTGGGAAAAACCAGTACAATGAAGCGTATCTTAAGACCAAATCGACTCAGCTTGGGCATCTGATGTCCGAGTATCACTTTGTTGACGAAGATAAATAAGGAAGGTACGAACAAGCCATCGTACCGCTCTGGCTTCGGTAGCTGCAGGAGTTTAAGGCATTCAATTGCTGGCATGCCGAGGCTCGCTTTGGCGATCCCGTCAAAGTTGAATAACGCAGAAATCCAGCCATTACTAAAACTCCTTTGGGCGTGGCTTACAGCTACATCTGCAGCATTACAGCTGATGCAAAGAACTAAGGCCCCTCGCTGTAAACTGTGCCTTGCATATGATAGCAATCCGGATAGAAGATGGCGTTGTTGATCAAATCATTCTTTGAATAGCCCTATCCCAAGGGCTTTCGCGGTGTTAGTTGAGCACCTCACGAATAGGCATACCTAG
>JAJNAU010000180.1 GCA_021462625.1 Shewanella sp.
TGCTTAGGCCCCTAGGCGGCACACCTTGCGTCGCGATTAAAGCGCGTCTAGAGCGAGCAAAATTCAACCATGAAAGGTCAACAGACCCTAGATAATCGACCTCACTTAAGGTGAGTCCGTCGGCTATAATAAACCAGTGACGGCAAGTTGCTGCGCCTGTCCCGGCAGACTGACACTAGCGTCACCGGGTAGTGGTGACAACAACTATAACTGTGCAGTCATTGAGGCTGGGTCAGATCTTTATCCTGACAGCACTCTTCCTGCAGGAAGTCGATTACGGCATTCAGCCTGTCGGAGTCAGGCACACAATAAAGTACCCGCCCTTCCCGTCGCTGACTCAACAGAACTGCTGATACCAGGCTGGCAATATGGTGCGACAGGGTTGATCCCGGGATCCCCAGTTGCTCCTGCAAAGTATCCACCGCCAATCCCTGATAACCGGCCCGCACCAGGCGTCTAAAAATTCTCAATCTGACCGAATGACCCAGTTCTTCCCTAAGGAAGGTGCGAACAAGTCCTCGCACAGCTCTGGCTTATGAGCAGAAACGAGTTCGAGGTATTCAGATAAAGGAAGGCTGGTTGCCTTTCAAAGCTGAATACCAAAGAGATCGTGATTGCTCGAAAGCCCCGTAGGGCGAGGCTGACAGCCCTATCTGCTTTGTTGCAGTTCTCGCTAAGGACTAGAGCCATTAACGTCGAGCTGCGTCGCGCATCTAGAGGCTGTCAGCACTCGCAGAGCACGCACGGGACTTATTCGCACCTTCCCTAAGCAAATCACGCCATAATTCAGCCAACAGAAACAGCAGCACGCTGAAAAGCCACTCCATATGGCAATCGAGCAGGCGTTGGATGCACTTATTATTTGAATTCAGGCCCACCTTTATGGTGGACTTTTTATTTTCAGGGGGTTGGTTAAGCTGTCAGCACTGTATTAACTTGAGACATCAGCCATGTTCAGTAAGCGTACCTTTGATTTTCTGCAGCAACTTGAAAAGCACAACAACCGGGATTGGTTTAAACAACATCAGACAGAATATGAGGCTGATGTCCGGACTCCGACACTGAGTTTTATCCGCGATATGGCTGCCGGAATACAGGCGCTGTCCCCAAGACTGATGGCGGTTCCCAAAAAGGTTGGCGGTAGTATGATGCGCCCCCAACGGGATACCCGTTTCAGTGCTGACAAGCGCCCCTACAAAACCAACATAGGGATCCACTTCAGGCACTTCCAGGGAAAAGATGTCCACGCGCCCGGACTGTATGTGCATATCGCTCCGGATGAATGTTTTCTGGGATCAGGTCTCTGGCGTCCCGATCCCCGGGCACTGAGAAGCATAAGACAATGCCTGGATGAGAATCCCAGGGGCTGGAATAACGCTGTGGCAGCATTGAATGCTGCAGGATTTGAACTGGCAGGAGACTCTTTGATAAGACCACCAAAAGGCTTTGATGCCGGCCATCCACTGTTGAATGATCTCAAACGTAAGGACTTTATCGCCGTGCTGCCACTGAGCAGAGATCAGGTACTGACCGATGACTTCTCCACATTATGTTTGACTAAGTTCAGCGCCGTCGGTCAGCTGATGGCATATCTTTGTTTTGCACTGAACTTGGATTACTGTGGATAAACAGATGATTGATTCTACTCGGCAGCTGCCACAAGGGTTATAAGGTCACTATCCCGCAGGAGAAAAATGACAAGCTGGCTAACGCCGTCAGCAAAATAGTCAGCCGCTGGGAGGATGCGCCGGAAAACTCAACTTCCGGCACTTTCTTTGCTAAACTTCACGCCAATTTGAGCAGTGACTGCCAATGCCGTAACTTCCAGCCACGCTGGCTTCAGGCCGGCGTTGACGCATCACCGGCAGTGACCACAATTTCCCGAGCGACCCCATGGCAAACTCACCTTTAACTATCCCCTCTTTTCAGGCGGAATCCATTCAGGTAAACAGCTGCACCGACTTAAGGGCATTAACTTACGCCCGCACCCTGCATCAACTAATGACACAGGTTTCTGACGGTCACCTGCCCGCTGACAAAACACTGGCCAACTATTTCCGTGACCATAAAAAGCATGGCTCAAAAGACAGACGGGTGCTGAGGGAAACCCTGTTTGGGCTGTTTCGCTGGTGGGGCTGGCTGAGGAAGTTGCCACAGCAGAACAACCACTGTTGGCCTGCACTGCTGGCGGTTACCGCTATGCTGGAGCAGCATCCTTGGCAGGATCTTATGCAAAGCTGGGCACAAATGGCAGACATCCGAACTGATGCTCAGATGCACTCGCCTGAATTGCTCATCGCCTCAGTATTCCCGCATCTTGGTTTCAGTGCAAAAGAGCTATTACCCGATTGGTTTTGGCAGTATTGCTCTTGTCCAAATCCCGAAAAACTGGCCGCCAGCCTCAGTTCCCGGCCACCCATCTGGGCCAGAGCTCAGGGAACCGACAGGGATAAACTGGTGCAGACACTACAGCAAAGTGGCATTAACGCAGTTGCTTGTGAATGGTTTGCCGACGCCCTGAGCCTAGGGTACAAGAGTGTAAACTTCAAGCAGATCCCCGCCTATGCCGAAGGAAAGCTGGAGATCCAAGATCTGGCCTCACAGGTTATCGGTCAGGTATGCAACCCAACCCCTGGACAATCCTGGTGGGATGCCTGCGCCGGCGCCGGTGGTAAAAGTCTGCAGCTGAGCGTCCTGTCTCGCGCTAAAGGTCAGGCTGTTGATCTTGTGGCATCGGATATCCGCCCCAGAGCACTGGAAGAGTTGCAGAAGCGGGCGAAGCGGGCTGATCTGACTAACATTCAGCTTGCTCCCTGGCGCAGTGACGCCTTGCCGGTTAAAGCGCAGGCATTTGACTGTGTTCTGGTTGATACGCCCTGCTCCTGCACCGGTACCTGGCGCCGCAATCCTGATATGCGCTGGTTGGATGATGCCGGTACAGTTGCCGATAAACCGCAACTGCAACTGGATATTCTCAGTCGTGCAAGTCACGCAGTAAAGCCGGGCGGTGTGCTGGTATATGCCACCTGCTCGCTGGCTCAGGCAGAAAATGGCGATGTGGTTGACCGTTTTTTGGTCACCCACCCTGAGTTTGAGGCCATCCTCTCAATCCATCCTTTTACCGGTGAGGAGATGACTCGGATAACAGTCTGGCCCTATGAAGCGGATTCAGATGGTATGTTTGTCGCCAGAATGCAAAGAAAAAAACAGTCATAAATCCGACGGGTGGGATTTTTTCCTTCAGTGACAAAATTTTTTGCTTTCCTGCACATAACAACTGGGCTAAAAAATACGCCAGTGGCAATCAATGTAATGGAAGCACTATGTCGCACAGTGAAAGATTTGATAAATGGGATGACGAATTCAAAAAGTCCAAGGTGAAAAAAGTCAAATCCCGCCGTCGGGACATCAAGCGCAGGAAGGTCGACGAAGAGGGCTATTCAGACACCTTCCTTAGACAAATGGAGTTGACCGCAAATCAAATCTGAATAGAAAAAGCAGGCTAATGCCTGCTTAATTATTGTCCGCTTCGGGGCGCCAGCCCCTAAAAACGGGCCTTCACACCAACATAGAATCCGGTGTCGAAAGTCTCGCTGCGGGCATGTTCATATTCAAAATGAATGTAACGATACCCGCCGTAAAAACCCATTTGAGGGGTCAGGTTATACTGGATGCCACTGCCCAACTCATAAAAGCCATCCATATCACCAAATGCCAGCACGGAAGGGGTGTAATAGGCAGAAGATTGCCATGACAGGTTGGAGCCCAAATCCAGTCCATACTGCCCACCGACACTCAGCACTGTGCCATCGGGATGGTCTTCTGCCCACACATGTACCAACTTACCACCAAATTGCAGGTGATGGGCACCGGCATCATGGGTCAAAGCCAGTCTCAGTTGTGCCAGATGGCCCTCAGGCTCTGAATAGATGTAGCCCACAGAACCATTCAGTCCTGGCATCAGCTGTGAAGTCATGTCCACAGAAACCACATCATCATTGAGTCCGACTTTAAATTCATCGGCGTGGGTGGCAACCCCCGGCATCATGGACAGGGATAACACAGGCACTAAGGAACAAAGGCGACGCATGAATACCTCAAAACTTTATGAAAAACAGCGGAAAATAATACTATAAAGACAGCAGGTTGTGTCAAGCAAAGCCAATTTGGTTAATCAACGCGGATACGCTCGCCCACCAGCGACTCCATCACGGCATCCACATCCAGCCCCTCTTCCAACGACATATAATACCAACCTACAACATTACCCGTGCCGCGGATGCTCTGATAGTTACGCCAGAATTGAAAGCCGTTTTTCAGCAAATTGACTTTGCTGGCTTTGTTTTCATCTCTGACGGTTGCCCACAACAGTTTCACGCCTTCACGACGGGCCACTTCCACCCGCTCCTGAGTCAGTCTCTGGGCTACACCACGGCGACGGTAGGCAGGTGATACCATCAGATACCCCATTTCAGCAATCTCACCCTCACCTTCCTTGATAGCCGCACAGCCAATAAGATCGCCTTCTTCAGTCATGGCTACCACGACAAAACGGGAGCGGAAAAAAGATTCGTGGTTCAACGGATGAGCATTATCATCCCGGGTGTCCAGCAGTTTGGCGGCAGCCTTCAAATCCGCGGATTCCTGGGTCACTTTGTAAATAAAAGAAGAGGCAGAATCAGTCATGGATAGCTTTAAACAACGAAAAGTGCAGTAGCGGGATAATAACAGCTTTGCCATAAAAAATAGCCTGAAACAGCGAATTTCAGGCACATTCCGCCGCAGTGCAGCAAAGGCTGGAAGCCAGCATAATCACGCACGCCTCATTGGCATCGCCCCGCGTCAAACGCGCCTAGATTGAAATACAGTAACCCACTGATAAATAAGGAATAGAAAATATATTGAATTTTTGCGGAACTTTCAACAGAGGGAGGCTTCTAATATAGTGAACACAGGAATTTTAGTTCTCGCGTTCATCATTCTCCCTGGGACTTCTAGCGCAGTCCCCTTGATCAGGTTTGATCTCCAGGCAGCCCCAAATTGAGGCTGCTTTTTTTATCTCAGCATGCGATCTTCTTTGTCATCAAAACTGCCACCAGCACAAAAATACTCTGATAAACCTTCTTCATTGAGGGGAACTCCGCACTCCTATGAGAGAGACTTATGCGTACCGTCCCTAAAACCCATATAACAGTATGCAGTATGGCAAAGTAGAAATTTTGGTATTTT
>JAJNAU010000181.1 GCA_021462625.1 Shewanella sp.
GTTGCAAGGTATTTGCTTAGGCCCCTAGGCGGCACACCTTGCGTCGCGATTAAAGCGCGTCTAGAACGAGCAAAATTCAACCATGAAAGGCCAACAGACCCTAATCAGTAGTTGCCTGCTTGGCAACAGGGTGCGTTATGACGGCGAACACAATCTATTGTCAGAGCCCTGTATTGGTCAATGGCAGGCCCAGGGGCGGCTTTGTGTCATCTGTCCGGAAGTGAGTGGCGGGTTACCAACGCCCAGAGCGCCGGCCGAGCAACGTGGTGGGCGGGTGGTGACCTGTGATGAGCAAGATGTGACAGCGCAGTTTAGTCTTGGGGCACATTTGGCGCTGACGCTTGCTCAGGCCCAGGGAGTAAAAATGGCGATACTGAAGCGCGCAGCCCATCCTGTGGCAGTAAACAGATTTATGATGGCAGCTTCAGCCGCACCCTGATAGGCGGTGATGGGTTAACCGCGGCTGCATTAAAGCAGGCGGGAATCCGGGTATTTAGCGAGTTGGAGCTGGATGAGGCGCAGGCCTATCTTGCGCAGTTGGAGGCGAGCAGCCGCTGACTTTCCGCCAAACTGTAATTTCCAACACCGAGGTCCGTGATCCGCTCAAGGCCTGTGTAAAGACCCCAGGGCAGTCACACCAGAATTGGGGCGTTTTGGGGCGTATTATGACCAAGTATGTTCACCTACCACACTAGCTAACCTATTAATTAGCCAGGGTTAACCGCTCTCGGCCAAATATCTTCGCAGAACTCCCGCTTCTCTGTAGCATTGCTTTTAATACCAACTATGCGGATTGGTTTTATTCGCAGCTTCCCTAATGAAACGGGTTTCAGTGAGGTCAGTGGCTTGGTGTCTGCCCTGTCAATCTGGGATAGCTGTCGGTGTTGGCGCCATATTCCAGCAGCAGCTGATGGATCTGGTCATCTTTGTCATGCCAGACGCCATTGAGCCAGCGCTGAAAGTTAGCACGGTATTCGGCGTTGCTGAAGTACTGTGCGGCATCAACCTGGGGCACTGGCATGACCTCGACTCTTACAATCACCTTGCTGATCTTGCCCTGCATGGCGCCGGCCAGAATATCCTTCGGCGCGTCCGGATATACCACAGTGATATTCAGCAGATTGGTGAACTGTGGACCCATGGCTGACAGGGCAAAAGCAATGCCGCCGGCTTTGGGTCTGAGCAGATAGTTGTACGGCGACTTCTGACGGCGACGTTTGTCTTCAGTGAAGCGACTGCCTTCTACATAGTTCATGATACTGGTGGGAATATCACGGAACTTCTTACAGGCTCTGCGGGTCGATTCGAGGTCTTTGCCCTTGAGTTTGGGGTTCTTTCTAAGCTTGGCGGCACTGGTACGGTGCATGAACGGCATATCCAGCGCCCAGCAACCCAGTCCCAGAATCGGCACATAGATGAGTTCTTTTTTGAGGAAGAATTTGAGCATGGGGATGTGATTGCGCAGTACATAGGTTTGCGCCGCAATATCAAAGCCACTCAGGTGATTGCTGATCACCAGATACCAGGCATTTTTATCCAGATTATCCAGCCCCTGCACATCCCATTCGATTCTGGCGATCAGTTTAAGAATACCGCCATTGCCGGTTGCCCAGGCCCACAGGCAGCGATTCATCAGACGGGACAGACCCAGTCGCCCTGCCTGCCAGGGCACAAACAGCTTAATTATGCCGCCAATGCAAATAAGTCCGCCCCACAGGACGGTGTTGATCACCAGCAATATGCTACTGAGGGCAAAAAGAATATGTCCCGGTAAAAAGTTCAGCATAGTGATTCTAACCTCGCTCAGTATCAGCCTGTTTGAAGCTGGCCGAGTACTTCGTCCTTGTGCTGCCAAATTTGATTCAGCTGTTGCTGGAATTGCTTTTTAAAGGCCCTGTCGTTTTGATAGTCACCCCGCATACTGGCGTCGATCTCCCGCAACTGGATATGCACGCGAATGTCGCCACCATGGCCACAGATATAGTCCCAGAAACTGGGGACGTCCTGGGCGTAACAGATTGTCACATCCAGGAGCTTATCGATTTCTTCCATGGCCGACAAAGCAAACGCCATTGCTCCGGCTTTAGGGCGTAGCAGGTGACGGAAGGGCGAGCCCTGTTTGCCGTGTTTAACTTTCTGAAAACGAGTTCCTTCAACGAAGTTCATCACGCTGACTGGCTGATGCTTGAATTTGGCGCAGGCCTTGCGGGTAATCTCAATGTCCTTGCCTTTTAATTTTGGGTTTTTTTTCTGCTGTGCTGAGGAGTAGCGACGCATAAAGGGAAAATCCAGCGCCCACCAGGCAAGGCCAAGTACCGGAACGTAAATGAGCTCCTGTTTGAGGAAAAACTTCAGGAACGGGATTTTTCCGTTGAAAATTCGCTGCAGGAGAAGAATATCGACCCAGGACTGATGATTGGCGATCACCATGTACCATTGCGCTTTGCTAAGTTGGAGGTCACCTGTGATTGTCAGTTTGACCGGATGAAAGTGTTTTTCCATAAAGGTATTGCAACTGATCCAGCCACTGGCGAGTGCATCCAGGATCCGGCTGCACAGTCTACGCAGAGCAGGGATGGGTAGCAGCTTAAACAGGCTGACGACCAGCAGTGGCGTCGCCCAAAACAGAGTGTTGAAAACATACCCTATAAAAACCAAGCATCCTCTAAGCTGCGATAACAGCGATTTCATCCCGTATCTCCATCCCAAATTTGGAGCATTATGTTACCTGCAGTAAAGCGATTCCTCAATTACTCCAGTGTAGTTGGCGGAGCCGATCAGTGGATAGCTGGCATTGGCCGGCTTTTGGGGATGAAGCTGGTAAAAGTGATTGTTGAGCAGCAAAGGCCGCAGTATGGTGCGAGGATTGATTCAGCTCAGTAGGAGTTCTATATCGTGTTTCAGCTTTTCCGGTGCATCGGTTGGGGCAAAGCGTTTTATCTGCCGACCATCCGGGCTTATCAGAAATTTAGTGAAGTTCCACTTGATAGACTTTGAGCCCATCAGGCCGGGAGCCTGTTGCTTGAGATATTGGTACAAAGGATGAGTGTGGTCGCCATTGACCTCGATTTTGGCAA
The DNA here is from genome assembly GCA_021462625.1 of Shewanella sp. Taxonomy (GTDB): domain Bacteria; phylum Pseudomonadota; class Gammaproteobacteria; order Enterobacterales; family Shewanellaceae; genus Shewanella. Next base: position 3,078 of record JAJNAU010000181.1, read on the forward strand.
ACATGGGAAAGCTGACACCATAGTTGAGTTGACAGAATTCGGCAATATCGACCTCAGAGCCCGGCTCTTGGCCGGCAAACTGATTGCAGGGAAATCCCAGTATCACCAAGCCTTGATCTTTATATTGTTGATACAGATCTTCCAGCCCTCTGAACTGAGGGGTTAAACCACATTTACTGGCGGTGTTGACGATAAGCAGTACCTTGCCTGAGTAATCGCTCAGTTTTTTGCTATCTCCGGTAATGGTATCGGCGCTGAAGTCATATATAGAACTCATGGGTTTTCTTGTGCTTAGGTAATTGTCTGATTGTTGTTTTACCCAATATACCCGAATTAGATGGCAAAGGATCAGTTCCTGTTGAGGTCGCTTGATACTGGCTGTTTGGGAGATTGCTGCACAGTGTAGCCAGGAATAGTTTTAAGGCTTGCGCGAAAGCTAAGTTGTATCAGTTCAGACTAGATCTGACACAGGCCCTTGAAAGATAGATAGTTACCCGTTTCATCAGCTTTCGGATGTTTTTACACGGTAGTTATCGACAATGAGAGTAATTATTTCAGCTCGTCTGTACTGTCTTTATTACAACTTAAGCATCTAAGGAAGGTGCGAACAAGTCCTCGCACCACTCTGGCTTATGAGCAAAAGCGAGTTCGAGGTATTCATATAAAGGAGGTTGCCTTTCAAAGCTGAATACCAAAGCAATCGTGATTGCTCGAAAGCCCCGTAGGGCGAGGCTGACAGCCCTATCTGCTTTGTTGCCGCTCTCGCGAAGGACTAGGGCCATTAACTTCAAACTGCGTCGCGCATCTAGAGGCTGCCAGTACTCGCAGAGCACGCACGGGACTTATTCGCACCTTCCCTAATTGAATCCTAACTGAAACTGGCTACATAACTTGTTTTTGATGGCCTTTATGCATCCAATCTGTGCTGATTTTCGGATTGAGATGGATATCCAATCATCGAGAACCCAACAGATACCAAAATCCCCAGATAATATCCGGGGATTTTGGAGAGTTGCTTGCCAGACTTTCCGAACTCATGACTCAATGTCCTGTGAGCAGAGATGGAGAGTGATGTGCTCATCTGATTGTACGAATAGGCATTAACAGACTTTTGGTAAAATTGACCCTATTCATAAAAGTGCTACTCGTCAGTGACAGATCTAAGATGAACAGTACCATCATAATTATGATAGCTTCCAGTATGAGTTTGATATACCCACTTGCCCTGCAGTGGCGTCACTGTAATATCACCCGCTTCAAGAAAACAAAAATTTTGCTGAATTTCAACTTTGACAAGTTTGCCAGTTGTCTTATTTTTAAATGTCAATGTTGCATCTGGCCCCCAAACAGCGCCTTGGTTGAATGTATACTTGTCGCATACTCCGCCTTGCATATGACAACCGTCATAAGAACCGTGAGTCATGACAGGAGGCCCTACCGCTGTATAATTGTCGAGGATCTGACCGTATACATTAACCTCTAATCCATTACACCATTGCCATGGTTGTGCATAAGCTCGACTGCTGCTGATAACTACACTAGTCAACAAACATAATATTATAAGAAAATGTTTTTTAATCACTTTGATACCTCTTATTTTTATTTTAAATTGAAAGCCTCCGCTTCCGACTGTCGCGCAGAAACAGCGCTGTTGGTGGAATCATTAAACAGGCTTTTAAGCCAGATGTAGATGTTTTGTATAGTATTTACGTTAAAACTTACGCTGATGCAATGACTAATTTCTATCAAAGATAGATGAAGTGGTTGGCTAAGTCCGTTTCTGCAGAAGAAATTGCTAGTTTTGAAGTCGATACTAGCGATTTAAAGTTGAACCAAAGATTCTGATATTTTTACTTTTTTTATAATTTCTTATTGAAAAGGAGCCGTGGAGGCTCCTTTTTAGTTTGTCATTTAAGGAAGGTGCGAACAAACCCTCGCACCGCTCTGGCTTACGGGCAAATTCGAGTTCAAGGTATTCAGGTGCAGCAAGGTGGATTACCTTTCAAAGCGCAATACTACAGCAATCGTGATTGCTCGAAAGCCCCGTAGGGCGAGGCTGACAGCCCTATCTGCTTTGTTGCAGTTCTCGCTAAGGACTAGGGCCATTAA
>JAJNAU010000182.1 GCA_021462625.1 Shewanella sp.
CTCATTTGTGTAGAACAACTACACTACAGTCGCGTTGCTTTGTATAAAACAACGACAAAGTGCTGCAAAAACCATCTTCAAAGGTCAACAGGCCCTAACATTGCTGTTACATCATTGACGCAAAACACTATTCGATTCGATAAGAATACTCATTGGCAATATGGCATTATTCGCCGTTGCCGTTGCTGTGGGAATTACCCTTGGTTTTGTTACCCCTGCAGGTGCGCAGGAGGCGGCCGTTGTCTTTTCGCGCATGATGCCAGGTTGGTTGCCGGGCATAGGTCGGTCAGACACAGTGGCGCGCTTCAGTGATTATGAACTGGTGAACCTGCAGCCGTTTGTGATCAATGAAGAGCAGTTGGCATAACTGGCCCACAATGTTCGAAGTTTACTGACTGCATGGGATGAACAGATGGCACCGGGTACGCTCAAGGTTAGCTGGGGGAGTACTGAATCCCAAGGTTGGCGGCAACCCGATTGAGTTACAGGCGCAGGCGGCGAAATTAATCGAGCAGGCACTGGCGAGCGGAGTGATGATTAAAGTGGCATAACCGGCTAAAACGCTAGCAGTTATGGTCGGCTGTAAGGGGTTATCTGTTGTCCGGCAATAATCTGGCGGATCCTTCACCGACTGACAGCGAACTGCTTTGGTAATCGACATTCTTTGTCTATAATGCCCCATTTATTATTCTCCAGTACCGAATTCGGTATTAAGGAACAGCGAGATGCGCACTCATTATTGTGGAGACGTCAACAAGTCTCACGTTGGACAAGAAGTAACCTTGGTAGGTTGGGTGAACCGCAGCCGTGATTTAGGCGGCGTAGTGTTTTTGGATCTGCGGGACCGCGAAGGTCTGATCCAGGTAGTGTATGACCCAGATTTGCCAGCGGTGTTCGATGTTGCCAGCAGCCTGCGCAGTGAGTTCTGTGTACAGGTCAAAGGGCTGGTGCGCGCCCGTCCCGACAGCCAGGTTAATGCCCATATGCGTACCGGCGAAATCGAAGTGCTTGGAAAAGAACTGACCATCATCAATGAGTCTGCGCCACTACCGCTGAGCATGGATAACCACCAGAATAACAGCGAAGAGCAGCGCCTGAAGTACCGTTATCTGGACCTGCGTCGCCCTGAAATGACCCAGCGTCTGCTGTTCCGCTCGAAGGTGACCAGTGCTGTGCGTCGCTTCCTAGATGGCAATGGCTTCCTGGATATCGAAACCCCGATCCTGACCAAGGCCACCCCGGAAGGTGCCCGTGACTATCTGGTGCCAAGCCGTACCTATAAAGGCCAGTTTTTCGCACTGCCTCAGTCGCCACAGCTGTTCAAGCAGCTGTTGATGATGTCTGGTTTCGACCGTTACTATCAAATCGTTAAGTGCTTCCGTGACGAAGACTTGCGCGCCGACCGTCAGCCGGAATTCACTCAGATCGATATCGAAACCTCTTTTATGTCTTCCGGGCAGGTGATGGCCAAGACTGAAGAGATGGTTCGCAGCCTGTTCCTGGAACTGCTGAACGTAGATCTGGGGGAGTTCCCACGAATGACCTGGCATGAAGCAATGCGTCGTTTCGGCTCAGACAAGCCGGATCTGCGTAACCCGCTGGAGCTGTGCGATGTGGCCGATCTGCTGGCCGGTATCGAATTTGCCGTATTCAAAGGCCCCTCTGAAGATCCGCAAGGGCGCGTAGCAGCTATCCGTGTACCGGGTGGTGCGTCTTTGAGCCGTAAACAGATTGATGACTACACCAAGTTCGTGGCCATCTATGGTGCCAAAGGTCTGGCCTGGATGAAGATTAACGATCTGGCGGCCGGTATGGAAGGCATTCAGTCGCCGGTGCTCAAGTTCCTGTCTGAAGAAATGGTGAAGAGCATCATCGAGCGTACCGGTGCACAGGCCGGTGACATTCTGCTGTTCGGTGCAGACAAAGCCAACATCGTGGCTGAAGCCTTGGGCGCGCTGCGTCTTAAACTGGGCGAAGACTTCAACTTGCTTGAGGGCGAGTGGGCACCGCTGTGGGTGGTCGACTTCCCAATGTTTGAGAAAGCCGATGGCCGCCTGTACGCCGTGCATCATCCGTTCACCGCGCCACGTGGTGTTACCGCTGAGCAGCTGGAAGCCGAGCCGGCCAATGCGGTGTCCGATGCCTACGATATGGTATTGAACGGCTGCGAACTGGGTGGCGGCTCTGTGCGTATCCACAACAGCGAAATGCAAAGCATTGTATTCCGTATTTTGGGAATTGACGATCAAGAAGCCAAAGAGAAATTCGGCTTCCTGCTGGAAGCACTGCGCTACGGCACCCCACCACACGCAGGTGTGGCGTTCGGTCTGGATCGTCTGGTGATGTTGATGACAGGTGCCCAGTCTATCCGCGATGTGATGGCCTTCCCGAAAACCACCACAGCGGCCTGTCCGCTGACCAATGCACCGGGATTCGCCAATCCGGCACAGCTTGAGGAACTTGGCATCGCAGTGGTTGCCAAGAAAACCCAAAGCGAAGAATAATACCGCAATACCAATAAATACCGAGGCTTAAGCCTCGGTATTTGTTCAAGCCCACAGAGTATTTTCAATACGGAGGAGATGAGACATGGCAGGTCACAGTAAATGGGCCAACATCAGACACCGTAAAGCCGCACAGGATGCCAAGCGCGGTAAGCTGTTTACCAAATTTATCCGCGAACTGACCGTCGCCGCCCGTGAAGGTGGCTCAGACCCCGATGCTAACTCACGTCTGCGGGCAGCCATCGACAAGGCGCTGTCCAATAACATGACCCGCGATACAGTCGAGCGCGCCATTAAACGTGGTGCCGGTGAACTGGATGGTCAGGCGCTGGAAACCATCATCTATGAAGGTTACGGCCCGGGCGGCACGGCTGTAATGGTTGAGTGCATGACCGATAACCGCAATCGCACCGTCAGCGGCGTGCGCAATGCCTTTTCCAAATCAGGCGGTAGCCTGGGGACCGATGGCTGTGTGAGCTATATGTTTACCCAGCGCGGTGTTATTTCTTTTGATGACAACATCGATGAAGATGCCATTATGGAAGCGGCGCTGGAAGCCGGTGCCGAAGATGTGATTGCCCATGAGGACGGCTCTGTGGATGTGTACAGCACCCCTGAAGAGTTCGGCAGCATCAAGGATGCACTGGACAGTGCCGGTTTTACCGCAATCAACGCTGAAGTGACCATGGTGCCGGATAATAAAGCCCTGCTGGATGCCGACACTGCACCCAAATTCCTGCGGCTCATTGATACCCTGGAAGACTATGATGACGTGCAGGAGGTGTACCATAACGCCGATATCCCGGACGAGATCATGGACACTCTGGAATAGGATGACTAACGATTTATGACAATTATTCTGGGAGTTGACCCAGGTTCGCGGATCACCGGCTATGGGGTGATCCAGTGTCAGGGCAGACACACTCGCTATCTTGGCAGTGGCTGTATCCGTACCACATCTGATGAGTTACCGGTACGACTCAACCAAATATTTGATGGCATTTCTGAAATTATCCTGCAATATCAACCAAATCAGTTTGCCATTGAAAAAGTGTTCATGGCCAAAAATGCCGACTCGGCATTGAAACTCGGACAGGCGAGGGGCGCCGCCATAGTCGCTGCTACCGCCGGGCAATTGCCTGTGTTTGAATACAGTGCCACCCAAATTAAAAGCGCCGTGGTGGGTACAGGGCGGGCGCAAAAAACACAGGTGCAGCATATGATCACCCAATTGCTGAAACTGCCTGCAACGCCGCAGGCCGACGCCGCCGATGCCCTGAGCGTGGCCATGTGCCACTATCACACCTGCCAGAGTCTGGTTGCCCTGGGTGGTGTGGTCAGTCGCCGCAGTTATGGGCGATATAAGTAGTTTGAATCGGGCAAACGCAGAAAGAACTGGATAACAGGAACAACAATGATAGGAAGACTACAGGGGACATTGGTAGAGAAGCAGGCGCCGGATATCGTATTGAATGTCAATGGCGTTGGTTATGAAGTGCAGATGCCGCTGACCAGCTTCTATGAGCTGCCCGAGCTGGAGCAACAGGCTCTGATTTACACGCATTTTGTGGTGCGTGAGGATGCTCAGTTGTTGTATGGTTTTATCAGCAAACAGGAGCGTGCTCTGTTCCGTTTGTTGATTAAAACCAATGGGGTCGGACCTAAACTGGCGTTGACCATTTTATCAGGCATGACAGCAGCAGAATTTGTCGGCTGCGTCGAGCGGGACGATATTGCGACCTTGGTGAAATTGCCCGGTGTCGGCAAAAAAACCGCCGAGCGTTTGCTGGTGGAGATGCGCGATAAACTCAAGAGCCTGCTGGATGCCTCTCATCCCGATGGCAAGGAGTTTACATTGCAGAGTAATTTTGTGTCCGAGCCTATGGTCAATACCGCAGAGGAAGACGCCATTGCGGCGTTGCTGGCTCTGGGATACAAACCGGCTCAGGCCAGCCGTGCAGTCAGCACGGAGATGACAGAAGGAATGGATTCAGAGGCGCTGATCAAAGCGGCCCTGAAATCCATGCTGTAAGGAATCGAAATGATTGAAGCAGACAGGCTGATCCAACCCCAGATGGTGGGTCAGGATGAGGTTGTTGATCGTGCCATGCGGCCCAGGCTGCTGGATGAATACACGGGACAGGACGACACCCGGGCTCAGCTCAAAGTGTTTATCGAGGCGGCCAAACGCCGTGGCGAAGCGCTAGATCATATGCTCATTTTCGGCCCGCCGGGCTTGGGAAAGACGACACTGGCGATGATTGTCGCCAATGAGATGGGGGTGAATATCAAATCCACCTCTGGCCCTGTGCTGGAAAAGGCCGGAGATCTGGCCGCATTGCTGACCAACCTGGAAGCCGGAGATGTGCTGTTTATCGATGAAATTCATCGCCTAAGCCCTGTAGTGGAAGAGATCCTCTATCCCGCTATGGAGGATTACCAGCTGGATATCATGATAGGTGAAGGGCCTGCGGCCCGCTCCATCAAGCTGGATTTGCCGCCCTTTACTTTGATTGGTGCCACGACCAAGGCGGGTTCACTCACGTCACCATTGCGTGCCCGATTCGGTATTCCGCTGCGTCTGGAGTTCTATAATGTACAGGATCTGTCAACCATTGTGGCCCGCTCTGCCAAGGTGATGGAGATCATCATGGATG
>JAJNAU010000183.1 GCA_021462625.1 Shewanella sp.
AGGTATTTGCTTAGGCCCCTAGGCGGCACACCTTGCGTCGCGATTAAAGCGCGTCTAGAACGAGCAAAATTCAACCATGAAAGGTCAACAGGCCCTAGTGTGTCGGCAAACTGCCAGTTATACAGGGACAGGATCAGCTTATGCAATTTTCCAAATTTGGTGAGAAATTCAATCGATATGCCGGGATCACCCAGTTGATGGATGATTTGAATGAGGGGCTGCGCACCGAAGGTGCCATTATGCTGGGAGGCGGTAACCCGGCAGCCATTCCACAGATGCTGGATTATTTTCATGAGCTTGGCAGTGGGTTACTGAATAATGGCGGTTTTATTGATGCCATCGCCAATTATGATGGTCCACAGGGCAAGAGTGCTTTTTTGCGCTCCCTGGCGCAGATGCTTAGGAGCGCCTATGGCTGGCCCGTGACTGAGCGCAACATCAGCCTGACCAACGGCAGCCAAAGCGCCTTTTTCGCCCTGTTCAATCTATTGGCAGGAGAACAGGCTGACGGTCCCTTAAAAAAGATATTGCTGCCGCTGGCTCCCGAGTATATCGGCTACAGCGGTGCCGGACTGGATGAGGATATCTTTGTGTCCTGTCGGCCGGAGATTGAGCTATTGGAAAACGGTCTGTTTAAATACCATATTGATTTTGACCGCCTGCTGCTGGATGACAGCATTGCGGCGATCTGCGTTTCCCGTCCTACCAATCCCACCGGCAATGTACTGACCGATGAAGAGGTGGCCAAGCTTGATACCATTGCCAGGGAGCGGGGGATCCCACTGATTATCGATAACGCCTACGGCACGCCTTTTCCCAACATTATTTTCGAGAGCGTGACGCCCTGCTGGAATGATAACACCATAGTATGCATGAGCCTGTCTAAGCTTGGCCTGCCTGGCCTGCGCTGCGGTATTGTTATTGCCAATGAAACTGTCACTCAGGCGATGACTAATATCAATGGCATCATCAGCCTGGCACCGGGTAGTCTGGGGCCGGCTCTGGCTCATCAAATGGTGCAGTCCGGTGCTTTGCTGACCTTAAGTGAACAGGTCATCCGCCCGTATTATGAGCAAAAGTCCCGCTGGACGGTTGAGCAGCTGCAGCAGGCGATTACAGTACCAGGGTTTCGGGTTCATAAGCCGGAAGGAGCGATATTCCTCTGGTTGTGGTTTGAAGGTCTGCCCATCTCGACCCAGGAGCTTTATCAGCGTCTCAAAGCGCGTGGGGTATTGATTGTTCCCGGAGAGTATTTCTTCTTCGGTATGCCGGCCGAAGACGCCGACTGGCATCATCGCCAGGAGTGTATCCGTATGAACTATGTGCAGGATGAAACCAAGATGTTGGCGGGGATTGCTGCTATCGCACAGGAGGTTGAACGGGCTTACTCTGAGTACTGAGTAGGTGCCTTGCAGTGATGGCAACGTCGTGGAGCTCCACACCACACCCGACCAAGAGGGGAACAACAGTCATTCCCTCTTGGATCTCCCTTCCGTCCCAGACGGAGCCGACGACTCCTTGAATTTATGACGAAAATCGCTACCGGCTCAGATGGTTGATTTGCCTCCCTGTAAATCATCCGGCTCGACTCTCCCTGTTTTGCGCTCGTCAGCGGATTACTCCGCAATACTCACCCCTGATTCGACTCAGCCTGACCCGGCACCCCTGTCTCGCCCACGCGATTTTTACCAAGATTCTTAGGCGGCACCGACCGGGATTAGGTGTGATCCTTTAACTCAGAGTTGCCCAAAGTGGTCTGCGACAGTTCAAGGTGATCGCCTTGCAGGCGATACAAAGTTGTGGGCAAATACTGCCATGTGCAACGGTCAGTTCGCTATCCATGGCTTTCGCTCATAAGCGCGTTTGCCGTAGGCAAACATTCACCAACCCACCCCTGGCGAAAGGGGGATAGTTTCGACATCCCCCCTCTCCAAACCCCCTGCGACTCCGTAACAAATCATCGGGAACCCAATAGTTATTAAACAGTTGAGCAGATTGCTGGCATAATATCGGTTACTTTGCGGTTCGAAGGAGCGCCCATGCATCATGTCCATGTGAATAGTCAGCCATTGAGCTCTGAACAACTCAGTCAGCTCGAAGCCATCGCCCGTGAGGCCGGGGCTACGGTTATGTCCGCGTATCAGAGTGACGAGCAGGGCGTGATATACAAGGCTGACAACAGCCCGGTAACGACAGCGGATTTGGCCAGTCACAGGATGATTTGTGATCGGCTTGCCAGCGCCTTTGCTGATATTCCTGTGATGTCTGAAGAAGCGGCTGATATTCCTTATACTATCCGTCAGAACTGGTCTTGCTATTGGTTGATTGACCCCTTGGATGGCACCAAAGAGTTTATTAACCGAAACGGTGAATTCACTGTGAATATCGCCCTTATCGATCACGGGCGGGCGGTAGCCGGCGTGGTGTATGCCCCGGTACCCGACAAGTGCTACATCGGTCAACTGGGCCAGGGGGCTTGGCTTATTCACCAGGGACACAGGCAGCGATTGCCGATTTCTCTTGAGAAACGGGCTGTGCCCGTGGTCGTGGGCAGTCGCTCCCATCCTACAATCGAACTTGCTGGCTATCTTGATAAATTGGGTGAATACCGAATGCTGAGTGTCGGCAGCTCATTGAAGTTTTGTATGCTGGCTGAGGGAGTGGCTGATCTCTATCCCCGATTGGGGCCGACCAGCGAATGGGATACCGCGGCGGCGCAGGCGGTGCTGGAAAGTGCCGGTGGCAGTGTGGTTGACTATGTTTCTGGTGAGCCTCTGAGATACAACAGTAAAGAATCATTACTTAACTCCTGGTTTATTGCCATTGCTCCCGGTATTAATCCCGGGATGGAATGAAGCTGGTTCTGGCTATTCATTGGGTTATGCGCTTTTGGGGCGAATGACTCTGATAGATACAAGCTTGTAGGGTTTGATTGCTGTTTATATGGATAGAGTGTGGATTTTGAACGATGCGGAGGGGGAGGGGTGACATTCTGGCTAAAAAAAATGGTATCTCAGTTGTTGATGCCAATCCCTTTGACCTTGCTATTGTTATTGCTGGCGCTGCTGCTGTGGCGCAGGGCTGGCAAGCGCTTGGTGATCATGGCCATAGTACTCTTGGCCGGCCTGTCCTTCAACTGGGTCAGTAACTGGCTGACCGGTACTCTGGAGCAGCAATATCAGGTGAACAATGCTCCTTTGGGGACTGGTTGTGTTGTGATGGTGCTGGGAAGTGGTAAGGATGACCGCATACTCGGGCATTTGCAGCAGCTTTCTACAACCGGTCTTGCGCGGCTGACAGAGGGCCTTCGTCAGGTGAGTCTCGGGCCTGACTGTATACTGGTGACCAGCGGCTGGTCAGGGGAATTCAATACCCGCTCCTATGCTGAGGTGGCGGCCGATGCCGCCACCGAGTTGGGAATGCCACTTGAGCGCATTATCCCTTTACCACTGGCCAAAGACACTATTGAAGAGGCTCATTATTTGAAGATGGAAATTGGCGATGTGCCGTTTCGTCTGGTGACCTCGGCAGCTCATATGCCCAGAGCCATGACCATATTTGAAGCTGCAGGCTTGCATCCCCAGGCGGCCCCCACAGATTTTCGTGATAGACAAAGTCATTGGTGGGTACTCAGTGCTGACAATTTGCTGACTTCCCAGTGCGCCATTCATGAGTGGGTCGGAAGGCTGTGGTTTTACCTGAGATACCAGTAGGATGAACATTATAGTGATGATATACGGATGCAGGCGAAATAGAGTCCAGGGCACAGCAAGTGAATAAATCTGTTGCCATTCGGCCACTCAATAAGCGCAATGCCATGAGTTTTACTCTGGCTGGCAGTGTACTCTTGCTGTTGGCGTTTTGGTTGTTTGTTGGCTTCAGCGGACTGTTTGCCCCCGGTTTGGTGTGTTTTACCCTAGGGGCTATTGCGCTGATCCTGGGGGTAAGCAAACTGGCGGAGCCTGAGGTAAGTTTTGAATTATCGGCCGATGAGCTGTTGTTCTTGCATAGAAAAGGACAGCTGAGTGTCGGTTGGGATAATATCCAGCGTCTTGATGTGGTGCGGGTGACACAGGGCATGGAGATGACTGAACTGCCTTATATCGGAGTAAAGCTGAAGCAGCTTAATCCTGTACTTGATGCCATTTCCCCCAGATTAGCGACAGGCATTGTCAGTGAACAGCGGCCGTTATTGATGACCGCCGCCGCTCAGTTGGATGAATTGGATACCCTAGAGCATCAACTGAGCGCAGAATTTACCCCGCTGGTGATCAATGGAGAGCGTTATCGTGGCGTACTGGCTATGTTCGGGCATCGCTGCGAGCTGTTAAATCTGGCGCTGGGGTATCACATTTACTTGCCGGTAGACAGCCTGGATAGAGCACCTCGGGATTTTGTGTGTTTGTTGCGGGGATACCTGTAATACCCTATATGGCTCCTCTCCTATTGCAAGGCCGGACATCAGGGTAAGAGCGTGAATGCTTATTTTTCATCCTGATTAGATGAAAGCCCCGCGGCAATAACCTTTTCAAGGTATGTAGCGATCATCGTGGTGATGTTTTGTTTACGCCTGATACTGGCTTTTTGCTCGTCTCCTTTCGCAGCATATTCAATGCCATGTGCCGAATGGTCACCAAAATCTACGCAGCGTTTTCACGATATATTTGACATTCATCCTCATTGAATGACGTATTGAGAACCCAATGCAGGCCGTTTTCAATCCCCCAGTGGCCGCGAACGGCGCTGGCAAACTGTTCTTTGCTTAGCTCGGCTGAACTGATGTAGTAGCGATACTCAAGCGAGTCCTTGCCTTTCGAGTGGCGGTAGCTCATAGCCACACCGATGGATGTCAGTCCTGGCCAGTTTGGAAACTCAGCGGCCAGCTCACCTGCTGGCAGTACTGCGTAAGCTCTGGCTTCGGAACGTCCATGCCCCTTTTCAAAGCAAACAATAGCGTCATCAATCTGTGGCTTCATCTGGATCTGCACAGCTTTCAACAGCTTTTCCTGATTGCCCTTTACTGCGAGCAGGTAGTTACCACCTTTCACAATGATTTTACTGCCTATTTCAGTTTGGCAGCCCATAGCGTCAATGGTAATCAGGCAACCTTTTAGCTCAAGGATATCAAGTAGCTCAGGGATCGCTGTGATCTCATTCGA
>JAJNAU010000184.1 GCA_021462625.1 Shewanella sp.
TGAGATCAACGAAGCCTTCGCCATGGTCACTATGCTGGCGATTTCTGAGCTTGGGCTGGACGAAACCAAGGTGAATGTTCACGGTGGCGCTTGCGCGCTGGGGCATCCCATCGGCTGCTCAGGTGCTCGGATACTGGTCACCCTGATCCATGCCCTGCGCAATCAGGGGCTGAAGCGCGGCGTCGCCAGCCTGTGTATCGGTGGCGGTGAAGCCACCGCCATGGCCGTTGAAATTGAGTAATCCACGGAACTGTGTTACTGGAGGATGCGGTTCTGTTTCTTTGGACAGTTTTTCTCGTACACCGGTCAATTTTCAATGGGTGGAAGGCCACAGGAAAAACCAATAATCAACAGGATAAGCAGGATGACAATGCAAATCACACACTATATCAACGGTGAATTTACCCAGGGTACAGGCACTCGCCAAATCACAGTGACCAATCCGGCCAATAACCAATCTATCGCGCAAATTAATTGTGCTACCGATGACGAAGTGCATGCCGCCATCGCCGGCGCCAAGGCCGCTTTTGCAAGCTGGAAAGAAACCTCTGTCTCTGAACGTGCCCGAGTGATGCTGCGTTATCAGCACCTGCTCAAAGAACACCATGATGAGCTGGCAACCATTCTGGTCAAAGAGACAGGCAAAACCCTTGAAGATGCCAAAGGTGAAGTGTGGCGCGGTATCGAAGTGGTTGAGCACGCCTGCAATATCGCTTCCCTGATGATGGGCGAAACCGTGGAAAACGTCGCCCGTAAAATCGATACCTACAGTTATACCCAGCCTCTGGGTGTGTGTGCCGGTATTACCCCGTTTAACTTCCCGGCGATGATCCCGCTGTGGATGTTCCCCCTGGCGATTGCCTGCGGTAATACCTTTGTGCTCAAGCCATCCGAGCAGGATCCCATGACCCCGCTGCGTCTGGCCGAGCTGTTTGAACAGGCTGGCGCACCAAAAGGCGTACTGCAACTGGTTCACGGTGACAAGAGCGCCGTAGACATTCTGCTGACCCATGAAGATATCAAGGCGATCTCCTTCGTTGGCTCTGTGGGTGTTGGCCAGTATGTGTACAAGACAGGCACTGACAATCTCAAGCGAGTGCAGGCCTTTGCGGGTGCCAAGAACCACTGCGTGATTATGCCTGATGCCAATAAAGAGCAGATGCTCAATAATCTGGTGGGTGCGTCAGTGGGCGCGGCTGGGCAACGCTGTATGGCGATTTCAGTCGCTGTGTTTGTGGGTGAAGCCAAGGCATGGATCCCGGAACTCAAAGAGCGTTTGGCGGCGGTGCGCCCCGGTTTGTGGGACGACAAGGATGCTGCATATGGCCCGCTTATCAGCCCACAGGCCAAGGCACGGGTGCTCGGCCTGATTGCCAAAGGCAAGCAACAGGGCGCCGAGTGTCTGCTTGATGGCTCTGACTTTACTGTGGAAGGCCATGAGTCCGGTAACTGGGTGGGTCCCACCCTGTTTACCAAGGTGACGCCGGAGATGAGCATCTACAAAGAAGAGATCTTCGGCCCTGTGCTTTGCTGTATGGAGTCTGATTCGCTGGAAGATGCCATCGCCTTGGTCAATGCCAGCCCTTACGGTAACGGAACCTCGATCTTTACCGCCAGTGGCGCGGCAGCCCGTAAGTATCAGAGTCAAATCGAAGTGGGTCAGGTGGGTATCAATGTACCTATTCCTGTACCGCTGCCATTCTTCTCTTTCACCGGTTGGAAGGGCAGCTTCTATGGCGACCAGCATGCCTACGGCAAGCAAGCGGTGCGTTTCTTTACCGAAACAAAAACCATTACCGCCCGCTGGTTTGAGGATGATATTCCCGCTGGTCCCAACATGACCATCTCCCTTATATAATCAATGCGATTCGGGATGCCGCCGGGCATCCCGTTAATTTATCGGATACAGGCTTCAGCGGAGCTGAAGCGTAAGGATACAAGCAACAGGAGTTGTCAGATGAATTTCAATCTCAACGAAGATCAGCGTCAGTTTGCCGAGCTGGCCCGTCAGTTTGCCACCGATGAGCTGGCGCCTCATGCAGCACGCTGGGATGAAGAGCATTATTTCCCCAAAGAGGTGATTCAGAAAGCCGGTGAGCTGGGCTTTTGCTCCCTGTATTCGCCGGAAAGCGAAGGTGGTATGGGCCTGAGTCGTCTTGATGCGGCCATCATCTTCGAAGAACTCTCCATGGGCTGCACGGCCACCTCGGCCATGCTCACTATTCACAATATGGCGACCTGGATGATCACCACCTGGGGCAGTGAAACCCTGCGCGCCGGGTGGAGCGAAGCGCTGACTACAGGTCAGAAGCTGGCATCTTACTGTTTGACCGAACCTGGCTGTGGCAGTGATGCCGCCTCTTTGCAAACCAAGGCGGTGCGCGATGGCGATGAGTATGTGATCTCCGGCTCCAAGATGTTTATCTCAGGTGCCGGTGCTACCGAAATGTTGGTGGTCATGTGTCGTACCGGTGCAGAGGGGCCGAAGGGGATTTCCGCCATTGCCATTCCCGCCGATGCCGCAGGGATTGTGTACGGCAAGGTTGAGCACAAGATGGGCTGGAACGCCCAACCCACCCGTCTGGTGACCTTCGAAGAGGTCAGAGTGCCTGTATCCAATCTGCTGGGTGAGGAAGGTCAGGGCTTTATCTTCGCCATGAAAGGGCTCGATGGCGGCCGTATCAATATCGCTACCTGCTCGGTGGGTACAGCGCAGGCGGCGCTGGACAGAGCCACTGAGTACCTTAAAGAGCGCAAGCAGTTCGGCAAGCCATTGGCGGCTTTTCAGGCGCTGCAGTTCAAACTGGCAGATATGGCCACTGAGCTGGTGGCTGCGCGCCAGATGGTGCGATTGGCGGCATTCAAGCTGGACAGCGGCGATCCGGAGGCGACAGCTTACTGCGCCATGGCCAAGCGTTTTGCCACCGATGTGGGCTTCCAGGTGTGTGATGCGGCGCTGCAACTGCACGGCGGTTATGGATACATTCGCGAGTACCCGCTTGAGCGTCATTTCCGTGATGTACGGGTGCATCAAATTCTCGAAGGTACCAATGAGATTATGCGCCTGATCATTGCCCGTCGTCTGCTCGATGAGCATGTGGGTGAAATCCGCTGAATAACGTCGCCGGACGAATGGCAGCGCGATTCCCGCAGCGGATGGACGCCATCTCCGGCATAGGCAGGACAAGCAGTATTTAAGGAATTAAAGTATGACCCAACTGATTGAACGCATTGAAGGCCACACGGCGATTCTGACCATCAGCAATCCACCGGCCAATACCTGGACCCAAGCGGGACTGTATAACCTGAGGAATAAAATCCTGCAGCTGGACGCCGACCCGGAAATATATGCCCTGGTGCTGACCGGTGAGGGGGACAAGTTCTTCTCAGCTGGTGCGGATCTCAAGTTGTTTGCCGATGGTGACAAGGGCAATGCCGCGACCATGGCGATGGCTTTTGGTGAGGCGTTTGAAACCTTAAGTGCATTTCGTGGTGTGTCCATCGCCGCCATCAATGGTTTCGCCATGGGCGGTGGACTGGAAGTGGCGCTGGCCTGTGATATCCGCATTGCCGAAGCGCAGGTGCAGATGGCGCTGCCGGAAGCTAGCGTGGGCCTGCTGCCCTGCGCCGGTGGCACGCAAAATCTGACCGCCTTGGTCGGGGAAGGCTGGGCCAAGCGCATGATTTTGTGTGGTGAACGTCTTAAGGCGGATAAGGCTCTTGAGTTAGGTCTGGTGGAAGAAGTGGTGGACACCGGCAAGGCGCTGGACGCCGCTATCGAACTTGCCGCTAAAGTTGCCAATCAAAGTCCCTCCAGTGTGGCTGTGTGCAAACAGTTGATCCAGGCAGGCCGGGCCATACCGCGCACTCAGGCGCTGCCGCTGGAGCGCGAACTCTTTATCAATCTGTTCGATACTGAAGATCAGGCTGAAGGTGTCAATGCCTTCCTGGAGAAGCGCAAGCCACAATGGAAAAACTGCTGAGGTGAGCAAGATGGATAAAGTTGTTTTTCAAACCCTGAGATGCGAGGGCGGCAAACAGATAGGTATCGCCACACTGAACGTGGAAAAGGCGCTCAATGCACTGGATTTAGATATGGTGCGTCTGTTGGCAAACCAGTTTAAAACATGGCAGTTGCAGGATGAGATCGCCTTTGTGGTGCTCGATGGCTCCGGTGACAAAGCCTTTTGCGCCGGTGGTGATGTGCGGGCCATTACTCAGGCAGCCATGGCCTCTCCCGGTGAGATAGCGCCCGAGGCGCAAACTTTTTTTACCGAGGAATATCAGCTCGATTATCTTATTCATGAGCTGGGCAAGCCTGTGATGGTGTGGGGCGATGGCATAGTAATGGGTGGGGGCCTGGGATTGATGGCCGGTGCCAGTCACAGAGTAGTGACCCAGACCTCCCGCATCGCCATGCCAGAGGTTAGTATCGGTCTATATCCGGATGTGGGCGGCAGCTATTTCCTCAATCGTATGCCGGGTAAAACTGGCCTGTTTCTGGGGCTGACAGGTTACAACATGAACGCCGCTGATGCCCTGTATGCAGGCCTGGCGGATGTTGCCATCGACCGGGATAACAAAGAGCCACTGTGGGACGCGCTGGCTGAAGTGTACTGGCAGGAAGATGCACGTAGCAACAGTGAACTGCTCAGCAGCGTGCTGGCACGCTTTGCCGATGCGATGCTGCAATCCGGCAGCCGGTTGCAGGCCAATCAGGGCCTTATCAATGAATTGATGGCTGGCCCCCTTAAGGATATTCACCAAAGATTGAGCCAGCTTGAGACGGATCAAAGTTGGCTGGCCCGTGCCCGCGACATATACCTGGCTGGCAGTCCGCTGAGCTGGAAGTTGATTGAGGCGCAGATGCAACTTGGCAGCGAGTTGAGCCTGGCCGATTACTTCCGCACTGAGCTTGGCTGGAGCGTCAATTGCTGCGTCCATGGGGATTTTTGTGAAGGTGTCAGGGCGCTGCTGCTGGATAAAGACAAAAATCCACACTGGCGTTTCGCCTCTTTGGATGATGTAACCGATGAGGCGCTGAGCAAGCTGACTACCTCGCCCTGGGATACTCAGTCACATCCACTTCGCACGCTATGATGGATGCTCACGCCGGGCTGTAAATACCAACAGACCCTAGG
>JAJNAU010000185.1 GCA_021462625.1 Shewanella sp.
TTGGTCATCACGAATAATTGTACGAAGCATAGCGAACCTAAAAACCAAAACTCTACCTCAAACATACGAGCGGGCGGTTAATTGAGAACGCTCCCTAGGGTCTGCTGATCTTTTGTGGTCAAATTTTGATCTGGCGAAAAGCGTTTTAGGCACCCCGATGTGTGGCCCGAATAGTTATTTCTAAAGAAGGTGCGAATAAATCCCGTGCGTGCTCTGCCAGTGATGACAGCCCCTAGATGCGCGACGCAGCTCGACGTTAATGGCCTGAGTCCTTAGCGAGAGCTGCAACAAAGCATAAAACGCTTTCAAAATGCAGAGATTTTATTGAAGCGATTTTGTGAGCGCTCGGGACAGGCGCTCACTGGCGTCAATTACCGAGCAAAACGTGTAGTATTCTCGTGGTACCTCAGTGGTATCTGGAGCCGTGTTCTGAAGTATTTTTCGTCAACTGCAGACCTTGAGATCGTTTCGACAGGCAGTTCAGTCAGTTGGGCTCATGCGCACTTTGCACTCAATGTGGCCATTAGCAGCAACTGCTCTACAGCCTATTAGCTTCGTACAGAGATGAGGTATTCATTTTCCACCCAGGTCACATACCCTTTTTTAGATGCTCACCAAACAAAAAAGCCTCGAAAAGATCGAGGCCTTAATGCATAGCTTCAGATGCTAATGCATCTTAAAGTGGTACCCGAGGACGGACTTGAACCGTCACGCTGTTACCAGCGAGGGATTTTAAATCCCTTGTGTCTACCGATTCCACCACTCGGGCATTTCAAAATGTGGCCGCTAAATTCAGCAACAGTATTGAAAGTGGAGGCGCGACCCGGAGTCGAACCGAGATCGACGGATTTGCAATCCGCAGCATAGCCATTCTGCCATCGCGCCACTTTAATATTTGGAGCGACATATCGGGTTCGAACCGATGACCTATACCTTGGCAAGGTATCGCTCTACCAACTGAGCTAATGTCGCATCTTCAGATTTCCAAGGAGTTAACCCGAATATCGAGTTACTGCCCCGCGCAAGTATCGTTTGCGTCAGTTAGGTTTTGGCATTGCCCTCTCCCTGACTGCGAAACGAATTCTACTGATTTGATCTGCGCTGTCAACGAGGAAATCTAATTTATCAAAGAATTCCATTTCGTTTGCGTGAATATCCAGCGATACGTGTATTTAGCCAGCAAACTATTTGAATTATAAAGTTTGTTTGTCTGAAACCTTCTAAGATGCAGTTATATTCCAGTGAGCACCCTCCAAGAAAAACGCCTCCATCAAGGAGGCGTTTTATCTATTTAGATATTCACACAGCTTATGCAGGCAGAGACAGCGGCTCCAGGCCCAACATTTTCTGCATCACACCCACAACTTGGCAGGAGTAACCGAATTCGTTATCGTACCAAACATACAGAATAACGCGCTTGCCTTCAGCAATGGTAGCCTGAGAGTCAACCACCCCGGCATAACGGGAACCCACCAGATCGCTGGATACAATTTCAGTCGATTCAGTAAAGTCGATCTGGTTTTGCAGCTCAGAGTGTAGCGACATAGTGCGCAGATATTCGTTGATATCTTCTTTGCTGGTCTCAACGTTCAGGTACAGGCTGATAATCGCCATCGACACGTTTGGGGTTGGCACCCGAATAGCATTACCGGTCAGTTTACCCTTGAGTACAGGCAGCGCCTTGGCAACAGCCTTGGCAGCGCCGGTCTCGGTGATCACCATGTTCAGTGGCGCACTGCGGCCACGGCGATCTGCTTTGTGATAGTTGTCGATCAGGTTCTGGTCGTTGGTGTATGAGTGGATAGTTTCCACATGACCGTTTTCAATACCATACTTGTCATTAACCGCTTTCAGCACCGGCGTAATCGCGTTGGTGGTACAGGAGGCTGCCGATACGATAATGTCACTGTGCAGTATGTCATTCTGGTTAACACCATAAACTATGTTCTTAATCTCGCCCTTGGCAGGAGCAGTAAGCAGCACCTTGGCCGCGCCCTGGCTCTTAAGGTGCAGCTCCAGACCAGCTTCATCTTTCCAGATACCCGTGTTATCAACCACCAGCGCATCTTTGATGCCGTGCTTAGTGTAATCCACTTCATCGGGAGAGTTGGCGTAAATTACCTGAATATAAGTACCATTGGCGATGATGGCATTGTTCTGTTCATCGACCTCTACAGAGCCATTGAACGGCCCATGTACTGAATCACGGCGCAGCAGACTGGCTCGTTTTTCCAGATCACCCGGACGCCCCCCTCGTAGCACGATGGCACGCAGACGCAGTTGATTGCTGCGACCGGTGCGTTCGATCAGCAGTCTGGCCAGCAGTCGACCGATACGGCCAAATCCATACAGCACCACGTCTTTAGGCTCAGCATCGGCACTGTGACCAATGGCAGTCGCCAACTCCTTGGCCATATAGGATTCGATCTCCGATGCATCGGAGTGGTTGCGCCAATAGATGATCGCCAGTTTACCGATATCCACTTTGCATTGTTTAACCGGCAACTTGGCCAACGCTTCCACGAAGGGAAGGCTTTCACGTAAACGCAGTTTATCGCCGACATGACGGCGCACCAGACGGTGAGCTTTGATAATTTCAATGGTAGAGGCAGCCAGCAGCGGTTTACCGTAGATCAGAACCTCCACACCCTGATTGCGGTACAGCTTACCCAACAGGGGTTGCATGGCTTCGGCCATCTCAAATCGTTCTTGCCAGCTTTGCAGGTATTTATCAGCGCTCATTTACAGATCCTTTATCTCACTTCTTTACTTCTCTTCGTAGGTACAGAGCAGAAAGGTTTGACTAACAATAACTTTACTTTTTGACCAATAATCTTTGTTAGTAGGCGGGACGGCCTTATTTGATCGACTGGTATTGTAATGAAATCAGCATCTCTACGCCAGCAGGATATTTCTCATAAGTATGTAATTTTACAAGATAAAAACCATGAAAGGGCGTGCTTCCCGCCGAAAATTGTAATACTTACACCATTTCTGCATGTCTGCTCCTTTACAGCCTGTAATTGGGGACAAAATGGCATGAAATTATGTAAAAAATAATCCTTAACTTTGTGCTGCTCTGCATAAGAGACGCCTGGTGTTGGCATGAAAAAAATATCCTGATCTATGCCAGTTATGCCTCAGCCACAACGCCTCTGCCAGAAGGTAAAAGCCACTATCAGGAACTGCCCGCGTTTAATTCTATAATCGCTGCATTGAAATCGCTTTCGGGACTATTACTTTCAGGCAAAAAGCCAAACATCGGCTAGGGTGCTAGACCCCAACTGGCAAGCGGGAATTGCCCGAACTGCCAGTACCCGGCGTCACTATCGCAAAGCTTATCTGTTTACTCGAGTCAACGCGATTCTGACTGACCATTAGGTCAATGAAGATCAGATGCTGCTCTTCCTTCATGGCGACACAGACAACATAAAGCAATTGGATACATTGGCTCAACCGCTGGCCAACACCCTGGCTGACGGGAAATTCTCCAACCGTTCACTGCGCGCACAGCTGGAGAATTTCTGACTTTCTGTTATTCTGTGAGCTGGATATCGGGCATATCCGGTTTTGGTGCGGTATATTCCCTCCCCCTGTCACACTGCTTTTTACCCTGGTGTAAAAAAATCACCTAATTAACTAACGTATTTGCGATTTAACGCCGTATTTTGCTTGACGAACACGCCCGATTTGGTAAGTTTACTACCAGATATCGTTTATAATTACCTGAGGGATATGAAATGACTATCCGCGTTGCTATCAATGGTTATGGCCGTATCGGCCGCAATGTTCTGCGGGCCCTGTACGAAAGCGAAAAAGAATACCCAATTAAGATCGTCGCCATTAACGATCTGGGTGATGCCTCTATCAATGCTCATCTGACCAAGTATGATTCTGTTCACGGCCGCTTCAATGCCAAAGTGGAACACGATGCAGAAGCTATCTATGTCAACGACGACAAGATCATGACCTTCCAGGAGCGTGATCCAGCCAAACTGCCCTGGGCAGAACTGAATGTCGATGTGGTTTACGAATGTACCGGTATCTTCACCTCGAAAGAAGCGGTTCAACCGCACCTGAACGCCGGTGCCAAAAAAGTCATAATTTCCGCTCCTGGCAAGAATGTGGATGCTACCGTGGTTTACGGCGTAAACACTGACGTGCTGACCAAAGATATGACTGTGATCTCCAATGCATCCTGCACCACCAACTGTTTGGCACCTTTTGCCAAGCCGCTGAATGATGCTATTGGTATTGAATCCGGTTTAATGACCACTATCCACGCCTACACCAATGATCAGCGCCTGTCAGATGTGTATCACAGTGACCTGCGCCGTGCCCGTGCTGCTGCTATGTCAATGATCCCAACCAAAACCGGTGCTGCTGCGGCAGTAGGTCTGGTTGTTCCTGAACTTCAGGGTAAATTTGATGGTATGGCAGTTCGTGTACCGACTGTAAACGTGTCTCTGGTGGACCTATCTTTCATCGCTATGCGCGACACCAATGTGGCAGAAGTGAATAAGATTATTGATGATGCCATCGCTGCCAACCCACAACTGGCAGAAGTAATGGCCGTTAACAAAGAGCCGCTGGTATCCATCGACTTTAACCACAATGCCTTCTCTTCCAACTTTGATGCGACCCAAACCAAAGTGTCCGGTCGCCTAGTGAAAGTGATGGCTTGGTATGACAACGAGTGGGGCTTCAGCAACCGTATGTTGGACAACACAGTTGCCCTGATGAACGCCAAGTAAACGGCATTCAGCACCAACAGAAAAGCCTGCAATTTTGCAGGCTTTTCTGTTTTCAGATGCTACGCTTCGCTCTCATAATAATCCACTTCATCGACTTTGTGGCCCAAATCACGAAATGTTCTGCTCACCAGCACTCCCAGGGTAACCGCATCTCTGTTTTTTTTGACCACCGCATTTAAGCCGGGCTGCAGCACTGCCTTCAAATAACTCGTTTTCATCCAAGCTCGCTATCTTTTTTGAAGGTTTTTGGATAAAGTGCTGGATATTTAATAACCTGACACAGAATTTTGAACGCCCTCTTTGAAAGAGAAAGATTGAACCACGAAGACCACGAAGAAAAGCTTTTCTTTGCTATCCCTTCGTGTCCTCTGTGTAGC
>JAJNAU010000186.1 GCA_021462625.1 Shewanella sp.
TTAGGCCCCTAGGCGGCACACCTTGCGTCGCGATTAAAGCGCGTCTAGAACGAGCAAAATTCAACCATGAAAGGTCAACAGACCCTAATGACTTGAGCTAAAAAGGAAAATTACTTTGTATTAAAACAGCTTGCTGCCCCAGCCAAGCTTGTTACGCAGCACATGGAAGTAGTTGTAGCCTTTGGGGTGGATAAGCCGCAGGCGCTCGGGACTGCGATGGATGATAATTTCGTCGCCAGGCAGCACCGTAAGAGTGACATGACCATCGCAACTGACTTCCAGATTCTCACCGTTATGGGGTGATGCGATCAGCTTGATAACACTGTCGGCGTCGACCACGATTGGGCGACAGGACAGCGTATGGGGGAACATAGGGACCAGAATCATCGCCTGCAGTTTGGGAGTCAGAATGACGCCACCGGCAGACAATGAATAGGCAGTTGAACCAGTGGGGGTCGATACAATCATGCCATCAGCACGCTGGCTGTACATGAATTGCTCATTGATATACACCTCATATTCAATCATATGAGCTATTTTGCCCGGGTGCAGCACTGCCTCGTTGACTGCAGTATTACTGGCTTTGAGTTTGCCATGGCGGTGCACTTCGGCTTCCAGCAGAAACCTGTACTCGGTTTCATATTTGCCCTGCAGCACGGCGCCCAGTTTTTCCTCGAATGCATCTGGTGGCAGATCGGTCAGAAAGCCCAGGTTACCCCGGTTAACGCCAATCACGCCGACATCAAACCGGGCCAACACCCGGGCGGCGCCCAGCATGTTGCCGTCACCGCCCACCACCACGGCCAGATCGCAACGCTGGCCGATTTCCAGCATATCCGCTGATTGCACATGGCTGCCCAGTTCTGAGGCGACCCGTTCTTCCACCAGAATGTTGTACCCTTGCATAGTGAGCCAGTGATGCAGGCGCTTGAGAGTTAAACTGGTCCCGTTGTGGTGGGGTTTTCCGATAAGACCAATGGTGTGGAACTCGCTTGTCATATTTCCCTGGAAAGGCCTTGAATCATCAAATTTAATCCCCATAATATGCCCAGAGTATGTAGAAACAAAGCATTTTTAGCTGGAGTAACAATGAGCAACGAACACAAGCAAGCACCACAGGACCAAGTTGAGGAACTAGTTGAAACTCAGGCCTCCGAGGGGGAAGCTGCACTGGTGGACGAGTTGACCCAGGCGAATTTCCGTATTGAAGAACTGGAGCAGGCTCTGGCCCAGGCTCACAGTGCTGCCAAAGAAGAAAAGGACGCAGCGCTGCGCGCTGTGGCTGAAATGGAGAATACTCGTCGTCGTGCGGCCATGGATGTGGAAAAGGCTCACAAGTTTGCGCTGGAAAAGTTCGCCAATGAACTGCTGCCGGTAATTGATAATATGGAGCGCGCATTGGTTAGCTCAGTGGAAGATGACGCCGACAAGGCCGTGATTGAAGGGGTTGAGCTGACGCTCAAAACCCTGATGACTGCGGTTGCCAAGTTTGGCATCATCCCGGTTGATCCTGTGGGTGAGGCGTTCAATCCAGATCAACATCAGGCCATCGGCATGCAGCCAAGCAGCGAGCATCCTGCCAATACAGTGATGCTGGTGATGCAAAAGGGTTATCTGTTGAACGACCGTCTGCTGCGTCCTGCCATGGTGATGGTATCTCAGGGCTGATTGTCGCGCAGTTCCAAAGCAATCGTGATTGCTCGAAAGCCCCGTAGGGCGAGGCTGACAGCACTGGCAGAGCACGCACGCAATGCTGTTCACTTAGTATGTTTCCGTTACGTTTGAAAGAGAAAGATTGAACCACGAAGAAAAGCTTTTCTTTGCTATCCCTTCGTGTCCTCTGTGTAGCGAGCGAAGTGAGCGCTTCGTGGTGAACTGCTTTTCAAAAACAAAAACAGCCCTGCTTTAGCAGAGCTCTTTTTATATTCGCCTTAACTGAACGGTATTGGAGCACGCACGGGACTTATTTACACCTTCCCTAAGTAGTTAAGTCACTCGATGTGACAAGACTGGCTATATTGGCCTGGCTTGAATGTGCCAGAGACCTATTACAGGCGGTTTCGCTGGATCAAAAGGACGCACAGGCGTCCTTTTGTGTTTGTATGCTTTGTTGCATAAGGCTGTTCTCAGGTATGGCTCAGCCTTGGATCCGCGGATTAGCGCTCCCGGTCACGGTGGTGACGATAAGTTCAATAGCAAGCGGCTGCAGCCATTTGGATTCCCGCTCAAGATCACTCAGCAGCAGCGCAATTTTTCGTTTCCCCCGGGGCAGTGTCACATGCAAGTGGCGCCCATCCGCTCTTACAGTGACTGCTATGCTCTTGCCCTGACGCCCCAGATTAATCATGACCCCCAATCTCAGCAAACATACCAGCCGGGCTAGTTGAGGCTGATGGAAAAGACTTTCGTCCGGACGCTTTCTGTGGCTGCCGATAAGCAGCGCCAGCTGTTGCTGCAGGGTTTCGTCAAATCCGGGCAGATCTGAGTTGGCAATAATATACGCTCCGTGTTTTTGGTGGGCGCGGGAGTTGATGTGGATGCCGATCTCGTGCAGCGTTGCCGCGTAGGCCAGCAATCGACTGTAATCCCCTAACTGCCAGCTATCGGCGACCTGTTCAAACAGTTGCATCACAGTGTCCCGCACCCGAAAAGCGTGGCTGCGATCCACATGATACAGGCGGGCAATGCCGTCAACGGTTCGCAGGCGCACATCCTGATACTGATCTATCTGTGCCATCTCGTAGAGTACGCCCTCGCGCAGCGCGCTTGCGGTAAAGCTCAGTGATTTCAATGACAAACGGAGAAAGAAACTAATGAGAATGGCCAAACCTGCCGGCAATATGCTGGCCCGCTTGAACTCGACATTGTTCAGGCGACCCTCGAGGTTGCCCCACTCAATTAACTGTCGTTTGAGTTTTTTCAGATTGGTCAGAGTGATTTCCGGTGAGCCATAAAGCTCAGCCAGTGTCTCACTGATAGCTTTGATAGTGCCGGAGCTGCCCAGCACCAGATCCCAGTTGCCGTCAAAATAATCCTTACTCAGGGTGGAGAACTCTTCATCTGCCGCCTGACTGGCAGCGGTAAAGTGAGTCAGGTCAATAATGTCATCGGCGAAGTACTTATCATGGAAGCTGACACAGCCACAATGCAGGCTGGTGACGGTTTTGGAGTGCTGGAAGTGGCCGACTATCACTTCGGTGGAACCACCTCCAATGTCGATCACCAGATTACGCTTTTTCAGCACTTCACTGTGGGCGATGCCCTGGTAAATCAGACGGGCTTCTTCATGGCCGGAAATGACTTCGATGGGATAGGGCAGAGTTTCTTTGACTCTGGCGATAAAATCAGCGCGGTTGATTGCAACTCTCAGCGTGTAGGTGGCCACCAGTCGGATCTGGGCGTTACTGATATCGGCAAATCTGAGATTGAAGTCCTTCAGGCACTCCACTCCCCGATTGATGGCTTGTTCACTCAGGTGGTTATTGTCATCCAGTCCCTGAGCTAATTTAACTTGTTGTTTTTCTTTGTGAACAATTCGTAATTGACCATCCTGCTCGCGGGCGATCAGCAGATGAAAGCTGTTGGAACCCATGTCGATGGCCACATAATGTCTGGGGAATAGGGTCAATGGGCTTTCTCCTGACAATTGAATGGCAGTTCTCCCGGGCCATCAGCACCGATTTCCTGATGGGCGGTAAGGAGCGCAAAATCGCTATAGATGCGCGCTGTGCTTTCGTTGAAGTTGCCCGTGCCGATAGGGGCATACAGGTGCATATCATCAGCTTGTTCCTGGCCGATGAGACACATTTTGGCATGGATCTTCAAACTGGGAATACCGTGATGCCCCCGCACCCCGGTTTCCGACAGTCGCCGGCTCCATTCGATATTGGCCTGCTCATCGAAGCGGGCCGCCAATTCAATCAGGGCCGTGACCTTCTTGCCGTTTTT
The DNA here is from genome assembly GCA_021462625.1 of Shewanella sp. Taxonomy (GTDB): domain Bacteria; phylum Pseudomonadota; class Gammaproteobacteria; order Enterobacterales; family Shewanellaceae; genus Shewanella. The sequence continues at coordinate 3,949 of JAJNAU010000186.1, forward strand.
CACCGCTTCCATCAGGGAGTGCATGATCTGCGAATGTTTGGCAACCCGGTATACATTGATTTTGATAAAACATACTGCCGGGTCGTAGGTGGTCTGGCGCAGTATGGTGGGTATCTCAATAAGGGCGTACTGGCGCTTGTGTTCACTTTTGAGGCTCACCGCCAGATAGGGGGTGTCATCGCGCAGCAGCTTGGTCAAATTCTGCCGGTTGTTGATGATAAGCGGCGCAATATACTGCTTGAGATTGTCCCGAAAGTGCTTTTTCAGCCACCGGCTGTGGCTTTGGGTTAATTGCAGTTCGTTCACCAGAAAGATATTGCAGCGCATCAGTTCGGCATAAATGGCATCAAATTTTTCTTGCAGTAATAACACCTTGGTTTGAATTTTCTGCAACAGGTGGCGATCTTTCTTCAAAGTCGTGGAGAAGCTGCCCAGTTGCAGGCGTCGGTTGACGGCGGCTACCCACACACGGAAAAGCTCATCCCTATTGTTGGAATAAATGCCCAGAAATTGCACCTGCTCCACCACAGGCACACTGGCATCGCTTGCTTCCTGACGCACGCTCTCGTTGAAGGACAGCCAAGACAATTTTTTTTCCACAAATAACTTATCTGAGCCACTAATCACGACATTGATTCCTTTGCCAAACAGCGGGCAGGGTGTTTCCTGTAAGGTGGAGTAAAAGGTGTCTTTTGTCCAACTTTATGTTATGACAAAAGGCGCCCTGACCTGCATATACTCAAGCCTGGGGCTATGTCAGTTATATGAATTTTTTGGCGCCGGTGTGACATAAAAACACCGCTTTCCCTGTGTCTTGCCTGAAAATTTTATGGTATTTTGCCGGCTTTTTTCAGGACTGTGGAGTCGCCATGTTTGTAGGTTTCGATTATGGCAGTGCCAACTGCGCTTTAGGGAAGGTGCGAATAAGTCCTCGCACCGCTCTGGCTTATGAGCAGAAGCGAGTTCGAGGTATTCAGATAAAGGAAGGCTGGTAGCCTTTCAAAGCGCAATACCGCAGCAATCGTGATTGCTCGAAAGCCCCGTATGGCGAGGCTGACAGCCCTATCTGCTTTGTTGCAGTTCTCGCTAAGGACTCAGGCCATTAACTTCAAACTGCGCCGCGCATCTAGAGGCTGTCAGCACTCGCAGAGCA
>JAJNAU010000187.1 GCA_021462625.1 Shewanella sp.
TGTAGAACAACTACACCACAATCGCGTTGCTTTGTATAAAACAACGACAAAAAGCTGCAAAAACCATCTTCAAAGGTCAACAGACCCTAGGAGTTCCACGCCCAACCTTCTATCGCAACTTTTACCTTGAGCTAACTTCTGACAATAACTGTTTTTAAAACAAGATCTTTCCCACACTTCATTAAAGGCGTAAAAACCTTATCCCGGTTAAGGCAACATAATGGTAAAATTCCTTTTCCATTGTATTTTCCATGACACTGATCGGATCCCTGACATTGATGCTGGCGCTGGTCTATATCTCCGGACAACTTTTCTGGAGCGGCCATGAATATGGTGCCCTGCTCACCGGGGCCAGCCTACTTGTCGCAACCGTTATCGCTATGCAACCGCAGCTGTTTGTGGCCTTGTTAATTGCCCTGCTCACCCTGATGACACTGAAGTTTGCCAGGCCGCAACTGTTTACCAGTGAGATTCGGATCAATCCGCTCAGATTCTGGAACCAGCACCTGCTTGCCCTGTCTATCCTGCTGACGGCTGTACACTACACCGTCTACCATCTGTTGCTGCAACATTATGGACAGGTCGACTGGATAACACGCCCCAATACCCTGGATGCTTTCCTGCCCATTGCCGGTGGTATTGAGATCCGGGCCATCAGTCAGTACGGCTATTTTGACCGGGAGCACCCTGCGGCTGCCGTTATGCTGGGGGCCGTGCTGCTCAGTGGCTTACTGTGCAAGCGCGCCTTTTGCGGCTGGGCCTGTCCACTGGGTTTGGCGGGAGAGTATATCCACAGGCTGAGAGTCAAATTACTGCCCGGCGCATATGAGCCGCCCAAGTGGCTCGATTGGCCACTGCGCATGGTGAAATATCTGCTGCTGGCATTCTGCGTCTACATAATCATTGGCATGCCTGCACAGATGCTGCCTGTGTATCTTGGTGGGGAATACCACAAAGTTGCCGATCTCAAAATGGCGCATTTCTTTATTTCCCCAGGCAATGTCACGCTGATCTGCTTTGCAGCCATACTGTCGCTGGCGGCATGGAGACAGCAGGCATTCTGCCGCTATCTCTGTCCATACGGCGCAGCGCTCGGGCTGCTCAGCCTGTTGAGCCCATTGAAAATCCGTCGTAACGAGAAGCTGTGCATCAAGCAGCTCAAAGGCATTCCCTGCAGCAAATGCACCAAGGCCTGTCCGGTCGGTATCAAAGTGGATGAACTGACCACAGTGCACAGTGATGAGTGCCAAGCCTGCCTGCGCTGCGTGGCGGCCTGTCCCCGTAAAGAAGCGCTGGCACTGAGTCTACCAAACGGCCGCAGGCTGTCCCACCGGGGGCTGGCGATCATGCTGCTGGTGATCCTGTTCGCTCTGCCCATGCTGGCTTACTTACTGGGCTACTGGGAAAGCCAGACGCCCGGAGCCATGCGCCTGTATCTGATGCAGCACCTAGATAAAATAGGTATTTAATACCTATTTCATTTAAGGAAGTTGCGAACAAGTCCTCGCACCACTCTGGCTTATGAGCAGAAGCGAGTTCGAGGTATTCAGATAAAGCAAGGCTGGTTGCCTTTCAAAGCACAATTCCACAGCAATCGTGTTTGCTCGAAAGCCCCGTAGGGCGAGGCTGACAGCCCTATCTGCTTGGTTGCAGCTCTCGCTAACGACTCAGGCCATTAACGTCGAGCTGCGTCGCGCATCTAGGGGCTGTATCACTCGCACAGTACGCACGGGACTTATTCGCACCTTCCCTAATAGTTGATCTGCTTCAGCGAGAATTCAGGCTCAACACAGTAAAAATTACATTGAAACTCACACTGCGTGAGCGTGTCAGGTATCCTGCTTCTGTGTTGCATTGCTCTTAAAGAGAGCCTTAGTCAATCAATCCGCCGAGGCTCAGAATAGCTGACGCGCTCTGAATTGATCAGACTATTAATGAAAATGATATAATTACAGGCATAAAAAACCCGCTGATCCAGCGGGTTTTTCTGTTAACAGTACAAGCGACTATTGGGCACTATCTTTTCCAAAATATCAGCCGCGTGAAGCACGCTTACGGTCGTTTTCAGTCAGATGGCGCTTACGCACACGGATGCTCTTTGGCGTGACTTCTACCAGTTCGTCATCATCGATGAACTCCAGTGCCTGCTCCAGCGTCATCTGGATGTGCGGCGTCAGGGTCAGCGCTTCGTCGGTACCGGAAGCACGCATGTTGGTCAGCTGCTTGCCTTTAAGACAGTTTACCGTCAGGTCATTTGAACGACTGTGGATGCCGATTACCTGGCCTTCGTAAACCTCGGCAGCGTGGCCGATCATCAGACGACCACGGTCCTGCAGGGTGAACAGCGCGTAAGCCAGCGCTTTACCGGTGGCGTTGGAGATTAGTACACCATTGGTACGCTGACCGATGTCGCCGCCCTTGTATGGACCATAGTGATCGAAACTGTGGTACATCAGACCGGTACCGGAAGTCGCAGTCATAAACTCGGTTTGGAAACCAATCAAACCACGGCTTGGGATGATAAAGTCAATACGAACACGACCCTTACCGTCCAGCTGCATGTCTTTCATGTCAGCCTTACGGGTACCTAGACGCTCAATCACACCACCCTGGTGCTCTTCTTCCACATCAACAGTCAGTGTTTCATATGGTTCGCACTTTTCACCATCTATCTCTTTGATGATCACTTCAGGCCGGGATACCGCCAGCTCGTAACCTTCACGACGCATGTTTTCGATCAGAATGGACAGGTGCAGTTCACCACGACCGGATACGCGGAAACGATCAGGACTGTCGGTTTCTTCAACGCGCAGCGCTACGTTATGCACCAACTCCTGCTCCAGGCGCTCAAGGATGTTACGTGAAGTGACGAACTTACCTTCTTTACCGGCGAACGGAGAAGTATTCACCTGGAAGGTCATGGTCATGGTTGGCTCGTCAACAGACAGCGGAGGCAGAGCTTCAACATTACCGGCAGCACAGATGGTGTCGGAGATCTTCAGCTCACCCAGACCGGTAATGGCCACGATGTCACCTGCCTGTGCCACGTCCACTTCGTGACGCTCCAGCCCCATATACCCCAGTACCTGGCCGATTTTACCGTTACGGGTGCCGCCGTCAGTGCCCACAATGGTCACCTGCTGGTTGGTCTTCACGCTGCCGCGCTTAATACGGCCAACACCGATAACACCTACGTAAGAGTTGTAGTCCAGCTGAGAGATCTGCATCTGGAAAGCGCCTTCAGCGTCTGCATCCGGTGGAGATACCTGATCAACGATGGTTTGGAACAGCGGGGTCATGTCATCACTGTGCACATCGGGATCCAGAGAAGCAAAACCGTTCAGTGCAGAAGCGTAAACGATTGGGAAGTCCAGCTGCTCATCAGTCGCCCCCAGGTTGTCGAACAGATCGAATACCTGGTCGATAACCCAATCAGGACGTGCACCGGGACGGTCAATCTTGTTGATAACCACGATTGGCTTCAGGCCCTGGGCAAACGCCTTCTGGGTGACGAAACGGGTCTGTGGCATCGGACCATCCTGCGCATCAACCAGCAAGAGTACAGAGTCAACCATAGACAGAACACGTTCTACTTCACCACCGAAGTCAGCGTGTCCGGGTGTGTCTACGATGTTAATGCGATAGTCATTCCATTTGATGGCGGTATTTTTGGCCAGAATTGTGATGCCACGTTCCTTTTCCAGATCGTTGGAGTCCATCACCCGCTCAGTCGCTTCGCCACGGGTTGCCAGAGTACCTGACTGCGCCAGCAGCTTGTCAACCAGGGTTGTTTTACCATGGTCAACGTGCGCAATAATGGCTATGTTGCGTAACTTACTGATTGCTGAAGGATTTGTATCTTGTGACATTCGTGATATCCGGTTTTGGGTGCCTATAAAATGGGAGCCTAAAAAATTTTTTAGGACTACTTTCAACTGCACAGGCGGGAAAATTAGGCGGCGATTATACAGCGTGATGCGGGGAAAAAATAGGCGATTTTTACCGCCCAGTTGTGAATGACTGTTATTTCGGCTTATTGGTCAGTTTTCGCTGACTGTTGTTAAATCCTAATTTTTCTGTAGAGGATATTGGAGCAGCCCTCGCTCTTTTCCCTCAACTCGCGAGTGAATGTATGGATGCCAGAAGGTTGGCCAATGGATCGAGACAAATATGATAAGTAACCAGCCGCGCGAGTTGATGACGACTATGGATCAGAACGTTCCTGGTATCTGATGCTTTAATAGTCATGTTTCAAACTTATCCATGACCATGGTTAATGTGGCAAATTTTGTTTTGGTGCATGTTAGGGAAGGTGCGAACAAGTCCTCGCACCGCTCTGGCTTACGGGCAAATTCGAGTTCAAGGTATTCAGGTGCAGCAAGGCGGGTTGCCTTTCAAGGCTCAATACCACAGCGATCGTGTTTGCCTGAAAGACCCAAAGGGCGAGGCTGACAGCCCTATCTGCTTGGTTGCCGCTCTCGCGAAGGACTCAGGCCATTAACGTCGAGCTGCGTCGCGCATCTCGTGGCTGTCATCGCTCGCAGAGCACACACGGGACTTATTCGCACCTTCCTTAGTTGCAGTAGGTATTATCGCCAACTTTTGTGCAGACAGAACCATCCGGACCATAAGATGTATTACCAATTTTATTGATTACGGTACCACCTGATTTATAGAAAGCATTTCCGATTTGTTGTGTTGTTGAACCGTCCGAATGGTAGATGGTACTGCCTATTCTTTGTGCATAGCTTCCATCAGAACCATAAGCAGCGTTACCGATCTGACGATAAGACACACCAGGCGAACCATGCATGGTTAATCCAATATCTGCTGGTTTTACGGAGGTGCTAGTGTTGCTAGTGAACTTTCTCTTTTTGGAGTTGTTGTTTGAGTCACTCCTTATTGAATTATTTCTTTCAGCTTCCGGCGCGTTGTATAGAAAATAGACAAGCTTCGCCAGAGCTTTTAAAAATTCAAGCATACATGTTCTCCTTTAATTAGGGTCTGTTGACCTTTCATGGTTGAATTTTGCTCGTTCTAGACGCGCTTTAATCGCGACGCAAGGTGTGCCGCCTAGGGGCCTA
>JAJNAU010000188.1 GCA_021462625.1 Shewanella sp.
GATAGCAAAGAAAAGCTTTTCTTCGTGGTCTTCGTGGTTCAATCTTTCTCTTTCAAACGTAACGGAAACATACTAAGTGAACAGCATTGCCGTAGGGCGAGGCTTTAACCAAAGAGAACGGCTTTTAATTGATTTATGAACACTACCTGGATTACACAGAAAAGCTGGCACCACAGCCACAGGTAGTGGTGGCATTGGGGTTTTTCACAAAGAAACGAGATCCTTCCAGCCCTGAGGTATAATCCACCTCGCCTCCCACCAGATACTGCAGGCTCATAGGGTCAACAACCAGTTGTACCCCTTGCTTTTCTACGGTGAAGTCACCTTCGTTTATCTTTTCATCGAAGGTAAACCCGTATTGGAAACCTGAACAGCCACCGCCGGTCACATAGACCCTTAACTTCAGGGCGTCGTTCTGTTCTTCTTCCAGCAGGCTTTTCACTTTCGCAGCCGCCGCATCGGTAAAGCGGATGGGCAGAACTGCATCAGCTTGTTCAGTCATTGCTACCTCTTACATCAATTTGCTATGCGGGATTATCCGTTACTTGACTATTTTGTTCAAGTATTACCCGCGGCTCTTTTTCACCTGAGGTTAACTCAGGCACGCTGAAAATCTGTTCAGATTCTGCACCCTTAGTCCGGCGGTTACCAGGGACCACCAGTTTGACCTGAACCCTTGCCAACTCAAAGCCTTCTGGCAGATCAAATTCGCTGTCCAGCATCTGGAAGTAGCGGAAACTGAAGTTCAAATTGGCATCGGTCAGCGACTTGAGGGACAGGGTGTCAGCTACACCATCCTGAGTCCCGACGAGCAACACTTCAGCCCGGCCTTTGACCACCTGCTTGCGCTTTTCCAGCTGCATCAGTATCAGCTCCAGCCGCTGCTTACCCGGTACCAGTCCCGGGATCAATTCAGCCGAATATATCGCTACCCCTTCGGCGTTGTTTTCCGGCGCCATCACGCTGCGGTAAAAACTCAACTCACGCTGCAACTGCTTCTCCCGCTCCAGCTGTTCATTGAACATCTTTTTCATATTGTCATTGGCCTCACGGGCCACCAGCAGCTCCATATCACGGCTGGCCAACGCGCTGGAACGAGCCTGCAGCTCCTTCTCCTGGCGCTGTATTTGTTGATCTCCGGCGTCTTTTGCCTGGGGCTGTTGCGCCAGCCACAGATGATAACTCAGCCCCCCGAGCACAAACGCCACCAGCACCAGTAATAACAGATACCAGGAGGACGCCCGGTATCTTCGCTCTGCCCCTTGCAGGCGATCTGCCCAGCGATGATAATTCGACATTAGTTAAACCTTAAAACAGCAATGGACTATGCGGAAACTTTAACGTGAAAATCAGCTTCGAAGAATTCAAAGAAAAATCTCAGCACTATTTACGAACCGGTCTGAGAGATCAGCTATCCGAAGCCAAAACCAGCGTCCCGTTATGTGCGCTGGCACTGGTGTTTGCCCTGATTGCCTCCGGTGTCATTCTGATGCTCAGAGTCATGCTTTCCTGGAGCCATGAACTAACTGCGGCTAATGAGCAGGATTTTACGGAGATCACTGCCGACTGGCGAGTTTTTCTGCCATTGTTGGCTGCAATTTTGATCCGTGTGGCAATTAAACTGGGCTCAGGTAGATACAAGCGTCTGGGTATTGCCTATGTGCTGCATATGTTCAAGATGCATTATGGTAAGCTGCCACTGCCGTCGGCGTTGGCGCAGTTCTTTCAGGCATTTTTTGCCCTGGCCGGTTACTTTTCCGTTGGCCGTGAAGGCCCCGCTATCCACCTGGGTGCGGTGACGGCCAGTGTACTGGCTAAGCATTTCAAACTGCCGGACAACAGCGTTCGCATCATGTGCGCCAGCGGAATCGCCGCCGGGATTGCCGCCACCTTTAATACGCCGCTGGCAGCTGTCATCTTTGTCTTTGAAGTCATAGTCCGGGAATACAAGATCCATTACTTCTTCCCCATCATGTTGTCCGCCATTTGCGGTGCCCTCTCAAGCCAGCTGGTATTTGGTGATGTCCACGAATACGATCATATCGAGGTATTGGCGATTACTCTGGATCAGTATCCGTTGCTGGCCATCGCCGGTCTGGCGCTGGGATGCGCGGCCGCAGCCTTTAACCATACCCTGATCCTGGTCACAGAGAAATCCGTCAACCGCTCACTGACCCTCAGATTACTGCTGGCTGGCACCATCACTACGGCGATTGGTCTGGTGATGCCACAGGCATTGGGCACAGGTAACTGGGCCATCGAGGCAGCACTCAACCAACACCCCACCGTGCTGTTTTTACTCGCTCTGCTGCTGGCCAAAGTGATTGCTACTATCGCCGCCATCGGCCTTGGCGTTCCCGGTGGTCTTATCGGCCCCCTGTACGGTATTGGCGCCATAGTGGGCACCCTGATTGGCATGCTATGTGCTCAGCTGTTTCCGGCGCTAAGCCCCTATATTGGCCTGTACGCCGTCATCGGCATGACCGCCATGATGGGGGTCACTCTCAATGCCCCGCTTGCCGGCCTGGTGGCACTGCTAGAGCTGACCAACGATACCAATATTATTTTGCCTGCCATGTTTGTGACTGTGCTGGCGTTTCTGGTGTCATATCGGGGATTTCGCAGCCAGTCTATCTTCCTGCGCCAGTTGGATATTATGGGGCTGGAATATCGGGTACCGGCGATCAATGCCGCGCTGCAGAAAACCGGCGTACGAGCCCTGATGAACCGCAGAATGGTTGTCGTGAACAACGATGAATCACTGCTGCTGGAAGTGCTTAAACGGGCTCAGGGGCGTCCTGTGCTGGTACGCAATGAGCAGGGGCGGTTTGAAAAACTCAAGCTGGAAATGCAGTCCTTCGAAGGCGATGAAACCCTGTACCGCCTGCCCATGCAGGGACTGCCCGACACAGCTACCCTGAATGAAGCCTATGAACTGCTGCTGCCCAGGCGCAGCGGTGAAGTCTTTATCTGGCAAGATACACCGGACAATCTGGTTGGGGTGATAAGCTGGGCTAATCTGCAACAGGAAATTCGCTCAGGCAAGCTATAGCCCTGGGTCGCTTCACAGCAACATCAGTCACCACTGATATGTAAATCAGAGACTTATCATGCCCGGACAGTTAATCCGATGGCTTCATTTTCAGGTGATCTTTCAGCAGAATAAATCCAGCTTGCGTCAAGATTGTAAACGCTGACTGTTTTTCGAAATTCCGCGGACTGCCAGGCTATAAACCCGCAGCAGCGCTGCTAGGGTCTGTTGACCTTTGAAGATGGTTTTTGCAGCACTTTGTCGTTGTTTTATACAAAGCAACGCGATTGTGGTGTAGTTGTTCTACATGAATGAGCGTTAATGCAGTAGAAAGCGATGACAAACGCTGCCCGAAGGGCTCGGCTATACGCGCTTTACTCTTTGTTGCAAGGTCTTTGCTTAGGCCCCTAGGCTACACACCTTGCGTCGCGATTAAAGCGCGTCTAGAGCGTGCAAAATTCAACCATGAAAGGTCAACAGACCCTAGCAGTATCACAGAGATATTTCTGTCATCATGTGATCCTCGCCATTGACATTGACGGTCTTGGGCCCACAATTGGGCGGCTATGGGAAGCATCTCCCAACTGTATTCAGGATTTCCGCTTATGGCGGGAAGCCCGGCATTGACAACCAGACCGGCAACACCGGCACAACACGAACAAGGAAATAAGATGACCCGTTCCGAAGCGCTGTTTGAACAGGCGAAACAAACTATTCCCGGCGGTGTGAACTCCCCGGTACGTGCATTCAACGGTGTGGGCGGTACCCCACGTTTTATCGAAAAAGCCGATGGCGCCTATATCTACGACGCAGACGGCAACAAGTATATCGACTACGTGGGCTCTTGGGGTCCGATGATCCTGGGTCACAACCATCCAAAAATTCGTCAGGCGGTATTGGCCGCTGTTGAGAACGGCCTGTCTTTCGGTGCCCCTACTGAGCTAGAAGTCAAAATGGCTGAGAAGGTTATCGAAATGGTGCCGTCCATGGAAATGGTCCGTATGGTGAGTTCTGGTACCGAAGCGACCATGAGTGCCATTCGTCTGGCTCGCGGTTTTACCTGTCGTGACAAGATCATGAAGTTCGAAGGCTGCTACCACGGCCATGCCGATTGTCTGCTGGTAAAAGCTGGCTCAGGCGCCCTGACCCTAGGTCAACCAAGCTCTCCGGGTATTCCTGAAGATTTCGCCAAACACACTCTGACTGCGGTATATAACGACCTGAACTCAGTGAAAGCCATGTTTGAACAATATCCGGATGCCATCGCCTGTATCATTCTGGAACCGGTTGCCGGCAACATGAACTGTATTCCTCCGGTACCTGGGTTCCTGGAAGGTCTGCGCGCCCTGTGTGATGATTACGGCGCACTGCTGATCATCGATGAAGTGATGACTGGTTTCCGAGTGTCCAAGAGTGGTGCCCAGGGTTACTACGGGGTAAAACCGGATCTGACCACACTGGGTAAGGTGATCGGCGGCGGTATGCCAGTGGGGGCTTTCGGTGGCCGTAAAGATGTAATGCAGTTTATCGCTCCTACCGGCCCTGTTTATCAGGCTGGCACTTTGTCCGGTAACCCAATCGCCATGTCTGCGGGTCTGGCTCAGATGGATGCCCTGTGTGAAGAAGGTCTGTATGAAGAGCTGGCCACTAAGACCAAGCGTATCGCAGAAGGCTTCAAAGCCGCAGCCGACAAGCGCGGCATTCCAATGAGCATCAACTATGTGGGCGGTATGTTCGGTTTCTTCTTTACCGACGAGCCACAGATCACCCTGTTTGAACAGGTCACCAAGTGCAATATGGAGCAGTTCCGTGCCTTCTACCACGGCATGCTGGATGAAGGTGTCTACCTGGCACCAAGTGCCTATGAAGCCGGCTTCCTGTCCATGGCTCACGGCGAGCAAGAGCTGGCGGCGACTCTGGCTGCTGCTGATCGGGTACTGGCCCGTATGGCAGCAGCATAATCCGCTGAAAAATGCGCAAAAA
>JAJNAU010000189.1 GCA_021462625.1 Shewanella sp.
GTGCGAATAAGTCCCGTGCGTGCTCTGCAGTTGACAGCCTCTAGAAGCGCGGCGCAGTTTGAAGTTAATGGCCCTAGTCCTTAGCGAGAGCTGCAACAAAGCAGATAGGGCTGTCAGGCTTGCCAGCAAGAAAAACATTAGTGGGGCTGCAATTCTGTTATGTCATGACGACATGCGCAGCATCGTCATGGACGAGAGCAAATCGGCGGTATCAAAGCTCATGCACAAGTCTATCCAGTTCGCTCAAGGTGTCGTTATCCAGGATCTTTACGCAGTTACGAGCATAAGACTCCACTGCGTTTACCGCGCCACCACACCTGATGGAACTGATGTCATTCAAAATAAATAGATGGGGGCCGGGATCGGCGACTCCTTCTGTGTACTTAGGAATAATAAAAATGAACACTAAGTTTATGTTGTCCTTCGTGGCGGTTGCCTGAGCACTTTCTGTGCTCAGGCAACGCAGGAAGATGGAATTAATTTCGGTGGCTCTGTACGCGCCAACTACCACTGGATTGATAAAACAGCTGCCAGTGCCGACAAAGGCGGTGAGTTCAAGTTTGACGTAGTGACTGCCAAAGTCAGCGCCAAGCAGGGTGACTTCGGTCTGGAAGCAGAATACCGCTTTACCAATAGCGATGACTTCATTGAGTACGGCTACTACAACATCAACCCGGATATGCAGCTGCAGTTGGGTGTAGCCATGGTGCCATTCGGTAACCCTAACATTGCGTCCAACTCATGGTGGATGAGCATCGGTTACTATATGGGCTTCGAAGAAGACTATGACACTGGTGTAAAGCTGGTTTATAAGAAAAACGGTTGGGCGACTGATATCGCTTACTTCAACGGCGCAGAGTACAGCGCAAACGTTTACAAGAAGTACGCCGGTGATATCGCCACTGGCAGCATCAACGTTTATGACGACAACGGCAACGTAATTGGTACTCGCGATTACCACAGCGAAGAGCGAAACCAGTTCAACCTGCGCCAGACCTACACAGTTGAGCACCACGGTGGCTCCACCACTTTCGGTGGTTCTGTTCAGTACGGCCAGCTGTATAACAGCGCCACCAACAACAGCGGCGATCGCCATGGGTTCGCGCTGCACATGAGCACCAACTACCAGGGCTGGAACTTCACCGCTCAGGCGATCAGCTATGAGTTTGATGCCGCTGACGCTGAAAAAGGGACTGAGCACATGATCGCCTTTGCTCAGGGTGGCTGGTTGCTCGAAACCGCTGACAAGGGTCAGCTATACACCTTCAATGTTGCCAAGACTATCGCCACCGATTTCGGTAGCGTGAAGCTGTACAACGACTTCAACGTGATGACTCCGGATGTTGAAGATGAAAGCTTCAAGAACAGCTACCAGAACGTCACCGGTGCTGCGATTACCGCTGGCCCAACCTACTCCTCTATCGATCTGTCTTTCGGCAAGAACATGTGGGGCAGCTCTCTGGCCGCTTCCGGTATCGGCCTGAACGATGGTCGTAACGAGTGGGATGCCCGCATCAACGTTAATGTTGGCTACTACTTCTAAGTCGCCCACCTTACAGGGTAGTCGCCTGCTGTGTTGAAGACCCAACGGCCCGCAACAGCGGGCCTTTTTGCTATCTGTCACCAAGCCACTCCATGGTTTGAACATACCAATCAACACCGGAGCTTAGCGACTCAACTTACCCTTCGAAAACCAGTCAGCCACACGATGACAGGATTCTGAGAGAGACTCTGCCTTCTATGCCAGATTGGCATTGGTTACTGAAAATCAAAATTTCACCAGCGCAAAATATGCGAGACAGGCTTCACGAATATATTTCCCTGTGCCAATTGGCCGTGATCCGATTCACCGTTAGCACATGTAAGACGTTCCATTCTTATAGCATCCAGCGCACAATGCCCGCCCCGCAGCTCAAGCCAGGCCATCACAGCTTCGCAACAAGGGGCTGAATTCGAGCACCTCAATCGCGGCAGATCAATAGCCATACACTTCAATGGCACTCGCATTGACCAGGTCACTCTACCGGGCCGTCACGGCGAACAAAATAATAGCGTTCAAGTGTTGTCAGCAACAGCACAATAACCGCCAGCGCCACCAACCAGCTGATCCCCTTGCCAAACCCCAGGTTCAACATCTGAAATCCAACCAAGGCACTGAATGCCACTGTCAACGCAAAAGGTAATTGAGTCAGCACGTGGGCTCTAGGTTCACAGCCACTGGAAGTGGCACTCAGGACACTGGTATCTGAAATGGGTGAGCAATGATCACCAAACACAGAGCCGGCCAATACGGCACTCAATGCGGGCAATAGCAGTTCAGGAGCAACCTGAAAGGCAATCTCAGCCCCTATGGGGATCATAATGGCAAAAGTCCCCCAGCTGGAGCCGGTGGTGAACGCCATCATGGCACACAGCAGAAACATCCCCGCCACCAGCAAAGATGGATTGAGATAATGCCCGGCCCACTGGGCCAACATGTCGGCAATATTTAAGTCCTTGATAACCGAACCTATCATCCAGGTGCAAAGCAAAATACCAATGGCAAACCCCATGCTGCGGACGCCATGTAACAGGTCGCCAAGCACAGCTGGCACACCACGTCCGGCCCGCAACATCATCAGCAGGCTGACGACTACGGCCAACAGCGCTGCAATGCACATGGCCTCACCAATATTGGCGGCGGCAAGCCAGGCCATGACACCACCGCCGCCTGCTGTGACGGCCCCCGTCCATAAAGTCAGCCCGACCGATGCCAGCAACAACGTCAGCATAGGCAGCAACAACAGCCAGGGATTGCCGCGGGTTATTGCTTCATTCGGCTTATCAAGGGACAAAGCCGAACCAAAACCAAAACCGCGCCATGCCACATACAGGGACACAGCAATGGTCAATACGGCATAAAAGTTCATCTGCGCCAATTCCAGAAAAGCGCTCAGGGGAGATATGGGTAAAAAGCTGACTCCGGCCAGCAGGGCAATCAGATATGGTCCCCAACTGGAAAATGGCAACAGGGCACACAGCGGGGAGGCGTTGGAGTCCACAAAATAAGCCAGTTGCTCACGACGGATCCGGTAGCGCTCACTCAGAGGCTGACAGACATGGCCAACCGCAAGGCAACTGAAAATGCCATCAATAAACACCAGCCAGCCCAGCAGTATGACGCCAAGCCGGGCCTGACGCCGGGTACGAATGTGTTGATACAACCAGTCGCCGAACGCAGTCACTGCACCGCCACGGGCAAATAACTGGGTCATCACCCCCAGCAGTACCATGGCAGCCAGTACATCCAGATGCCAGTCCTGCCATTGTCCGTCATGATAAAGTTGACGGCTGGCAATGTCACCAAGGTAAGACAGGGCCCCGAGCGGCTCAAAACCAGTAAAGACCAATGCTCCGGCAACAATACCGGCACCGAGTGCCAACAAGGTCTGACGAAATACCAGCGCCAGTAACAAAGTCAGAAGTAAAGGCAAAAAGGCCAGCCAGGTTGCATCCATTTATGCGTGTCTCCATCCACATCCAGTGTTCACTAAAAAATTCGGCAAAGATGGCAAATGCCTTTACCTGACAGAATCTGCCAGAGAGTATCACTGTTTTTAGGCCCAGCTTAACCACAAAATACTAAAAAACTTTAAACATCATCCAATTACTGAGTGAAATTTGGCCACTTAACTGACTGCGCTACCCCTCTGGCCCCGAGCACTGCTAAAATCAAACTCCTAGCAACTAATCTTCAATACAGGAAGGACTCCCATGAGCCTTGAATTATTATCCCAACTGGAAACCAAGATCCAGGCGGCACTGGAATCTATCGAACTTCAGAAAATGGAGTTGGAAGAAGAAAAGCATAAAAACGTTCAACTGCAACAGCACAATGAACAGCTGCAGCAGCACAACGAACAGCTGCAGCAGGAATTGAGCAGCTGGAATGAAAAGGTCACCGGTCTGGTCGGCCTGCTGAACAACGAAGTCGATTAAGATTTCCAGTGTATTCGCGGCCTCAATGCTGAATTGGGGCCAGAACACAGCGGCATTGACGTTTTCACTGCCCCATCACTGGTGGCCTACGGAACTTTGCGCATAGTGACTGTCGCCAACCTTGAGTGGGACTTTGGTGATAGCAGCAGCCTGAGCGATGAAACGAATTGATCTCATATCTATACCGCCAAAGGTAACAATAGGGTGTCTCTGAAAGTGACTGCTGATGCTTCCAGAGCAATAGTTACTCAAGCGAACATTTTTGAGCCAAACCAGGAACTGATGAATGGCATCGGCAAAACTGGCTTGAGTGGGGTAACCGGTGAAGCTATTTATTTTTATATGCCGGTTCCACCTGGTGCAACCAACCTGAAGTTGGTGACTCAGGGCGGTAACGGCAATGTCCCCCTCTACGTCAATATGGCCAGGTGCCCACAATCGGTAGCTTTGACTGCCGCTGCCGGTCAGACAGCATAACGAAATCGGAAGCTTCCCGACTCCACAAGCAGCAATCTGGTATGTCATGGTAGATACCGAACCAGGTTACGCAGATGTGCCACTGATCGGCAGCTATGAAGGCGGATAAACCAACGAGGCGCCTGTTGCCGGTTTCTATGCCAGTTTCAGTGCGGCTCTGGGGGGTAATAGAGGCTCTGGCGATACGGCCAGGCATAGCTATGCCGCTTCCAGCAACTACAGGGTGACATCGGCTCGCATCACCGCTATTTACCGAGATAGTGCCGGCAATCTAAGGAAGGTGCGAATAAGTCCCGTGCGTGCTCTGCGAGTGCTGGCAGCCTCTAGATGCGCGGCGCAGTTTGAAGTTAATGGCCTGAGTCCTTAGCGAGAACTGCAACAAAGCAGATAGGGCTGTCAGCCTCGCCCTACGGGGCTTTCGAGCAATCACGATTGCTTTGGTATTGCGC
>JAJNAU010000190.1 GCA_021462625.1 Shewanella sp.
TGTAGAACAACTACACCACAATCGCGTTGCTTTGTATAAAACAACGACAAAGTGCTGCAAAAACCATCTTCAAAGGTCAACAGACCCTAGTTTTATTTTTATCTGTCAGGCCGAAGCCTGACAGAGCAATGCTTGTTTTTTTACTGTTATCGCTGAAAGTCATCGACCTTCAGCGGCATTCAGGCGCCACGGGCTTTAAGCATGGCAACCGCAGGCAGCTCTTTACCTTCCAGGAATTCCAGAAACGCACCACCACCGGTGGAGATGTAAGACACCTTATCGGCAATGCCATACTTATCTACGGCTGCCAGGGTGTCACCGCCACCGGCGATGGAGAAGGCGCTTGAGTCAGCAATGGCCTGCGCAATGCGCTTGGTGCCTTCACCAAACTGATCAAATTCAAATACACCCACCGGGCCGTTCCATACAATGGTGCCCGCTTTGGCGATAATCTCAGCAAGCACTTCGGCGCTGTCAGGGCCAATATCGAAGATCATCTCATCACGATCAACCTCAGCTACAGACTTAAGAACAGCTGCGGCAGTCGGGCTGAATTCAGTACCAACAACAACATCAGTCGGTACCGGGATGCTACCGCCACGACTTTCAGCGTTAGCGACCAGACGCATGGCTTCCTCAACCAAATCAGCCTCATACAGGGATTTACCGACATCGTGACCGGCTGCAGCAATGAAGGTGTTGGCAATACCGCCACCCACCACCAGCTGATCCACCACGCCGGAGAGGCTTTCCAGTACCGTCAACTTGGTAGAGACTTTGGAACCACCGACAATAGCCACCAGAGGACGAGCGGGATTATCCAGCGCCTTGCCCAAGGCATCCAGTTCAGCCGCCAACAACGGACCGGCACAGGCCACCGGCGCATACATACCGACACCATGGGTTGATGCCTGGGCCCGGTGCGCGGTACCAAAGGCGTCCATCACATACACGTCACACAGGGCAGCCAGCTGCTTGGACAGGACTTCGTCGTTTTTCTTCTCGCCCTTGTTAAAGCGAACGTTTTCGAACACCACCACTTCACCGGTGTTCACCTCTACGCCGTCGAGATACTCGGTAGCCAGGCGCACAGGACAATCCAGCGCCCTGGTCAGGTAGTCTACCACAGGCTGCATGGAGAAGGCGGCATCATACTCACCTTCTGTGGGGCGGCCCAGGTGAGACATCACCATCACCGCGCCGCCTTTTTCCAGCGCCAGCTTAATAGTTGGCAGTGATGCACGCAGACGAGCGTCACTGATCACCACGCCATCTTTCACAGGTACGTTCAGATCTTCACGGATAAGCACGCGCTTACCGGCCAGATCCAGATCCGTCATCTTGTTAATCGCCATTTGGAATTTCCTCCAACAAATTACAAACCAAAAAATGACTGACACGCTGGGTATCAGCCGGAATGCTGTTAATTCTCTTGTCCGTCAGTGCAATGCATCATCGCCAGTGAGGTGTCAAGCATACGGTTGGCAAAGCCCCACTCGTTATCGCACCATAAGAGCATCTTCACTAACTGCCCACCACTGACCCGGGTCTGGGTACCATCGACTATACTGGAGCGAGGATCATGGTTGAAATCACAGGACACCAAAGGCTCATTGGTAACGCTGACAATGCCTTTAAAACGGCCCTGAGCCTGAGCCTCAAGCTCACGATTGACGGTATCTATATCGACCCGGGTACCAAGGGTCACCGACAAATCAATTGCGGTAACATTGACCGTTGGTACCCGCACTGAAATCGCCTCAAACTTGTCTTTCATCCGCGGCAGAATGCGCTCAATGCCCCGGGCCAGTTTGGTATCGACAGGAATAATAGACTGACCGGCAGCGCGGGTACGACGCAGATCATCATGGTAGGCATCGATAACCTGCTGATCATTCATCGCAGAGTGGATGGTGGTGATAGCGCCACTTTTGACTCCAAAAGCGTTATCAAGTACATCGATAACCGGCACCAGGCAATTGGTGGTACAGGACGCGTTGGAAACAATGGTGTGATTTGGTTGCAGGCTTGATTGATTGACGCCATAAACAATGGTGGCATCGACATCCGGCGAAGCGGGATGGCTTATCAGCACCTTTCCGGCGCCAGCCTGAATATGGGCTTCACAACTGGCTCTGTCGATCAGCGCGCCTGTACATTCCAGCACAATATCCACCCCCAGCTCTTTCCATGGCAAGCGGCTGGCATTGGCTTGATGCAGCAGCAGGATTCTGTCATCACCTATTACCATGACCCTATCTTCATGCTCTACCTGCTGGGCAAAGCGTCCATGGGTGGTGTCATAACGGGTCAGGTGCACCATAGCTTCGGGCGTGGCTAACTCGTTAATGGCAACCAACTGGATCTGCCGGCGCTTGCCTGACTCATACAGAGCCCGCAACACCGAGCGACCTATACGACCGTAACCATTGATGGCAATCCGAATCATCGGGCTCTGATGCTCCTTTCTGTGAAACTAAATCTCATCAGGAATAAGCACCGAAATTACCCCTGATAGAACTGCATGTGCAGACTCAGCCCCGTCACTAAAGATATAAAGACGGCCTACCCACCCGGGGTAAGCCGTCCTGACTGTTACCGTATTATTTCAACACAGCTGCGCGTCTTTATCATCAACAAGTTAACTCGATTTTGGAATTATGCGAGCAGGCTGTTGGTGGTTTCAACTACATTTTCAACGGTGAAACCAAACATCTTGAACAGTTCACCCGCTGGTGCAGACTCACCGAAGGTGGTCATCCCTATGATGCGGCCATTCAGGCCCACATATTTGTACCAGTAATCAGCGATACCCGCTTCAACCGCCACGCGAGCAGTCACTGCAGCTGGCAGCACCGATTCTTTGTAGGCAGCGTCCTGGGCATCGAACAGGTCGGTACAAGGCATGGAAACCACACGCACCTTGCGGCCCTGTGCAGCCAGCCCGGCCTGCGCCCTAACCGCCAGTTCAACTTCAGAGCCCGTCGCGATGATGATGGCTTCAGGGGTGCCGTCACAATCAACCAACACATAACCGCCCTTCTCAACGGCCAAGAGCTGCTCGGCACTGCGTGGCATCTGTGCCAGATTCTGACGGGAGAAGATAAGGGCAGTTGGACCGTCTTTACGCTCGATGGCGCACTTCCAGGCGATGGCAGTTTCCACCTGATCACATGGACGCCAGGTGCTCATGTTTGGCGTCATGCGCAAAGAGGCAATCTGCTCAACAGGCTGGTGAGTCGGGCCGTCTTCCCCCAGACCGATAGAGTCGTGGGTGTAAACCTGGATGTTCTGCACCTTCATCAGCGCAGCCATCCGCATGGCGTTACGGGCATATTCCATAAACATCAGGAAAGTTGCACCGTAAGGCACAAAACCACCGTGCAGGGCAATACCGTTAATGATGGCGGTCATACCAAACTCACGCACACCATAGTGCAGGTAGTTACCGGAGGCATCCTGCGGCGTGATGGACTTGGACTGTGAGTACATAGTCAGGTTGGAAGGTGCCAGATCAGCGCTGCCACCCAGGAATTCAGGCAACATCCTGCCAAAGGCTTCCAGCGCATTCTGAGACGCCTTACGGGAGGCGATATCTACTGGGTTGGCCTGTAGCTGCTCAATATAAGCTTTTGCTTGAGTGTCAAAATCAGCAGGCAGTTCACCGGCCAGACGACGCTTCAGTTCAGCAGCCAGCTCTGGGTGAGCAGCTTCATAAGCAGCAAACTTGCCATTCCAGCTCGCCTCTGCAGCGCTGCCGGCTTCCCTGGCATCCCACTGGCCATAAATGTCGGCAGGGATGTCAAATGGTGCATACTCCCAGCCCAAAAACTGGCGCGCTGCAGCAATTTCAGCATCACCCAGTGGTGCACCGTGACAGTCGTGGCTGCCGGACTTGTTTGGCGAACCAAAACCGATAATGGTCTTGGTACAGATCAGGGTCGGCTTGTTTGTTTCTGCCTTGGCAGCTTCAATAGCAGCGTTGATGGCATCGGCATCGTGACCATCTACCGCACGGATAACATGCCAGCCGTAAGACTCGAAACGCGCTGGGGTATCGTCAGTGAACCAACCCTCTACGTGACCGTCGATGGAAATACCGTTGTCGTCCCAGAAGGCGATCAGCTTACCCAGACCCAGAGTACCGGCAAGTGAGCAGGCTTCGTGAGAGATACCTTCCATCAGGCAGCCATCACCCATGAATACATAGGTGTGGTGATCAATGATGTCGTGACCATCACGGTTGAACTGAGCAGCCAGCACCTTCTCAGCAATAGCCATACCTACACCATTGGTGATGCCCTGCCCCAGAGGACCGGTAGTGGTCTCTACGCCCGGCGCATAGCCATACTCTGGGTGACCTGGCGTTTTGGAGTGCAGTTGGCGGAAGTTTTTCAGATCGTCAATGGACAGGTCATAGCCTGTTAGGTGCAGCAGAGAGTAGATAAGCATGGAGCCATGGCCGTTTGACAGCACGAAACGGTCGCGGTCGGCCCAACTTGGGTTGGATGGGTTGTGCTTTAAATGATCACGCCAAAGAACTTCGGCAATGTCAGCCATTCCCATTGGCGCCCCCGGGTGACCGGAATTGGCTTTCTGAACGGCATCCATACTTAACACACGGATTGCGTTGGCGAGTACTTTACGGGAAGACATTCTCTCTCCTGCTGATTTAATGAAATACCATTTCATTTCGCACAAACCCTGAGCCTGCTTTAACGAAATGATATGGTGCTCCCTGGTCCTGTTCGGAGCATATTTTCCCCTATGTGTTGGTGCATACGCAAATTAAATTGCGCCCGTTGAGGGCAATACCGTTCAGTTAAGGCGAATATAAAAAGAGCTCTGCTAAAGCAGGGCTCTTTTTGTTTTTGAAAAGCAGTTCACCACAGAGCGCTC
>JAJNAU010000191.1 GCA_021462625.1 Shewanella sp.
TTATATCTTCAACACCACTGCTGCTGACATGGCGATTTGGAAGATGATCTGGGTGATGTCTTTGGCAAACTGCATGCTCTTCTCATCTGGCTTGGAGAGCACGAAGATTTCATCCCCCGGGCCAACCACTGAAGCGCGGCCTAAGTTTTCGTTAGCGGTAACAAAGCTGCCATTGGGTTTCATCACCAGAATATTCATCTCATCCAATTCGTGATTAGCACCACCGGCCTTATCGATAAAGTCTTCTACTGACATCTCATCGTTGTAAGCGATAGCAGTAGGGAACATCACCTCTCCGTGGATGATCACCAGATTGCGCTTGGCCGGAATGATCACCTTGTCCCCCTGTTGCAGGGTGATTTGACTCAAGTCGCTGTCTTTGGTTAGCAGTACCTGGCCTTTGGGGCGAACCTGGCGGGCTTTTTCAATCCAGCGCAGAATGACTTCGGCTTCAGCAACTCGCAGTTCTGCGGCTTCCTTGGTGCCAGAGCGGGCGGTCAGTACTGACTGCTCCAGGGCTGACAGGGATGCCTGCAGCATTTCGAATTGACGTTCAGCGACTGATTCGCGGTAAAGCTGCACGGCGCCGGCGTTGGACAACTTTGAAAACTCGGTATTGCTGAGCAGATCCTGCAAGCTGGCGCCCCATGGGAGCACCATCTCCTGTGCGGAGTTGTGTTCACCAATCAAGTCGATGCTGATTGAGTTTGGTCGCAACTGGGCGGTGACTTTTACCAGCGCGCCTGGCTCTACCTGGATGTTGGCGGCATCTTTGATATTGTACTGAGTCGCATTGACCTGACGGTTGCCGTTGACGTTAGTGCTTGAATCAAAATCCGGCGCGACAATAGTGACATGAGTTGCTTGCTCGTCTGCGACCACGGCATCCAAAATCGGCTTGAGTGTGTTCTCTTTACCTTTGAAGGACACCAGCTCGTAACTCCCCTGAAATCCGACTTTACCCTCCAGGGTGATCTCGCCCTGTTTGGGCGCGATGAAAATCACATCGCCATCCTGCAACTGCAGGGCAGGCATGGTGCCGGATTGCAGGAAGGCATACAGGTCAATTTGAGACACAATTTTGTTGCCGCGTTTGACCTGAATATTGCGGTAGCTGCCGATGTCGCTGCGAATGCCGCCGGCCTGATCGATAAAGCGCAATACACTGTCTGCGCTTTGCCCTTCATATAGACCCGGGTTGTTAACCATACCGGAGAGGAACACTTTGACGGTTTGGCTGGACATCAATGAGGCATAGACCTCGACGTTTGATTTATAAACCCGCTTTACATTGGCCAGAATCACTTGGTTGAGCTTGCTGTTGGTCACGCCCAACACCTTGATAGGGCCCACCTTGGGAATGAAGATGTTGCCCTGGGGGTCAACCAGAACCTCGGCCTGATAATCAACGCCGCCCCACACCTGCACCAGCAGTTTGTCGCCCTGGGTGATTTTATAATCAGGGTTGGTAGCCGAAAATGAGTGTTGACTGAAGGCACCATTAAATAGCCAATTACCATAACGGGTTTGCTTACCTTCGGTAACTATGGTTTGCACCTGCTCAGCGTCAGCATCTTGCTGAAACGACACGGCAGCTTGGGCAATGCTGGCAAACACCATAGAGCTGGCCAGCAGTGAAGCAGTAATTTTGTTGTATCGCATAATCAGTCTCTGTGTTCCTTTATCACTGCCAGAGTCAGGCGGCCTACGAAGTAGATGAGCAATAGCACCACAAACCAGGTGACAATGCTGTGCAAACGCTTGGGATAGCTGTCTTCCTGTGCCAGCCGAGGTTGTTCAACAATCAGCAGATGCTTAAGTTTTTTAAACGCTTCTGCCCGGGCCATTTCAAGGCTGGTCAGGGCTGAAGCGTACAAGTCGGCACTGAGTTTGGTATTGAGTTCAATCTCTTTAAAATCGGCGGCGAGCTTGTTGAGAGATTCCTGGTCCGAGCTGGTGAGCTTGGCTTTTTCCTGAACGAGTTGTTGCTTCAATGCTTCAATTCGATACTCAAGGGCTTTGACCTGGGCTGTGTCCGGCCGCATATAGGCCTGCAGGGATTTCAGCTCGGTTTCCTGGGTGATAATTTCAGCTTCCAGCTGATGCACGGCACTCAGCAGCGCGCCACTTTGGGTATCTGGGCTGATGAGCTTGTGGGTGTTTTGAAATTCAACCAATCGAACCTGTTGTTGCTTTAGTACTTCATGACTTCTATCTACTTCACGTTGGGCATATTGCAACTGGGAGTTGGCCATATTGACGCCCAGCTGGTTGATAAATTTTTCGCTGATACCCAATAACGCGTTAGCCAGTTGAAGCGTGTATTGTGGGGTGAACCCCTGAACTTCGACCAGCAAAATCTCAGACATTTCGTTGTACTCAACACGAATGCGTTTCTGGAAATACTCAAGATATTCTTCCCGGGTACTGCCTGCTTGGAGGCGACTGATTGGATCCCATGCTTGATCTTCATAATGGGCTTTCAGGCCAACAGCTTTATCAAGGGCTTCGGCCATCTCCATGGATTGAACAAATTCCTGAATGATCAAGGCATCACGGGTAGAGGGAGAGGCAGCGCCAATGGCGGCCAGTCCAGGAATCGGGATCTCGTTATCACTGGCTTGTTTAACCACAAATTGAGTCTGACTGGCATATCTGGGGGAGGCCACCAAGGTGTAATAGCCGATGACCATTAAAGAGGCCAAGAGTACCAAGGCGAATGAGCCCAGCTTGGCCCATGTCAGGTACAGGGTTTTGCGTGTTGTGACATAAGCTTTGGAGTCAACCAGAAACAACTTGGGGTCTTTTTTAAGCTTACGGAACTTTCTTTGGATTGACCTTGGCTTAGAAGACGGCGGCGGTGGCGATTGAGTTTTTAATGTATTGTCGGTCATTTGTTTTTAACGTATATGGATTCGTAGTGTTTGACGGCTTCATCTATGTCATCGATGAACTGCAGCATTTGGTCTTGTATCACCAGCCCTGCCTGGCAGAATTTTTTGAGGCTGCTGACTGAATGATTCACCATAATGAGCTTGGTGGTTTCGTATTTACTCAGCAGCAACTCTTCACTTTTTTTGCGAAAGTTGGCATCTCCCACTGCACCCAGTTCGTCAATGAGCAAGACATCAAAGTCAAAATCGAACGCCATGGTCAGGCCGAAGGTGACCCGGGAGCGCATCCCGCTGGAATAGCTTTTGACTGGTTCGTCGAAGTACTTGCCGATTTCGGCGAAGTCCTGAACCCTTTGCTCAATGGGTTTAGTGTTTTTATAGCCGTGTATACGGGCTACGAATCTGACGTTTTCCCTGGCCGTCATCGAGCCCTGAAGCCCACCCTGCAAACCCAGAGGCCAGGAGATGTTCTGCGGGGAATGGATACGGCCTTCATTGGGTAAATCAGTTCCACCAATCATGCGGATAAGCGTAGATTTACCGACTCCGTTAGGACCTAGAATGGCGATGTTTTTATCCGTAGGGAGGTCCAGGTTGATATTGCGAAACACATAATGCTTCCCCTGTTTGGTGGGGTAGAACTTACTGACGTTTTCAAAATGGATCATGTCGTAATAAACCGTTGACGATTAACCTGGAAAGCCATCAAACCGAGAGTAAAGGTCGCGATAGACCAAAGTCCCAGATATTCAAAGCTGCCCACTGGCGTTTGGTAGACGCTGAAGTAGGCGTCACGGCTAAGCTCAGTAACGTGAAATAGTGGATTCCAGTCAAATAGATACCAGTACTGCGGGGGGATCATGGTGGCACAGAACATGATGCCCGAGATGAAAAACATGGGCTGCATCACCATAGACACGATTTTGCCGGTATCTTTCCACCAGGTCGTGGCAGCACAGAGCATTAACCCCATTCCTGTCGCCAGCACCACAGTTAATCCGCTAACCGCCAGTAACTCCAACAAGTCATTTGGAACCACATCGAAGCCGATCCAGGCCATAATCGCCATAAGCAACACATAGACAATCAGGAAGGTCATCACTTCAATGATTAATCGACTGATGATGGGGTCTGCAGCAGTAACCTGCCTATATCCAAGTAGACCTTTATTGGCTTCAATCGCTGCCGAGAGTTGAGGAAGCAATTTACCGAACAGCTTAAAGGGCAAAATAGCTGCGAGCATAAAGAGTGCAACCGGCACTCCAGAAAGACTGCTTCGGCCGAGCAAAGAAAAAATCAATGCCATAATACCTGCCTGTGCCATCGGTTCGGCCAGTGCCCAGAAGTAACCCAGGCGATTGGCTCCAAAGCGGGTTTTCAGCTCTCTAATTATCAGCGCGAAAATCACATCGCACATAATTTGCCAGTGGCTGCGCTTTGGCGGGCGCCCGGATTCATTTGTATTGTTTGACTGAGTTGTCATTGCGTTCAGTTTTGTGTTTTTGGGGTCGTTATATAGAAGCAGGGCGTTCGCTGCGCTCACTGCGAGGTCGGCTAACGCCTTCGAGAAAAGCGAGAGCGCAATTGCGTTGCTACAAGAAAAACAATACTGGCTAATCACCACGAAGCGCTTCGCTACACAGAGAACACGAAGGGAAAAGAAGATGGCGAGCTAAGATTGTGGTCTTTTGCTTTTCTTCTGCTTTTTCTTCGCGCCCTTCGTGGTCCAAGGCTTTAGGTTTAAAAAGCTATCTACCACGGAGCGCTCACTGCTTGAGTTACAGGGAGGACACTGAGGTAAAAGCGAAGAGAGTTCTGTTCTCGCCGTTGCTTTTCTCTGTGTTCCTCGGTGTTCTCTGTGGTCGACTGCTTTTCTTTTTTCACTTTCTCGTAGCCGACTTGTTAGTCGTTCTTGAAGGGAACTTGTTCCCGCTCTCGAAGTCAGCTTTGCTGACGCCCTCGGAGCGAAGCGTCCTCGCTTTCTTCGGACATGGCTAC
>JAJNAU010000192.1 GCA_021462625.1 Shewanella sp.
ATGTGGGCCAGGGAGTTGATAAAGAAAGTGCAGTGATGCACCAACACCAGTCGCAGTAAACCGGCAAGCAGTAACATGGACAGAATATCGCTATTGAGCCAGCCCAGCAGTGCCGGCAAGCCGATATTCATGGCAATAGTCAATTTCAGATAGTGTCTGTGCTGCCACATCAGAATGGCATCGTTTTGCAGATCCCGCACATTCTTGTAGTCATGGTATCTGTGGGCCTGATACTCGCGTAGCATCCAGCCAATATGGCTGTACCAGAATCCCTTGTTGGCGGAATAAGGGTCAGTATTATTGTCATCCACATGTTTGTGGTGGACTCTGTGGTCGCTGCTCCAGTGCAGTGCACTGTTTTGTAGCGCCAAAGCTCCGCCCAGAGCATACATCACGCGTACCGGAGCACTGACTTTATAGGTCTTGTGCGACCAGAGTCTGTGATAACCGGCGGTAATTGACAAGCCACTGAAAAACGAAAGTAAACAGAACGCCAGCCACTCCATGCCATCAAAGCCATGGGTGAGACCGCGCCAGGGCACCAAAAGCAGGGCGCCAAAAAAGGTCAGGGCAAAAAAGGCTACATTGAGCCAAAGTAAAGGGGGTTTTCGCTTCATTGGATTTCCGTTTCTATTCGAGCGTACACCTGTTAGCCAATTTAGCCGTCAGTGATTGAGGGGTCAAGGTAACTATTATGTAAGTAAGTGTGATTGAATTGACCTGAGCTTGCGTCCGCAGCATTTCCGGGCGGGGCTGTGTTTTATCGACAAAATCGGTATTATTTGCTGATTCCACGTAAATTATTATGAGCGGCAGGATGGGGATCAGAGCACAGCAAAAAGAAAAGACCAGAAGGACTTTGGTTGACGCAGCATTTAACCAGTTAAGTGCAGAACGCAGTTTTTCCAGTCTGAGTCTGCGGGAAGTTGCCCGGGAGGCTAATATTGCCCCGACCTCATTTTATCGTCATTTCAAGGACATGAATGAGCTGGGGTTGACCATGGTGGATGAGGGGGGTCTGACACTCAGACAGATGATGCGTAAAGGACGCCAGCGGGCTGAGGCGGGTGGCAGTGTTATCCGGATTTCCGTGGAAACCTTTATGGAAGTGCTGGACTCCAACCCCAATGTATTCCGCATTCTACTGCATGAGCGCTCCGGTACTTCGGCGGCCTTTCGTGCGGCGGTGGCCCGGGAGATTGAACATTTTATCTCTGAGCTTGCCCATTACACTGAAGATACACTGGGTCGCAGTCCGGAACTGGCCCGGGCACAGGCAGAAGCCCTGGTGACGTTGGTATTCAATGCCGGTGCGGCAGCGCTGGACATGAAGCGGACAGAGCGTAAAGAGCTGGCTGAGCAACTGGTGATGCAACTGCGCATGGTGGCCAAAGGCGCCGAAGCGCTGCAAACCAGAATGGATGCTCGCTGAGTAGCTGTCCATACAGATCAAAAAGGGGCCAGTTGGCCCCTTGGTTGTTTATTTGCGTTCCAGCAGTACGCCACATTCCATATGGTGGGTGTACGGGAACTGGTCAAACAGAGCGAACCGACTAATTTTGTGGGTTTGGCTCAACACATCCAAATTGGCTATCAGGGTATTGGGATTGCAGGAGATATACAGAATTCGCTCATAACCCTGAACCAGCTTTACTGTGTCTGGATCCAGTCCGGCACGCGGCGGGTCGACAAAGATGGTGTTGCACTGATAGCTTTTGAGATCCACACCTTCCAGACGCTTGAACTGGCGGCCAGTGGTTATGGCCTCGCTGAAGTCTTCGGCTGACATGCGGACGATCTGCAGATTTTCAATACCATTGATCTTGATGTTGTACTGGGCGGCGTCTACCGAAGGCTTGGCCAGTTCGGTCGCAAGTACTCGCTCAAAGTTTTGTGCCAGTGCAATGGAGAAGTTGCCGTTGCCACAATATAACTCCAGCAGATCCCCGCTGCTGTTTTTGGTCACATCAAGCGCCCATTCCAGCATTTTAATCGCGACCTTGGCATTGGGCTGAGTGAAGCAATTCTCGATCTGTTTGTACTGGTAGTCGCGAGCATTGACCGGCAGTGTTTCCATTATAAAGTCTTTGTCCAGATCGATCTTCTGCTTGCGGGCACGGCCAATCAGATTGACATTAAATTGGGCGGTCAAACGGGCTTTCAGCTCTCGGGCTTCGGTTTCCCAAGCCTCATCCAACTGTCTGTGATACAACAGTGACACCAGAATTTCGCCACTCAGAGTTGACAGGAAATCAACCTGAAACAGCTTATTACGCAGCACCTGATTGGGACGTAACTCTTCCATCACTGTTAGCATCATCTCATTGATCAACTTGCCGGCTGGCAGGTATTGGTCAGTACGGACTTTCTGCTTTTCGACATTGTCGAACATGTAGTAGTAAAGATCATCGCCGTCGTGCCAGACACGAAACTCCGCGCGCATACGATAATGGATTGGGTCGGAAGGGAAGACCTCCAGCGCCGGTGGCAGATACCCGGCAAAGTCCTGTTCCAGCCGGGCCCGCTTTTCATCAAGCTGAGCGTCATAGCTTGTCGGGTTCATTGCTGCGAAGTTCATGTATACCTTACCATCTGTGTCTGTCGATTGGGGCGCAAATAGTATACTACAGCGCATCTTTGTCCAGTTTCTTCACTTTACGCAGCTGTCTTGGCTGTGTGAAAATTTCCTATCAGTGTGTTGCCAGTTTCAGGAGTCTGCGTGTTCCGGCCAATTCTTGTATTTGACTCAGGTGTGGGTGGGTTATCCGTACTGTCGGAGATCCGCAGTCTGTTACCGGGCCGGGATTATGTCTATCTGTTTGATAATGCCAGATTGCCCTATGGAGAGCTGGCGGATCAGGTGCTTATTAGCGGCTGTGTTGACCTGATTGTCAGGCTGAGTAACCAACTGGATGCGGCTTTGGTTGTTGTTGCCTGCAACACCGCCAGTACCTTGGTATTGCCGGAGCTGCGCCGGCAACTTGATATTCCTGTCGTAGGTGTAGTGCCGGCAATTAAACCGGCAGCTGCCCTGAGTAAAGCCTGTGAGATTGGACTCCTGGCAACTCCGGGCACAATAAAGCGTGATTACACTCACCGCTTAATCGGCGAATTTGCCAAGGATACACAGGTGCATCTGTTTAGCAGTTCTGAGTTAGTGATACTGGCAGAGCGAAAAATGGCAGGTGTTCCAATCCCGGAGGCTGAGCTGGTAAAGATCCTCGAACCTATCAAACAAACCGGACTGGATGTCCTGGTACTGGGTTGCACTCATTTTCCAATGTTAAAAGCAGAGATGTGCGCTGCGTTGGGGGATAATGTCAGCCTGCTGGATTCGGGCAAGGCTGTCGCGCGCAGAGTTATGTCATTGCTGCCTGATAGTGTTCAACAGTCAGCAAAGATGGGAACACTTTGTGGGTTCTATACCACAGTTTCATTGGATACAGGCTTGAAACGGACTCTGATGTTGTTGGGGTTTAGCGAGTTGACTCACTTCCCCCCCCAAAAAAAATCAATTGAAGTAGGCTAGGCGGACTCAGCTTTATCAGAATCGCTGGTGTCCTGAGTTTTGGCTTCGCGAACTTTTATGGTTCGCTCCTGAAAATTGAAATCATTTAACTTGGCGAGGGCTTCCTTGGCGCCAGCCTCTGCCATTTCGACAAATCCAAATCCTTTACGGCGCCCGGTTTTTCGATCTCTGACCAAACGGACAGAATTGACTGCGCCGTATTGCTCAAATAACTCCTTTACTTCTCCCTCATGAACCCGATACGGCAAGTTGCCTACATAAAGTGTCATCATCGGGCCCTCATAGGAGGGGGGGGTGCTTGCGGCGGACCTGGACAAAAATGCAAACAGCAGGACGGCAACGAACGCTCCGGCAAAAAATGCAATAGAAGCAGAGAATGCAGGTGCAAATTGGTGAATACCAAAGGCACCGATAAATGCGGCAATAACCACAACTAAAAATGACTTCTGCATAAGACTGTTCTCTAATTTATGTGAAGGCGGGGTGAATGCTGTTAATAATCCTTATCATGGTAATGAATTATTTGCTTTATCTCCATAGGCTTGCTGAAAAATTGACCCCAATAGAGCTTCTGTTGATGTCGCAATATACTAAGGAAGGTGCGAATAACTCCTCGCACCGCTCTGGTTTACGGGCAAATTCAAGTTGAAGGTATTCAAGTGCAACAAGGCGGGTTACTTTTCAAAGCGCAATACCACAGCAATCGTGTTTGCCCGAAAGCCCCGAAGGGCGAGGCTGACAGCCCTATCTGCTTGGTTGCAGTTCTCACTAAGGACTCAGGCCATTAACGTCGAGCAGCTTTGCACATCTCGGGGCTGTCATCACTGGCAGAGCACGCACGGGAGTTATTCGCACCTTCCTTAGTTAAAGACGATAATTGGCCTCCTGGGTGGTTGTTTGGTCGATAAGTTCAGTTCCTGAGCAATTGGCAGGCTTGTTGACAGAAAAACCTTGCGAACAAAAACATGCTCCCTATAATGCGCCCTCACTGACACGGCACAGCGGGTTTCTCTGATAGAGATAGCGTCAGATGAGCCGGTCGAAGGGGAGGTTGCTAATGGCAACTGACCCTGGCATAAAAGTCGCTTCTGAGTGTTTCTTCGGCAGTTGAAAATGCTCGTGGAAAAAGGGCTTGACGCCAAAGTGCGGTTGTGTAGAATACGCAGCCCTCGGGGTTGAAACAAATGCCCCGCCAGCCGAGTGTTGGAACGTTCTTTAACAATTTATTACTAGACAATCTGTGTGGACATTCACAGTCGTTGATGAGGTCGACAAAGACTTTTTTCTCGCCTTTCACGTAA
>JAJNAU010000193.1 GCA_021462625.1 Shewanella sp.
ATACAACGATGGTATCTCCAGCGTTGAATCTTACCGTGTTCTGGGTCAGGTTAAAGTTGCTGACTTCAAGATCGGTGGTTTGTTCCAGAACACCGAAAGCCAGAAGTTCAGCAACATGGAAGGTAACTCCTACATTGTTAACCTGGCTTACAACCTGAACGGTATTAACCTGAAGGCTGAGTACGGCATGGACGAAGCTGGTATGGGTAAATACTTCAAGAATGCTGGCGTTGTTGGCGCAGACACTACCGACGTGAATGTTGAGAACATCATTGTGGGTGCTGATTACCGTCTGTCCAAGTCCACTCTGCTGTGGGGCCACTTCGCTCACTACAGCGGCGACTACAAACTGAACAATGCTAAAGTTGATCTGAGCGACGACAACGTATTCACCGTGGGTGTTCGTTACGACTTCTAATCTGGCTTAAACCGGATACAACAAAGGCGCCTGATGGCGCCTTTGCTATTTCTGCTCTCAGTGCTAACCACTTCTGCTCTCAGTGCTAACCACCGACTATTTACGAACCAGTCGATAGACAGCCTCGTTTAGCCAGGGCACCTCTTTTTTGATAAATCTTGGGTTATCCGCCAGCACATCACGGCAGCACAGCTGCTCAATCTCAAAATGCTCAGCCAGGTGCTGCTCCACCCAGGCATCACTGACCGCAAATGGCGGGCCCTGCAGTGTCTCCTGCGGATAGTCCAGGGTCACCAACAAGCCAGTTGTCCCCGGCTTAATCAGCTCAGCCAGCTTTCTGACATAACCATCGCGCATCTCTTGAGGCCAGGCAATCAAGGCGGCTCTGTCGTAGAAGCCGGTACAGTTGGCGGTCTGCTCTGAACTAAGGGCGTAAATATCCCCCTGATAGATGCTGATTTCATCAAACTGATACAGCTTGTGCGCTCCGCTAGTTTCAACCTTGAGCGGCAATTGTTGCTCTTTAAAGAAATCGGCGACAGCAACTTCACTGAGTTCACAACCAAGCACCCGGTGACCCTGCTCGGCCAAAAAGGTCATATCCAGAGTTTTACCGCACAGGGGAACAAAAATCTCAGAGCCGGGAGTCAGGGCCAGGGATGACCAATACTCAATCAGGAGGGGGTTTACCGAATCCAGGTGAAAGCCGATTTGCTGGGAGTCCCATTTGCTGTGCCAGAATGCTGCGTCCATCAGAAGTTCCGAAAATTCTTAATGGACGCTACTCTACCCAATTCCAGGCAAGAAAAACACCAAGAGCTATTCGCCTCTCAACACTTCCTGCGCCTTACGCAACCAGAGGCAGTTTTCGCACTGACACTTACGTCGGCTCAGATGATAGGGCGTCAGGCTTGAGCGAATAAAGTCCTCGGCAATCAACACCTGCTGCCTGAGTTCTTCCACAGACTTTTCTTCCAGTGACACCAGCTCATCATTGTGATTCATCCACACACACTCCATGCCCTGATGACAGAACAAACACTGATCATCGGCTGGGTTGTAAAAGCCTGCATGGGGGCAATGACGCAACTCCATCGACTGAATAATGCGTTTGCGGGCGAATTCGTATAGCTCTATTAGTTGTGATTTTACCGGAGCTGTCATGGGCCCTCCTGTGCGCGTCTCTAACTCAATCAGATTACAAAATCAACATAACCCACTAAAGTGGCGTAAGAAAATGATTTATATCAAAGGCCTTGCCGAATCTTTAGACAGATAACAATTGAACATTCAGGAGGCTTACTGCTTAAATGAAGCTTCCCGTACAAAACGTTATTTTAGTGATTTCTCAGTTACCAGTCTGTGATGAATACGGCGACTCCCACACAGGATGCCGATGCCAAGGAGAGCAACTTGCCCACCCCCGAATTGCAACAGTTCTATATTGCTGAAGAGCAGTCCATCTATCTGCTGAAAGCTGATGACGCCCGCAAACACAGGGCCTGGATACGTCTTTGTAAGCAGCAACTGAGTAAACTGGGCTATTCGGACATTGAGCTGGTAGGTAAAGGGGCCTACGGCTTTGTATTCGCCGGAGTCAACGAGCATGGAGAGTCTCACGTTTTCAAGTTCTCCCGCATCACCCTGCCGCGGCATATCCAGGACAGACTCGAAGATGAAGCCCATATCATCTCCCTGCTCAATCACCCCCATATACCGCCTTTGGTTAAGTTCGAGATGGTTGGGCGCCAGGGTATTTTGGTGATGCAAAGAGCCAAAGGGGAGGATCTGGAGCAGCTCAGTTTACGCAGAGGCCCCCTCTCCCCGGGTGAAGTGATGGAGATCGCCCGCCAGCTGGCCGACATTCTGGTGTATCTGAGAGTCGGTACGCCTCTGGTACATGGCGATATCAAACCCTCTAACCTGATGTGGGATGAATCCAGTCAAACTCTCTCTTTAATTGATTGGGGGTCTGCCGTCTTTGCCCAGAGAGATGAAAACAATGAGCCGGTAGCCGGCAATGTGATGAACCTGCTCAGCGGCGACCAGCAGCACACCAACGCCCGTATGGGCGATGTTTACTTTATCGGAGAGGAGCAACTTAACGCAGGCCTTTCCAGCCCCAGATTTGATGAACAGGGTGTGGCTGGCACTTTGTTCGCGCTGGCATCCGGCTTGCCCAGCCGTTTTGGCAGCAAAGTCATCCCGCCCACCAGCCTGGGGCTGCCCAGAGAACTGGCGCGTATTCTGAAAGGTATGCTCAACCCCGATGCCACAGTGCGTAATCAGGCCGGCGACTACTTTCTCAAAGCCATGAGCCGTCCCCTGCGCCTGCGGTTGCCGCCGCTGCCGGAAGATGAATACCTGCCGCCTATTCCCGTCTGGACTCAGCAGGGCAATAAAGAAGTGGATACCGTCAGCTACAGCTCACGCAAATCGTTTCTGCGGGTACACCAAGTGGATGACCCCATCGCCCGGATTGATGACTTCCAGCTAGACAAGTACTACCGCAACTTTATGGCCGGAATGGGCGACACTGAAAAAGGCTTTCTGGCGGCACTGGGCAGACTGGGGCATTACCCCATTATGGGCGGGCTGGCCCTGCACTGGCAGGACAAGGCGCTGTTTGTTGACTCCAATCTGGCACTGTATGATCCGGCACTGAAACAGGCGTTTTCCAAAGTGGTAGGCAATATGATCACCCTAGCCCGCGGCATCCAAAAACAGGGAACCTTCAAAGCCTGCTTCTTCAATGCCCGGGATACGCTACACATTACCCGCGATGATGAATCCCAGCCCTTTGTCGCCGACGAAAACCAACAGCTGCCATTTGAAGTCAATGATGTGCCACTACAGGAAGATAAGTCTCGGCTGCACTCTTACTTTGAAGATGGCCGCGACCCGGACGAAAGCTTGGAACTGCCAGCAGAGATCATGGCAGAACTGGGTAACCTCAACCAAATTCATCATACCGGCTGTATTATTTTTGAAGTGCTGCCCACCCATATGAAGATCCACAGCTACTTCAAGCTACTGAATCCCAGACGTCATGCGGCATTTCGCGCCTGTCTGGATCGCATACTCAACCATGTGGGGAAAATCCAAGGATACGGGGTATCCGGCTTCATGAAGTTACCTTACAAAAATACCCGTAAGTTTAATTACCTGGATGTTTTGCCCGAGAGGTTCTATCCAAAAAACCCAAGAAATCCTCTGGGTTCAAGGAGTCAGCAGGAACAGCCGGAGTAAACTAAATAGCCGGAATAACAAAAGGCCCGAACTAAATCCCAATACCGTTCAGTTAAGGCGAATATACAAAGAGCTCTGCTAAAGCAGGGCTCTTTTTGTTTTTGAAAAGCAGTTCACCACGAAGCGCTCACTTCGCTCGCTACACAGAGGACACGAAGGGATAGCAAAGAAAAGCTTTTCTTCGTGGTTCAATCTTTCTCTTTCAAACGTAACGGAAACATACTAAGTGAACAGCATTGCGAACTAAATCCGAACCGCTGCATATAGGGGCTGTCATCACTGGCAGAGCACGCATGGGACTTATTCGCACCTTCCTTATAGTTAGGGGATTAATCGTCCTTGCGTGAATGCTCATCGTTGGATTGACATTCGCCCTTCACCCCCCGGTCGTCATCCTGCTTGCGCTCAAAGTCGCCTTCAAAGGTATTGCCATTGTGGTTATCAAACGGATCGCGTCCAAAGGGACTTTGACCATTGGCAGACCCCGATCCAAAACCACCTTGCATACCATTAAATTTGGCTGACGTGACCATACGCAATTGGGCACGCTTGAGAATAAAACGGGCAATCGGTGCGCGGGTGAAAGGTGTCAGCAACAGCAGACCGATAAAGTCAGTCACAAAGCCCGGGATCACCAGCATGATTCCGGCCATTGCCAGCATCATACCTTCAATCACTTCCTGCCCGGGAGATTCGCCACGGGACAGCTTCTGCTGAACCTGCATCAAAGTGCTCAGGCCCTGACTGCGTACCAATGAGGCACCAACAACAGCAGTGAACAAACACAGGCCTATGGTGGTCCAGGTACCCAGTACTTCGCCCACCCGGATCAGCACGGACAGCTCCACTACCGGAACCAGAACAAAAATCAAAAACAAAAATAAGAACATGCTGACCTCAAAAATGCATTTTCATTGAAAACTAAATGGGGATTAACCTGTCTATTTTCAAGTTACCGCCATTTGTCACTCCCCAAAAGCGATTAGGGTCTGTTGACCTTTGAAGATGGTTTTTGCAGCTTTTTGTCGTTGTTTTATACAAAGCAACGCGATTGTGGTGTAGTTATTCTACATAAATGAGCGTTAATGCAGTAGAAAGCGACGACAAACACTGCCCGAAGGGCTCGGCTATACGCGCTTTACTCTTTGTTGCAAGG
>JAJNAU010000194.1 GCA_021462625.1 Shewanella sp.
TGCTTAGGCCCCTAGGCGGCACACCTTGCGTCGCGATTAAA
The DNA here is from genome assembly GCA_021462625.1 of Shewanella sp. GTDB lineage: Bacteria > Pseudomonadota > Gammaproteobacteria > Enterobacterales > Shewanellaceae > Shewanella. Next base: position 42 of record JAJNAU010000194.1, read on the forward strand.
GCGCGTCTAGAACGAGCAAAATTCAACCATGAAAGGTCAACAGACCCTAGCGGCGTGACATTTTTTTGAAGATTTTTGCTATCGACAGGACTATACTTCCGCCCTGTGAGATCAGGGCGTTATTTTCAGCTATAAGCGTCCACCAGCCGACTGGCCCGGGAACCCTCAGGGGTTTACATTCAGGCCGATTCAGTGTAGAATTTCGCACCATTTTAAATACTCTTGTTAAACACTCTTGGCGCGGTGCAAAGGCCTTAGAGGCTGCGATACCAAACCAATACAAACTTCCACCTAAGGGGTGATGGCGTATGCCAATTATTAAAGTACGTGAAAATGAACCATTCGACGTAGCTCTGCGTCGTTTCAAGCGCTCTTGTGAAAAAGCTGGCATCCTGGCTGACGTTCGTGCTCGTGAATTCTACGAGAAGCCAACTACTGCTCGTAAGCGTGCAAAAGCTGCAGCAGTAAAGCGTCTGGCCAAGAAGCTTTCTCGCGAAAACGCGCGTCGCGTACGTTTGTACTAATCCCGCTATGAGCCTTATAGATCAGCTAAAAGCCGAGATGAAAGCGGCTCTGGTTGCCAAAGATAAAGTGCGACTGGGAACGATTCGCATGGCCTTGGCCGCCATCAAACAGATTGAAGTGGATACCCGCGAAACTCTGGATGATGACCAGGTCATAGCTGTCTTAACCAAAATGGTGAAACAGCGCCGTGATTCCATTGCTCAATACGAAGCAGCGGGTCGCAGCGAGTTAGCTGATGCTGAAGCAGCAGAGATCAAGGTGATTGAATCTTTCTTACCAAAGCCTTTGACTGCAGAGGAAGTCGTGGCCATCATAGATGCCACAATTGCTGAAGTTGGTGCATCCTCCATGGCGGATATGGGCAAAGTAATGGGAGCACTGAAGAACAAAGTGCAGGGTCGGGCAGATATGGGAGCCATTGGCGCTCAAATCCGCGCGAAGCTGCAGTAACGGTGACTCAGTGTACAAACAAGCCGTGCTTATGCGCGGCTTGTTTGTTTAACAAACTCAGTCCGAGATGTTTCGCTTATATAACCAGACACTCCTTTGGGAGTCTCTCGTTATGCAAGTCTGCATTCATTCTGGTTTCCGGAAATAGGTATCGAGTAGCAAAAACGTTCCATGGCAATACCCCGTGATTTTATCAATGAACTAATAGCCCGAACTGATATTGTCGAGCTTATCGATCGCCGCGTACCGCTGAAAAAAGCCGGTAAAAATCACTCTGCGTGTTGCCCGTTTCACAGCGAAAAATCCCCCTCCTTCACCGTCAGTCGCGACAAACAGTTTTACCACTGCTTCGGCTGTGGCGCCCACGGTAACGCCATCGATTTTCTGATGGAATATGACCGTCTAGAGTTTGTCGATGCCATAGAAGAGCTGGCCGGGCAACTGGGGCTGGAAGTACCCCGGGAACAGGGAAGCAAACGCCGCGATAATGACCTGAGCCGGGATTTATTCCAGTTGATGGAAGAAGCCGCTAACTTCTACCGCCAGCAACTGCGCAGCCATGCAGACAGAAAAAAAGTTGAAGATTACCTTGCAAAACGCGATCTCAGTACCGAGATAGTCGGCAAGTTCGGCATTGGCTTCGCCCCCGATGGCTGGGATGGCCTGTTATCTCGCTACCGCAACAGTCAGGACGCTCAGGATAAACTGCTGACCGGCGGCATGTTGATTGCCAAAGACAGTGGCAGCCGTTACGACAGATTCCGTGACCGCTTGATGTTCCCTATACGCGACCGCCGTGGTCGGGTGGTTGGTTTTGGTGGCCGGGTATTAGGTGAAGGTACGCCCAAATACCTTAACTCGCCGGAAACGCCAATCTTCCATAAAGGTAATGAACTCTATGGCCTTTATGAGCTGAAACAGACTCACAGAGATCCGCAGCGGGTGCTGATCGTAGAAGGCTATATGGATGTGGTGGCACTGGCACAGTTTGGCGTCGACTATGCCGTCGCTTCGCTGGGAACTTCCACCACATCAGATCAGTTCTTGCTACTGTTACGCAATGCCAAAGAAGTCATTTGTTGTTATGACGGCGACAAGGCCGGTTATGCAGCGGCTTGGAGAGCGTTAGAGACCGCATTACCCATTTTGAAACCTGGCAATGTAGTACGATTTCTATTCTTGCCAGAGGGTGAAGATCCTGACTCACTAGTGAGGAAAATCGGTAAAGAACGCTTTGAAAGTCAATTTGATAGCTGTAGCACAATAGAAGAGTTTCTTTTCGACAATCTAGCGAAATTACATAAGAATAACGAAAGTGCATTGATCAAGGACGCAATTTCACATGTAGAGAAAGTCCAAGACAGTGTTTTGCAAGATATTTTATTGAAAAATCTTGCCTACAGGCTGAAGAAAAATAATGTTATCGAACTTAGACGCGCAATCGACATAAAGATTGCAACTCCGGTTTCTGATCACAAGGGCCTCAAAGGCCGCGGTACGCCGCTGCGCCTGGCTGTTGCCTTATTGGTACAACACCCATCTCTGGGTGTGGGTCTGCCCCCGCAACCGGCGATACAACATCTGCAGATGAGCGGCATTAACCTGCTGCTGGAACTGCTGGATTTAACTCGGGAACACACATTCAACACCGCCCAAATTCTGGAACATTTCAGGGAGCACGCCCAATGGCCTGCCCTGAAGAAACTGGCTCAGTGGGAGCATCAGGTCGCGGATGAGAATTTGCAACAAGAGTTCAGAAAAGCTCTGATCTGGTTAACCAACCAGTATATCGAGCAGCGATATCAGGAACTGAGTCTGAAACAGACTCATACGAAGGAAGAAAGGGTTCAGTTGCAGAAACTGATCTCTGTCATGAAATCCCAGGGTTAGCCTATTACGGCCCTCTGACAATTTCGTGACTGGCACAGGGATACGTGCCCAAGTATAATCGATGGTTTGCACAGCAACCAGTACCGGCATTTTGCTTGCTGGCGTGTGATTCGTTGACAGTAAACAGTTACCCAACTTGGATGATATCTATGGATCAAACTCCGCAGTCGCAACTTAAATTGTTGCTCGCTAAAGGTAAAGAACAAGGTTATCTAACCTATGCAGAAGTGAATGACCACTTACCTGCAGACATGATCGATTCCGATCAGATCGAAGATATTATCCAGATGATAAATGACATGGGTATCCGCGTGTTTGAAGAAGCGCCGGACGCCGATGACATGATGATGTCGGAAGACAACACAGACGAAGATGCAGCAGAAGAAGCAGCAGCTGCGCTGGCCACAGTAGAAAGTGAGCTGGGCCGCACCACCGACCCTGTGCGCATGTACATGCGTGAAATGGGTACCGTGGAACTGCTGACCCGTGAAGGCGAAATTGTCATCGCCAAGCGAATCGAAGACGGTATCAATACTGTTCAAAGCTCAGTGGCCGAATATCCACAGGCCATCGCCATGATCCTGGAACAGTACGACCAGTATGAAGCCGAAGAGCTGCGCCTGTCTGATATTATCTCTGGATTTGTCAATCCTGATGAAGAAGATGTTGCCCCAACAGCCACCCACATCGGCTCTGAGCTGTCCGATGAAGAACTGGACGACGAAGATGACGATGACGATGAAGACGAAGATGAAGACGAAGGCAGCAAAGGTCCGGATCCGGAAGAAGCCCGTGAGCGCTTTGCTCAGCTGCGCACTGCCTATGAAGCAGCTCTGCAAGTAATCGACACCAAAGGCCGTGACCACCCTGAGACTGTTCGCGCTCTGTTTGAAATCGGCCAAATTTTCAAAGAGTTCCGTCTAGTGCCCAAGCAGTTTGACCGTCTGGTCAAGAGCATGCGTGCGATGATGGACCGCGTTCGTGTTCAGGAACGTCTGATCATGAAACTCTGTGTTGAGCAGGCCAAAATGCCGAAGAAAAACTTCATCAAGGTCTTCAGCAACAACGAAAGCAACCTGGAGTGGTTCAACAACGAACTGAGCAGCGGCAAGTCCTACGCTGAAGGCCTGAAAATGGTCGAAGAAGACGTGCAGCGTTGCACTGCCAAGCTGCGGGCCATCGAGGAAGAAACCGGTCTGTCCATCGGTTCCATCAAAGACATTAACCGTCGTATGAGCATCGGGGAGGCCAAGGCCCGCCGCGCCAAGAAAGAAATGGTTGAGGCCAACCTGCGTCTGGTTATTTCTATCGCCAAAAAGTACACCAACCGTGGTCTACAGTTCCTGGATCTGATCCAGGAAGGTAACATTGGTTTGATGAAAGCGGTAGACAAGTTTGAATACCGTCGCGGTTACAAGTTCTCGACCTATGCGACTTGGTGGATCCGCCAGGCCATTACCCGTTCAATCGCGGACCAGGCCCGTACCATCCGTATTCCGGTACACATGATCGAGACGATCAACAAGCTGAACCGTATTTCCCGCCAGATGCTGCAGGAAATGGGTCGCGAGCCTTCTCCAGAAGAGCTGGCTGAGCGCATGATGATGCCGGAAGACAAGATCCGCAAGGTACTGAAAATCGCCAAAGAGCCTATCTCCATGGAGACACCTATTGGTGATGATGAAGATTCGCATCTGGGGGATTTCATTGAGGATACCACCCTCGAGTTGCCACTGGACAACGCCACTTCCGAGAGCCTCAAGCAGGCTACCCACGAAGTACTAGCCGGTCTGACAGCCCGTGAGGCTAAAGTACTGCGTATGCGTTTCGGTATCGATATGAACACCGACCACACGCTGGAAGAAGTGGGCAAGCAGTTCGACGTTACCCGTGAGCGTATCCGTCAG
>JAJNAU010000195.1 GCA_021462625.1 Shewanella sp.
TCCCATTTATCCTGATGATGCATTCCATTGAGTTCAGTCCCTGTCAGTCCGTTAAAGGTCTTTTTACAAGATTTACAGCGATATCGTTGCCTATTGCGACTTGTTCCCCATTTGTGCAGGTCTTCTTCACCACAATGGGGACATTTGACCACACTGGCGTCAAGGAGCTTGGATCCCATCGGGTTTAGAAAGAAATGCTTCAAGCTGTTTCTTTTGTTTTGGCGAAAGTTTCTTAACAATCTGTTTTAATTTCAAAAATTCAGAAGTGTTCACGATAGCCACCATGACTGTTAGATACAGAAACTGTAACTATATACAGTATCAACAAGCTTGGCTAACTCAGCCCGGATTGGTATTACACCAGCGCCAGCAGCATGCCGCTGCCGGCGAAACCAGCGACCAGCAGGACGATATGCAGGCGCATTAGCTTTGACAGGCCAAAACCAGCCACCACCAGCGCTATATCTGTGGCGTTTTGCACGCTTGAAACAAATACCGGGTTGTATAAAGCCGTAAATAACAGGCCGACGACGCCGGCGTTGATGCCAGTAACAATACCGGCGACTTGGGGGCGCTGACTCAAGCCATGCCAGCTGTGAATAAAGGCCAGCATCAGCAAGAAACCGGGCAGGAAAATCGCCAGCGTAGCCACCAGTGCGCCCATAAAAGGATTGGCAAGCCACACTTCAGCCCCCATATAGGTCGCCAGGGTAAACATGGGACCGGGCACCGCCTGCGCCAGCGAATAACCGGCCAGGAACTGATCAGGACTCATGTTACCGCCCACGGTACTTTCCAACAAAGGCAGCACTACATGGCCGCCACCAAACACCAATGACCCCGCCTGATAAAACTGACCGGCCACTCCGACCAAAGTGTCGTTACCGGCCATGGCACTAGCGCCTGCCAGCAATATCACGAAGCTGAGCAGATAGACCCAGCGAATACTTGTATCCTCATGGACTGTTTGTCCGTCGTCATCCTGAGTGAGAAACACATAGCCCAACAAGGCCGACAGCCCTATCAGGGCGATCTGCGCCTCGATGCCGCTGACCAATAGCAGCAGCACTGTGCTGAGCAGCATAATGCCTTTGGCTGCTTTTTTTTGGCAGAACTGCCGAAACATGCCCAACACGGCATCCGCCACCACCACCACGGCCAACAGTTTAAGCCCGTGAATGACGCCCTGAAATAGATCGTTATCCAACCAGATGTTGCTGGTCACCGCCATCAGGTACAAGAGCAAAAAGGAGGGCAGAGTAAAACCGATAAAGGCGGCAAGCGCGCCGAAAATGCCACCCCTTTGATAGCCGATGGCAAATCCCACCTGACTGGAACCCGGCCCCGGCAGAAACTGACTTAAGGCCACGATATTGCCGTAGCGTCTGTCATCCAGCCAGTTCAGCTGACAGACAAAGGTCTGGCGAAAATAGCCAATATGCGCAGCAGGGCCACCAAAACTGATCAAACCCAAGGTAAAAAAGCGGACAAAAATCTGCCAAATCATAGTGTGATAATTCTCTGTTTGTATTCTTCATTTATTCACAGTGAATGATATGACAGAAATATTGCAATTCAATGAAAACCGGTTCAGTTCAAACCGTTATCCAGCCACAAGTGTGCCGCAACAGCGATTCAGGACACAAAAAAGCGGGTGCCAGAGCACCCGCTTTTTATTCTGGTTCACCGGCCAGTGGCCAGTGCGATATTACTTGTTGTAGAAGCTAACTGTGTTGTTACCTTCAGCGGCATCCACTATTGCCAGTTGCTCACCGACCAGGGTCATCGCCTGTGGGTTGCTGACACCACTGAGCGCCATGGCTTCAACCACTTGGTTGTTGGCATCAACCACCAGCAGCTGCGAGCCTGAGTTGCTCAGCAGATAAACCTGCTCGCCATCAACCGCCATACCGGTCACCTGAGGCAGCACCTTGGCATCGATATCGATCACCGCTTCGCTGTTCAGTTTCAGGTCATTGGCGCTCATGCGGGTCAGTACCAGATTGTTACGCTTTTCAACCGGCAGAGTCACCATTAGATATTCCTGCTTGCCTGCGTCATAAGCGATATCCCCCACATAATTGTACTTGGCACGAGCAGTCTCAAAACGGCCTCGCTTGAGCTCCTTCACGCCGTCAGTACCGGCCATAAAGTTGGCATAGTAGTCGGCGATTTTGGCAGCTGGATCATACTCAACACGGGCAAAGCTCTTGTGATCAGCAGTCACAATCACACTGTTATCGCCATCGAACGCTACACCTGCCAGGTTGGAGATCTCGGCAGAGAACGCCGGATCGATACGTACTTTGGCCAGCACCTTGTTCAGGTCTTTGCTGAGGAAGTACACCCAGTTGTCGCTGGTCACCAGAGCAAACAGTTCGCTTTGTGGGTTGTAGCTCAGGCCGGTTGCCACACCTTCAACCTCAGCAGGCAGTGTCACATTGCGCACAGCGTCCAGGTCGCCCTTGCTGCTGGCTTTGGTATCAGCATCCACAGACATATCGGCAAAGTCAGGTTTCTCGATGGTGAAAGCACCGCGTACAGAGAACTTGTCGAAGCTTGGCCAGTTACCGGTTGACCAGATGATCTTGTCCTTATCAAAGCTCATACGAACCGGGTCACTCTGGCCGATATAAGGGAAGGGGCCGGTCTGGGTGAACGCCTGCACTATATTGAAGACAATGATCACCAGGAAGGTATTGACGGTCACCTTGTTCAGCAGGCTCCATGGTGCTGGCTCATCTTTCAGCTTGTCACCCTGCAGCATCAGCATGACACCGGCAAACAGCAGGATAATCGCGAATACCACGATAACCCACACGTAGGTGTGTACACCGAAGATAGCCGGACCAAAACCCTGGCCAATATCACGCAGAATGTGCGCCGAGCTGTGACGGTACCCCGCCCACAGACCATACACGGAAATCAGCACCAACGCGCCAATATACTTAGGCTTGAGGCCATAACGCATGATAAACAGGGAAATCAGGGACACCAGTACCATGGCAGTACGTTCCTGCCAGCACAGGATACAGGGGGTATCCCCCATACCAAAGCCCAGAATGATACAGGCGATACCCACTGGCAACGCAATCAGCGCCAGTGCCGCCACAGACACGATTCGATTCAGGTTGATTTCGTTCATAATTAGCCCCTTACAGATTGCCCGCAGGCACCAACATGCCCCAGGTAGCGACCAACCAGATGAACACGCTCATCAGGATGCTGACGACCAGCAGAATATGCGCAAGCTTTTGCTTTTGGGGTTTGAATGCCACCAGAAAGGCGGTGACAAAAATAATACAGAATATCAGGAACTCCACGGTATCTCTCCGCCAGGTAAACAGGCTTAACCACGTAAAACCATCAGAAAGCGTGGTTAAGGATCATCAAATCTCACAAACGCGGAACATTCGTCTGCGTCGTAAGCGCGCTAAATTAGCAAAGGCAGGATAAACCAAATGAGCCGCAGCTCCCATATCGCTATGGAGGTACCTACTCAAAAGCAAGAACCGAGAATTGGATTCCATTTCCTGTAATTTCGTGTTCCAGAATGATCTGTAAGGAATTTACTCCAAACATTTGTCACGGAAACGCGACAAATTTGCACCACATTCCACCAACAGACTGCGCGCCTTCACCATACTTCATCACCTTGCATCGCAAGTCCTGCAAAAAACAGATCAACCTCAGGTGGCGTCTAACGGCGCCAGCTGAGGTTTGCTATCATTGCCGGCAAGTTTTTTCACTAGCCTGAAAGCAATAAGATGACCAAACAGCCAAACCTCTCTACAGTAACCGCTCAGGTTACGCCGACCAAAGTGACCTTCACCCAAGCCATTCATCAACTGACTGCCAAGGTACAGATTTACCAACACCTCGGCGACACCACGTTGCTGGTGACAGATGTGACCCCATTTCACCCTGTATCCCATATCTGGCCGGATCAACCTGCAGACAAGGGTACAGTGACCTTTGATGGTCAGAGTATCGATGTCATTGATTGCCTGATCGGTGCCTGGGACTGTGACAATCAGCAGCTGTATGCGGGTAAAGATATCCCGATCAAGCGTGATGAGCCGGGATGGTACTTTGTGGTTGTGCATCAATTGGCAGGCAATATCAGCCTAGATACTGACAAAGAAGTTGAGTTGAATGTTGATGCCGACTATCAGCAATCACTGAGCCGCCCACACAGTGGCGCTCATCTGTCGGCACTGGCGTTGAATAAGGTTTTGCAGCAGCGCTTTTGGCGAAAGGAAGCCGGCAGACTCGATGCCTTGGGTCAGTATGATTTCCACAGCTACGCCGAACAGACCAGTTTTGTGACCCCACACGCCTGCATTGATACTTATCGTATGGGTAAAACCCTGAAAAAGCGCGGCTTCAACAATGATGACTTCGTGGCCGCGCTGGCTGAAGTTAAAGCCGCGGTTAACACCCAACTCAATGACTGGCTGGCCATAAATGAAGCCATCACAATGCACCGCGAAGGCGATGCCCTGACAGACTCCCGCTACTGGCAAACCCAACTCGACGGCAAGCGCATCAGCATTCCCTGTGGCGGTACTCACGTCAGCCATATGAGTGAACTAAAAGGACTGCAGATCGAGCTAAAGCGCAATGATGACGGAGATGTGGAGATGATTACCCGAGTCTGAACCTGATGGGAAGGGTTTCTAGGGTCTGTTGACCTTTGAAGATGGTTTTTGCAGCACTTTGTCGTTGTTTTATACAAAGCAACGCGACTGTAGTGTAGTTGTTCTACA
>JAJNAU010000196.1 GCA_021462625.1 Shewanella sp.
TAGGCCCCTAGGCGGCACACCTTGCGTCGCGATTAAAGCGCGTCTAGAACGAGCAAAATTCAACCATGAAAGGTCAACAGACCCTAGCAAAAAACGTGAACCATATCCTAGAACGAAATACGGTGTACACTTAATAAGCCGTTTTGGCTAATTTTGGTGGGGACTCAGGGAACTTTTGCTTTTAAGCAGGGTTATGCTCTGGGTTCCAGGATCTGTTAACATGGTGTGAATAAGTTCATCTGCATCAAATATAATCACGACTTCATCAAATCCTGCCTAGCGGGTCTGATTAACGCTGATTTTACTGGACAAAAAGGTGTACTCAATGAGGCAGGCATCGACCAGAGCCGACTCAACCCGGTAATAGGCATTCAACCTAGCTATAGGCATTCACAGGCGAGCGCAGCGACAATTTTCTTTAATCCAGTGGTATCTCAGGCAGTGCATAAATCAGATCAAACACCCCTTGATCCCAGCCGGGCAACGAAAAGGCATCGGCATTCAGCGCCCGGATCTGACTGACTGCGTGCACAGGTGCAGCTCCAACATGAGTCAGATAACAGGCCAGCAAAGCCGAGGTCAGCTCATTGCCACTTGCACAACACACCAGCGCGGGCTTGCCGGCACTGCGCCAGATATGCAGTTGTTTCAAGGCCTCAGTTAACCCGCAAAGCAATTCATCCGTTGGTGCTTCTTCAGGTGCGTATTCCGATTTACTTGAACAGCCATTCCGGTTTTATTTGAACACCTCAGATCAACGCATCGTTGGCTAATCGATTTTTACCTTAAGTGTTCAAGTGTTTCCGGAATCGCTGTTCAGATCCGGCCGGAATACGCATTCAGGAAAGGCCGACAGCGGCACTTCTGCCACATGCCAGTCAATTTGCCTGTCACTCAGGGCTGACAACTGCTGCAAAGATAAAGCCGAAAAAGACAGTACCGCCTGAATACCATCGCCAGCAAGTTGCCCGACATTTTCAGTTTGTAACAGCCACGCATCGCCTCCGCCCAGTTCACCTTCTATCAACCAAAAAAAATGTTTCATATTCCACTTACCACATGAAACTTCTAGATATGAATAATACCAATCCGCATAGAAGATTACTTTCATCAGAGCGATGTCAGCCATTCGAGTACAAACCCAATTGGCGACGGCATAGTGGTGCTATGACGAGACGATTTGGTGAACTAATCCTGTGACTGACACGCTCCCAAAGGGCGAGGAAGGCGCGAATAAATCCCGTGCGTACTCTGCAGTTGACAGCCCCTAGATGCACGATAGAGCTCGACGTTAATGGCCTGAGCCCTTAGCAAAAGTTCTTAGCGAAAGTCCTTAGCGAGAGCTGCAACAAAGCAGATGGGGCTGTCAGCCTCGCCCTTCTGGGCTTTCGGGCAAACACGATTGCTGCGGTATTGGGCTTTCAAAGGCAAGTAGCCTTCCTGCACCTGAATACCTTGAACTCGAATTTGCCAGTAAGCCAGAGCGGTGCACTTATTATCTGAATTCAGGACTTGTTCGCACCTTCCTTACTTATAAAGCGCGCATCCTGTCCAGAGCCTATTTTTAAAATCAATAGGTGATTTATCCCGATAGACCTTCGATGGCTCTGATTGTCTGCACGCTTTTAAATTCTCGCTGAGTGACTAAATATGCGGATTGGTATAACACGAAAGCGGGTTTCCAGCGCCCTTAGGATACTGGTTTTTTGCCTTGGCTCACATCCGTTCCTGTGCGGGCAATTCAAACCCGCTCACCTGCTCCCGGGACAACCTGAGTTGATGTTTCTTCTCAATCACCCGAAAATGATGAAATTCATCGGGACAGATCAATGACAATGCCACGCCTGACTCCCCTGCCCGCCCAGTACGACCGATGCGGTGAATATAATCGGCCGGACTGCGGGGCAGCTCGTAGTTGACCACAGCCGGCAGTTTGTCGATATCCAATCCCCGGGCGGCAATGTCGGTGGCAATCAGGATCTGTAATTTACCCTGTTTGAAATCATTAAGTACAGACACCCGCTTTCCCTGGGATTTGTCACCATGAAATACCTGAGTACTGATACCGGCGCGCTGCAGTTTTTGCTGCAGTCGGTTGCAAGTTTGTTTGGCATTGGCAAACACCAACAGCTGAGGCCACTTATGCTGTTTGATAAGCTGGATAAGCAGCGGGGTTTTACACTCGGCAGCAACTTCAATCACTCTTTGGCTAATGTCGGCCTTGTCAGTTTCCACCGCCAGGGTGACATCCAGCGGATCCCGAAGCAGCTTACCTGCAAGCGCTGTAACTTCATCGCCAAAGGTGGCTGAGAACAGTGCGCTCTGGCGGTTTTTTGGCAAACGATCAAACACCTGAGACAGCTCATCGGCAAAGCCAAGACTCAGCAATTTGTCGGCTTCGTCCAGTACCAGAGCCTCGAGTCTATCCAGTTTAAGCGCATTTTTAACAAGCAGATCCAACAGCCGCCCCGGCGTCGCCACCAAGACATCCGCGCCACCGCGAAGCGCCATCATCTGCGAATTAACCGATACCCCACCATAAACCGTCAGCACTCTAGGCGATGGGCTTATCTGAGCGCAGTATTTGCGGATACTTTCCCCCACCTGCATGGCCAGCTCCCTGCTGGGAGTCAATATCAGCGTGCGCACGAAACGCCTTGGGCCGGAAGGCGGGGTCATCATCAGACGCTGCAATAATGGCAGCGCAAAGGCCGCCGTCTTACCGCATCCGGTGTTAGCCTGCACCTTGAGATCCCGCCCCTGCAACATGGCAGGAATGGCCGCAAGCTGTACTCCCCGTGGCGAGTCGTAGCCAAGCTGACTAAGCTGGCGGGTCAGGGGCGCCATCAGGCCAAGATCTGCAAAAGTGGCGTGGTGAACATTCATAATAAACATCCTGAATAAGCAAGGGGCAAATAGTACTCTATCCAGCCTGTCAAAGCTTGTGCTAATGGGAACACTGCGATGGTGACAGGAAATTTGTCGCTCATTGAATAAGCAATTGCTGCCGTCTTTAGTTATATCAATCTGTATAGGGATCGAATCACTCAGCGAGAATTTAAAGGCGTGAAGACAAACAGGACAGTCGAAGATCTTTCGGGACTCATTCTTTTATAGAATAGGTCACCTGTTTGTTTTCAACGTCATGTCCTGGGCTGATCTGATCCGGTAGTTTTTGACACCCGACTAAGTGAGTAAAATCACTTACCGAGGTGAATAATGACAACCAAGAAACAACGCAAAAGCTATACGAACGAATTCAAACTGAAATCACTCAAGCTTGCTGACAGGATCGGTGTTTCCGCCGAACAAACCATAAATCCATTCATGACTGACATAGCAACCGATGATTTGACCTACGCCAGCGATTTGTTCAGGACTCCATTTTTGCTTCAGTCCGAACTCAACGAAAGTGACGGTCTTTTCAGGCACTCGATATTTGGCAGCCTGGCAGCGGCGCTTAACAGTCTTGGCCTGTGCAACTTCAGGCAAATAATGATTGTCTCGAATACGGTTGCGACGGACCTCTCTACTCACCGTGCTGTGGCTCACTTTTAAGCGCTTGCCTATTGCACGATAGCTGAAACCCTCGCGTAAGTAGGCTTCAATCTGGTATCGTTGCCCTTCGATCAACTGCTTGTAACTCATGGTAAATACTCTTGTTTTTTTGGCGATTACAGAGTAGCACCAACAGGCAGTTGATCTCTTCTCACCGTTTAACCATGAGTGGTGCACTTATTATCTGAATTCGGGAACACTACCGAACCAACTGATTCTTGTAGCTACAGAACCTACCCACGGTTTGTTGCGGATAAACCCACCGCAGTCAAATGCATGAAAGGAATCGAAAACTTTTGAAGACGTCGAGATAAAAATTTGACTATTGCATCGGCTAAATCTTGTTTGTCGCTGCTGCTCCCCCTGTAAACATATTGTCCGGAATTGGGGTCAAACAATATTGGTATGCTAGTTGAACATGACATAGCAAGAACGTGTGCTTTAAATTTATGCTCTTTAGATACAAAAAACAGATAAATCATAACCGCGTCGCAATTTGATACTTTTTCAGCCAATCTGGTTGCAAATACGGATTGATCAGTAAAATTATAAGCAATTAGTTTTTTTGAAAAACATTTAGCACTATATGTATGCCTTAGAGCAAGCTGTATAGTCTCATGACTGCGTAAACGACAATATTCTTCAAAACTCAGCTTTTCATCATTAGCTACTCTAAATATATGAAATGGATCACTATCATCATTTACATCGTCAGAGGAAGATACAAATAAACGGAACGCTCTTTGATGAGAAATCGCTCTAAAAATATTCAATTTTTTCACGTTTGGTATTTTATCAGTACAAACTGCGTTAACCCACTCCATACAAAGGCTGTAACACACTCCCTCATTAAGTCCGCCTTCCTCCACGCCCCAAATTTTACGTTCTTTCAACGTATTGTATTGGCTATAGCTCTGGTGAAGTACAAACTTCATCAAATTGCCCTCTAATAATTTGTAATTTTTCGTTAAGTATTAGTATAACAAAGGGGCGTTGTTGATCAAATCATTCTCTGAATAGCCCTATCCCAAGGGCTTTCGCGGTGTTAGTTGAGCACCTCACGAATAGGCATACCTAGT
>JAJNAU010000197.1 GCA_021462625.1 Shewanella sp.
ATGCTTGGTTGAAATCAAATGGCTGAGACATGTGTCATTCCTTTTTTTCTTTTCAATTTACTGAAATGACACAGATTTTTGAACACTACCTAGCGCTTTCTCAGTCGCCAATCAGTGCCAATTTCTGATTGTGGCTGAGTTTTTTTACTGCAATCTCCCGCCTCAGGGCATCACCTTTATTCCCCACCAGCTCACGGTACACCAAGGTCAAAGGCCCTTTACCCCGTAAGAAGCGGGCAGTCTTTTTGCCATTGGCACAATGCTCGGCAAAGCGCCAGTTCACATCAGTGGTGACCCCGGTATACAACTGGCCACCGGCGCATCGCACCATGTACAAATACCAGGATTTTTCGCCGGTTACCGGCTTGCCTTGTTGCTCAGAAACTCGCACTGTGTACCCGCTGATCGGGTATCGAAACCCGGTTGGTTTGTTCTCAGGGCGGGGTGAAACTCCCCACCGGCGGTAATTTTCATTGCTTATTCTATGGGATTAAGTGTTTGAAATCAGCCCGCCAGCGCCTGTCAGCCGAGCAGTATAACAGGGACAAGCAGATCCGGTGAAACTCCGGAGCCGACGGTAATGAGCGCCGAGCAATCGACGCCCTTAAGCAGGGTAAAGGCGTGTTATTGGTCGACGATGAGAATCGTGAAAATGAAGGTGACCTTATCTTCAGCGCTGAGCTGCTCACCGGACCGCAAATGGCTCAGCTTATCCGCGAATGCAGTGGTATTGTCTGTCTGTGCCTGACCGACGACAAGTTAAAACAGCTGGCTCTGCCTCCCATGGTCAACAGCAACACCAGTCAGTATGGCACCGCCTTTACCGTGACCATTGAGTCCAGCCATGGCGTCACCACAGGTGTGAGCGCCGCCGACAGGGTTACCACCATACAGGCAGCTATTGCAGATGATACCAAACCGGCTGATCTGGCACGGCCCGGTCATGTGTTTCCGCTGCGGGCGCACCCCGACGGCGTACTGGGGCGCCGTGGCCATACCGAAGGTGCTGTTGATCTGATGCGCCTGGCCGGACTAAAGCCCGCCGGGGTGCTGTGCGAGCTGACCAATGAGGATGGCACCATGGCAAGACTGGCTGAGATTATTCAGTTCAGCCAGACACATGGCTACCCGATACTGTCCATTGAAGATCTGGCAGCCTTCCGGCTTGAGCATGAAATGGCGACCGCCAGCTAAGTTCATTTGATACAAAAAAAGCAGCCGATTGGCTGCTTTTCTCTGGCATAAAGGCCCACTATCAGGCGGAAGCGCCTAGGTCATGCATAATGCTGGCACTTTCTTTAGAGGCCATAACGTCCAGATCTTTATCAATAAAGAACAGAGCCTTACCGTCTTCACCCACCAGGCGAATTTTGTCGACGATAGACTTGAACAGCTTCTCTTCTTCGTGCTGCTCAGCCACATACCACTGCAGGAAGTTAAAGGTGGAGTAATCCTGAGAAGTAAAAGCAGTGTGAGCCAGCTGATTGATTGCAGCAGTGATCATTTGCTCGTGCTCAAGGGTGTGCTCAAACAGCGCCAGCAGTGACGGGAACTCAGCCTGTGGCGCCTCAATAGTACCGATCAGCGGCATGCCGCCGGTTTCACTGACATAAATAAACAGACGATGCATATGCCCCATCTCTTCGGCAGCGTGAGCGCGCATAAATTTTGCTGCCCCTTCAAATCCCTTGTCTTCGCACCAGGCACTCATCTGCAGATACAGATTGGAAGAAAAAAACTCCATATTGATCTGTTCATTCAGTTTAGTAATCATCGCCTTGGCCAACATATTTGCTCCTATTGCTAATTCATTCTGTATATTTCCTGTTCATTGTGTGAGTCTGAAACAGCAAAAGCAAATTGATTTCGTGGGTTTCATCTGTCGTTTTGATCTGGCTACTGAATAAAACTGTGAGCTGAAACCCAGGTCAGTATTTGCCCGCCGCTCCCGGGTTTTGCATACTTTAGCCAGGTTGTCATGGCATAATAACGGCCATCTGCAGCCCCATTTATCTGTAAGCAGGGAGTTCACATGCAAAGCAAGCAAGACCCATGTTGTCATCCGGGACTGATGCATCCTGATCAAGCCATTGTCAAACTGCTTGATCAGGTTCAGTCAACCCGTGACACAGAAATTGTGCCACTCAGTCAGGCCATGGGTCGCATTTTGGTAGAGGATTTGGCTTCCATGCTGGATCTGCCTCCTTTTGATAACTCATCAATGGATGGCTATGCCTTCCGTCTGGAAGATCTGCAGCACAGCAATACACTGAAACTCGTAGGCTATTCTTTTTCCGGTCATCCCTATGAAGGTGAGTACCAACCAGGCAGCTGTGTGCGCATTATGACTGGGGCGCTTGTGCCTGAGTGTTACGACACAGTGCAGATGCAGGAGAAGACTCAGGCCGATGACGAACTGATCACTTTAGAAATGCCAAATATTCGGGGCGCCAACGTACGGGCCAGAGGTGAAGAGCTCAAGGCCGGTGACAAAGTTCTGGTTAAAGGTACCCGAATTGGCGCCGTTGAAATGGGTGTGCTGGCAACAATTGGCCAGAGTCAGGTGCGGGTTTACCGTCGGTTGACCGTTGCTTTTTTCTCTACCGGAGATGAACTTCGCCCGGTCGGCAGTGAACTGGCACCGGGACAGATCTACGACTCCAACCGTTATTCCATTCTTGGGCTATTGCAAAAAGCGGGCGTAAACTGGCTGGATCTCGGCGTCATCGCCGATGACCCGGAAGCCATTCGCGCGGCTTTCAAAGAAGCCTCAGCCAATGCCGATATGGTGCTGACCTCGGGTGGCGTATCCGTTGGAGATGCTGACTACACCAAGCAAGTTCTGGATGAGGAAGGGGAAATCACCTTCTGGAAAATGGCCATCAAGCCGGGTAAACCTTTTGCCTTCGGTAAACTGGGTAACGCAGTGTTTTGTGGTTTACCGGGGAATCCAGTTTCCTCCATGGTGACCTTCTACAAGATTGTAATGCCACTGCTGCAAAAAATGCAGGGCTTGCCAGCTCAGCCAACGCTGAGTGTGAAAGCGACCCTGACAAGCCCAATCCGCAGGCATCCGGGCCGGGTGGAATATCAGCGCGCCATTCTCAGCCGTAACGAACAGGGTGAACTGGAAGTATGTACCACAGGTTCTCAGGGTTCTGGCATGCTGACCTCCATGAGTCTGGCCAACTGCTTTATCGTGATGCCGCAAATGCAAGGTGATACTCCGGCTGGCACGCTGGTAGATGTAGAGCCGTTCAACGACTTACTCAACTAACAGATGGCTCAATTAACAAATCATGTCAGTATCGACTGATGTCGGCACCATGCAGGAACTCCCTATGAGTGAGCACCCACAAGAGCTGCTGTCTGACGCAGAGTTGCTCAGATACAGCCGACAAATTTCTATTCGCGCCATGGATATCGATGGTCAGGAACAACTCAAGCAGGCCAAGGTACTGATTATCGGTGCCGGTGGTTTGGGCTGCGCTGCCAGTCAGTATCTGGCTGTAGCAGGTATTGGCCAGATGACCCTGGTGGACTTTGATACCGTGGAGCTCTCCAACCTCCAGCGTCAGGTGCTGCATCAGGATGCCAATGTGGGTCTGCCCAAGGTAGAATCGGCCAAGCAAAGCCTGACCGCCCTGAATCCGCATATCCAGATTGATACCATTAATGCCGTGCTGGATGACCCCGAGATTAATGAATTGGTTGCCCGGCATACCCTTGTGCTGGACTGCACAGACAATGTGATGGTGCGCGAGCAGCTCAACAAGGCCTGTTTCAAACACCAGGTGGCTCTGGTATCTGCCGCCGCTATCCGTATGGAAGGCACTGTCATTGTTTTTGACTATCGGGAAGGCACGCCCTGTTACCATTGCTTCAGCGCTCTGTTTGGTGAGCAACAACTCAGCTGTGTGGAATCCGGTATTCTGGCGCCCGTTGTCGGCATGATCGGCTGTATTCAGGCCACCGAAGCGATTAAGACACTGACTGGTATGGGCCAGACGCTGGCAGGGCGTCTGCTGATGGTCGATGCCATGACAATGGAATTCCGTGAAATGAAGCTTCCCAAACAACCTGGCTGCAGTGTGTGTGGCTAACTCACGTTGGTTGACAGCAAAAAAGCAGCTGTTTAACCGCTGCTTTTTGTTTATCTGACAATGAATACTCCCGCTAACACAGCAAATAGACAGGCATCGTCACAGCTTCGGGGGTTAATCTTGCAGCTGCATTGGTCGCAGTAATCGCCCGTCCGCTTGATATCAGCAGGGGAAGCATTGAGCTGAACTCACCAAATAATTGGTAAACCCTGCATGTAAGCCTTCAGCACAGGCGTGTATGTTCGGGCTTATTCATGAAATCACCTAGGGTCTGTTGACCTTTGAAGATGGTTTTTGCAGCTTTTTGTCGTTGTTTTATACAAAGCAACGCGATTGTGGTGTAGTTGTTCTACATGAATGAGCGTTAATGCAGTAGAAAGCGATGACTGTAGTGATGTGATGGACGCCCCTCCCACAAACGGCGTCATAATGCGGCAGAATTAGTTCTGCAAAGCTAATTCGCTAGAAGGAGCGTCCATCATGAATATTAAAACAGTCGGTATTGACCTAGCAAAAAATGTGTTTC
>JAJNAU010000198.1 GCA_021462625.1 Shewanella sp.
TGGTGATGTTGCGTTTTGACTTACCCATGAATTTACCCGGAGAGCTGCTTTGTAGGATCAGATCACTGAATGCCAAAAAAGTTCCGCCGATTTAGGCAACAACGCCATGCCAGCCCCTAGATGCGCGACACAGCTCTCGCTAAGGATTCAGGCCATTAATGTCTAACTGCGTCATCTGAATTACAGAGCTTCAATGGAAGTAATTGTGACCAGTCCGGGAGTATTATCACCGTAGCTTCCCTCAGTTATATTGTACTCGAATCCCCCCTTTCTAGGTTCTACAGTTATATGCCCGGCCTCCAAAAAACAATAATTCTGCTGAACTCTAATCTTAGCTGTCTTGTCACCATTGCTCTCTTTAAATTCAATATCTATATCCGGTCCGGATCCGAAAGCGAAAGTAGTTTGCCCAAATACATAGTCAAGACACTCTGCTGTTTCAGTATCTACCTTGTCACATCCTTTGGATATCCCATGATAGACTACCGGGTTCCCTGAAGATACTTGGTATTTTTGATAAATAGATTCAGGAACTAGAAGGTGTAACGTTTCACAGTTGCCACTATAGGCATATGCTTGGTTAACCAACAATGGGGTCGCTAACAATATCAGCTTTGTGCTAAAACTAAGGCTGTTTGACATTGTTTTCATTAGTATTTCCTCCGTTTTAAATTACGCCTTGTTTTAAATTAATGATTTGGTTTTTATCACTGATCTCTGAGGGATCCCCTGATGATTTACTAAAAAATCATAAAATTAGGGTGGAAGCGCATCTTGTTGCATGATCAAATGGTTTTGCCAAAAACTACACTCGAACCACAAGATGCGCCATGCCAATATCCTACAACATTCTCTGCACCAGTTTCGCCCAGAACTTCACCTAAAATGATTAAACAGCTTGATGCTCGCCTGTAGGGCGCTGCTTGATAGTAAGACACTGACCTTGACGGTGTTAGGGAAGGTGCGAATAACTCACGTGCGTGCTCAGGGAGTGCTGACAGCCTCGAGATGCGCGGCGCAGTTTGAAGTTAATGGCCTGAGTCCTTAGCGAGAGCTGCAACAAAGCAGGTAGGGCTGTCAGCCACGCCCTTCGCAATACCGTTCAGTTAAGGCGAATATAAAAAGAGCTCTGCTAAAGCAGGGCTGTTTTTGTTTTTGAAAAGCAGTTCACCACGAAGCGCTCACTTCGCTCGCTACACAGAGGACACCAAGGGATAGCAAAGAAAAGCTTTTCTTCGTGGTCTTCGTGGTTCAATCTTTCTCTTTCAAACGTAACGGAAACATACTAAGTGAACAGCATTGGAGCGGTGCGAGGACTTGTTCGCACCTTCCTTAAGCGAGTGGCATTAAGCCTGAAACTGCATTTTTTCTATCCAACGGCACTCGGCGAGCCGGTGTTACAGAACCACTGAGCCGATGGCAAAACCGAAGCTGACCGCCAGCGTGATGGCCAGCAAGCCGGGGATCATAAAGGGATGGTTGAATACTGCCTTGCCGATGCGGGTCGAGCCGGTGTCATCCAGCTCTACCGCCGCTAGCAGGGTGGGGTAAGTGGGCAACACAAACAAAGCCGATACGGCGGCGAATGAAGCCACAGCGGTGAGCGGGGATACTCCCAGCGCTAGCGCTGCCGGCAGTAATGCCTTGGTGGTTGCTGCCTGAGAATAGAGTAACATGGCAGCGAAAAACAGCACCATGGCCAGCATCCAGGGATAAGCATTGAGCAGGGATGAAGCTGTGTGCTGAATGGTTTCCAGATTGGATTTTACAAAGGTATCACCCAGCCAGGCAACGCCCATTACGCAGATACAGGCGGACATGCCGGAGCGGAATGTCGCTGCGGTGACGATTTGCTCGGCATCCAGTTTACATATCAGGATAATGGCCAGTGCGGCGGTTAGCATCAGGGTGATAATTGCCTGATCCCGGCTCATGCTGGGGTCGGTAATCAGTGCCACTGTGGGCGATACCGCAGTGGCATAGGCCATCACAGCGACAATCGCGACAACAAAGATCCATACTGAAGCTTGGGCACCTGCTTCAATCTCTAGTTGCTGTCTATCGGGCGCAGCAATTTCGCTATTGGCCAGGCGGTGTTGATAGACAGGATCATTCTCAAGCTCGCAGCCCAGGTGGTTGGCGATCAGAGATGTCAGGATGACTGCAGCCAGAGTCGAGGCTATACAGACGGCAAGCACTTGCAGATAGCTGACACCCCGGGGCTCCATCAGGCTGACAAAGAACACCATAGCGGCAGACACAGGCGAGGCGGTAATAGCAATCTGGGAAGCGATAACCGATACGGACAGAGGCCGTGATGGGCGGATTTTTTGCTCTTTGGCGACCTGGGCAATGACGGGCAGGGTGGAGAATGCGGTATGTCCGGTGCCAGCCAGCAGCGTCATAAAGTAGGTGATAAGCGGTGCGATCAGCGTGATCTTATCCGGATGACGGCGCATCATACGCTCGGCCAGATGCACCAGATAATCCATACCCCCCGCCATCTGCATGGCAGCGATGGCGGAAATCACCGACATAATAATCAGGATCACGTCCCAGGGAATATTACCCGATTGGACACCAAGCATGGCCAGCACCATGACCCCCAATCCACCTGCGAAGCCAATAGCCACACCACCAAGGCGTGCCCCCAGAAAGATACTGAGCAGCACTATGCCCAATTCAACCCATAACATAAATCTTGATCTCTGATTTGCAGGAAACACTGAGGGCAGAGGAGGGCAGACAGCTCAGGCAAAGCCAGGCGGGATTGCATTGTCCTTGCGCACATCAGTCAAAAGATTATTAATTTTACCTGAAATGAGAGTGTAGTTGGGCTGTTCAGGATCAGACCGTAGCAGTAAAATGTGAAACCGTGATCTGGATCTGTCAGTCCTGCTGCATCACAGCATTGAAACGGCCGAAACCCGCCGCTAAATCTGCGATCAAATCTTGTGGATCTTCCAGCCCGATATGAAGGCGGATAAGTGGCTTGCTGCTGTCCCAGGGTGTTGCACTGCGGATCTTATCGATGCCGCTGATAGCCAGAATAAGGCTTTCATATCCTCCCCAGGAAAATCCCATCTTAAAGTGCGCCATACCTTCAACAAAGGCGGTGGTTGCCGCCTGGCTGCCCTGCTTTAACACAAAGGAAAACAAGCCGTTGCTGCCGCTGAAGTCACGTTTGAAAAACTCATGACCCGGGCAGGAAGTAAAGGCTGGGTGGCGGAGATGATCCACCTCGGGGCGGCTTGCCAGCCAGTTCGCCACTGTCAGGGCATTTTTTTCATGCTGCGCCAGTCGTACTCCCAGGGTGCGCAGCCCCCGGGCGGCAAGAAACACATCATCGGGGCTGGTGCACTGGCCCATCAGGTAAGAGTTTTCCTGTAGCTGTCGCCAGTACCTGAAATTGGCGGTGGCTGTGCCTATCATCACATCCGAGTGGCCCGCTATATACTTGGTGGCCGCCTGAATGGAGATGTCCACGCCCATCTCAAAGGGGCGGCTGTTAATGGGGGAAGCCCAGGTGTTGTCGAGTATGGTCACCAAACCATGCTCATGGGCGATACGGCACAAAGTCGGTACATCCTGCACTTCCATGGTGATGGAGCCGGGGGATTCGAGGAATAGCATTTTGGTATTGGGTCGGATAAGTTCAGCTATGCCCTCGCCGATGAGCGGATCATAGTAAGTGGTTTCGATGCCAAAGCCAGCCAGCAGGTTATCGCACAGATCCCGGGTGGGCTGGTAGACACTGTCTACCACCAGCAGGTGATCGCCGGATTTAAGAAATGACAAGAGGGCACCACTGATCGCCGCAGCGCCGGATGGATACAGAGCGGTGCCAACGCCGCCTTCAAGCTCTGCAATTGCGGACTGAAAAGCAAAATGGGTAGGGGTTCCCCGGCGTCCGTAGAACATGGCACCATCGGCCTTGTGGGTCGCGGCCTGGCGCATCTGCTCCATGGTGTCGAACACTATGGTTGAAGCTCGGAATACCGGCGGGTTGATCACCCCTTTAGTCCACTGATTGTCCCTGCCAGCGCTGACGATACGGGTATCTTTCTTGTAATTGTGACTCATGCTTGCAACCGCTTTCCTGTTTGTTTGGACTGCGAATAGTGTTATTGAGCCTATCATGCTGCTGGTTATCTTACTATCTGGACGGTTTAATTTGAGCCGCAAAAGTCAGTGCAGCGTACCGCGCTGTGATACAGCCAGTTTGCCGATAGGGTTTTGGTCCTGTTGGTTTTTATTCTGCTTTACCCATGGCGTGGATAACTGAATACTCACCCCTTTACCATTTGGTCGATTGCTGGCTGAGAGCTGCCCTGATGAAAATCTGTCTCCAATCTGGCGATATACGAGCCCAGCCTCAGAGGGGGTTGACCTAGAAGGTGCGAATATTTCCCGTGCGTGCTCTGCGAGTGATGACAGCCGCTTGATGCGCTGTTTGCCAATACGCAACACAGCTAGGGTCTGTTGACCTTTCATGGTTGAATTTTGCTCGTTCTAGACGCGCTTTAATCGCGACGCAAGGTGTGCCGCCTAGTGGGCCTAAGC
>JAJNAU010000199.1 GCA_021462625.1 Shewanella sp.
CTTGCGTTTGTTCTTTGATGTCATTGTTCACCTCGTTAAGCCATTTTACTCGCTTAGCAGGGTGTCCAAAACTGCTGGAGCGGATCAGTATGGCCTGAGTTTCAGGTTTTAATCGTCGGCGTTGCCTGGCAACGTTATTTTAACAAAAGCGTGTCAGGGGTTTTTTGTTGGTCGGCTTCGGGTTAGATTAAAAATTCAACTCTTTACTATTTCATTGCCATGAGCCATTACCCAGAGAGTTCTCCCGGCTGGTCCGGCAAGACTCCACTGCTGACCCAAGTCGCTCCCAACTGCCTGATGGATGACCATGGGCACCCCAGATTCGGCTATTTTGATGGTCCGGTTACTGAGCTGGCGCTTGACCGGTTCGATTATTGCGACAGCATGGACAAACCGGCTTCTCGCTGGGCCAGACATTTTCACTATAAGCAATTTCAGTTTGTGTCAGTGTTGACGGCGGATTATCTGTTGGGGGCGGCGCTGGCGGATATTCGTTATCTGGGCTCTGGTTTTGCCTATCTGTACGACATACGCGCCAACCAACTTACCGAAGTCAGTTGGTTACGGCCCATGGGGATGCAGTATCGCTCTGTACCTTCCCCCATGTCCGGCACTGGTAAAATTGGTGGAAAACAGGGGACTTTGACACTGAACATCCATCAGGGGCAGTGGCAACTGCAGCTGCAAACCGACAGGATCGATGCCGAGCTGAGCTTGGATACTTCGCCACTCAGTTTGCCGTTGGCGCTGTGTAACCCTACCGGCTACAACGGCTGGACCTACACCCAGAAGCACAATGCGCTGATGGTATCCGGCAAGCTGCTCGTCGATGGCGCCAGTGTGGCGCTGGGGGGGGCGCGTTCAGGCTATGATTTCTCCGCCGGTTACATGCGCCGGGATACCAGTTGGCGCTGGGCGTCGCTTAATGGTGAAACCGAGACCGGGCTGTCCATAGGTTTTAATTTGGCCGCTGGGGTCAACGAAACCGGACTGAATGAAAATGCCTGCTGGATTGATGGCCGGCGATATCTGCTTGGTCCGGTGCAGTTTGAGTTTGATCGCCTCAACCCCCGCTCCAGCTGGCAGGTATACTCCCTGGATGGTCGTCTGTCGTTAAATTTCAGCCCCTTGAACCATCGCCACGAAAAGCGGGATCTCTGGCTGTTACGCAGCAATTTCCGTCAGTTTATGGGGTATTTTGAGGGTTTTGTCATCGACGATGCCGGCATAAAACATCATGTGCAGCGCCAGTTGGGACTCACCGAAGACCACTACGCACGTTGGTAGGAGACGGTTAGAGAATGGATATCCTGTTACAACATCCCGACTGGTTGCTGCTGGTGCTGGCACCGGTGTTTTTACTGGCGATGGTGCTGGAGTGGCGATTGGGGAGCCGCGGCGGCAAATTGCCTGTATCAGCGGATTATCAGTGGCGGGAGGTCGCCTGCAATATTGCCCTGGGCGGCTTGCATCAGCTCAGCGATCTGCTGTTTGGTCTGCTGATCCTCAAATTCTACTTTACGCTGTTTGACTGGCGCCTATTCGATATTCAGATGAACTTTGGCTATTTCCTGCTGTTAATGCTGGCGCAGGATTTCTGTTACTACTGGTTCCACCGCGCGAGCCACCGTATTCGCTGGTTCTGGGCAGCGCATTCAGTGCACCACAGCTCGGAGAACATGAATTTCAGCACCGCCTTTCGCCAGAGTCTGATGTATCCGGTGGCGGGCATGTGGATCTTCTGGGTGCCTTTGGTGATCATTGGCTTCCCGCCTAATTGGGTGGTGCTTTCCGTGCTGCTCAATCTGGCGCTGCAGTTTGTTATCCATACCCAGTGGATCAAAGACTTTGGTCCACTGGATTTGTTCCTTAATTCCCCCTCCCATCACAGGGTGCATCATGGCCGTAACCCGCAATACATAGATAAGAACTATGCCGGAGTATTGATAATCTGGGACAGACTGTTTGGTACCTTCGTACCTGAGCGCGAATCCGTGGATTACGGTATTACCAAGCCGGTCAACAGTCATAACCCGCTGGTGGTCACCTTCAGTGAGTGGCGCGACATGCTGCGTGAGGCCATGGCTCCCGGCCTGAGTTGGCGCTCCCGGCTGGCCGCTGTGTTTGCGCCGCCTCAAAATTATGGTCTTGCCAAGGGCGAAGACAGGGGCGAATAAATGTCTTCACAATACGGCTTTACGCCCGCCGGTTTCTGGTTATTCACTCATTGGGTGTTATGATGGCCGGGCGGCACCTTATTGCCCAGCGCAACCATAATCAACTCTGGCTGTTCTGGCTGCTACCTTTGGCAAATGTACTGCTGGCTGGGCTGATGTGACTCTGGTTGGCGCTCTGGTGATTTGTGTGCGGGTGCTCTTTGTCATTGCCTGGTTGATTGATGCCACCATGATTAAGCCTGTGTAACGTAAAGACATATCAAATTGCACTCTGAGTAGGAGCAAGGTATAAAAGTTTTAAGCAATATCACAAGGAGTCGCAGTCTATGCAAGTGAATTATCCCCGCCATCTGAATCTTTCTGTATTTGCCCTGATCCTCGGGTTGACCTTATCTGCCCAGGTTTGCGCCGAGGATTACTTTGTCACTCCGGTCGGGGGCTATAGCTTTGGTGCCAGCAAGCTGAAAGTTTCCCAAGACAGTAATGACCAAAAAGATTATTTTTCCATTTCAGAAGATGCCAATTATGGGGTGATGATGGGGGTGACCACTCGCGACCCGGGCGATGTTTATCTGCTTTATTCTCATCAGAGTGCCACGTTGGGCAGCGGTGGCCTGTTTGCCGATAAAACCATTGCCGGGCTGGCGGTGGATTATCTGCATCTGGGGGGCACACTCTATTTTCCCAATGGTAATTGGGAGCCCTATGTCACGACAACTGTCGGTTTGACTCAGCTCAGACCAGACGGTGGGTTGGGTACCGAAACCCGTTTCTCCATGGGGTTGGGGGTCGGAGGGATGTATCGCATCAGTAAAAATCTAGCACTGATGGCCGAGGTACGTGGCTTTGCGACTTTTATGGATACGGACGGTTACATCTTCTGCGGCGATAAGCGCTGTGTGTGGATTCTGGAGGCCAGCACCCTGGTACAGGGGCAGGCAAATCTGGGGATCCAATTCAGGTTTTAATGACACATGCTATTTAACAAAATTGTGGTACTGGACGGATACACCCTGAACCCGGGTGATCTGGACTGGTCCTGTGTTTCCTCGCTGGCGGACAACTTCAGTCTGTATGACAGGACGGCAGAGAACGACATATTTTCCCACGCCGCAGGGGCTGATGTGCTGCTAACCAACAAGACACCGCTGACTGCAGCGATGCTGGCCCGCCTGCCATCGCTGAAATATATCGGTGTGTTGGCGACTGGCACCAATGTGGTGGATCTTGCGGCGGCTGCAGCGGCCGGGATTTGCGTGACCAATGTCCCCGGCTATGGCCCGGATGCGGTGGCGCAGATGGTGTTTGCCCATATTCTGCACCACACCCAGCGACTGGCACTTCATGATGAAGCGGTGCGCTCAGGTCATTGGCAGACGCAACAGGACTTTTGCTTTACCCTGGCACCGCTGATGTCACTCAAAGGCAAAATGTTGGGGTTGGTGGGTTTTGGCAATATCGGCAGGCAGGTAGCCCGTATTGGCACGGCGTTTGATATGCGCCTTTTGGTGCATACCCCCAATCAACCGGATTTACAAGATTTCCCCAGTGCGACCTGGACGACGCTGGATGCAATCATTGGCGAGTCGGATGTATTGTCGCTGCACTGCCCGTTGACGCCTCAGACTGACCAAATGATTAATGCTCAATCCCTTAAGCGGATGAAGTCAGGCGCATTGCTTATTAATACCGCCCGTGGCGGACTGGTGGATGAAGCTGCGCTGGCCGCCGCCCTGCAGGCGGGCAAACTGCGGGCCGGACTGGATGTATTGAGCAGCGAGCCACCCACACCGGACAACCCGCTGCTTGGCGCGCCTAATTTATCACTCACTCCACATAACGCCTGGGCCACCAGGGAGGCCAGGCAGAAACTGTTGCACATTGCTACTGCTAACCTGCAGGCGTTCGGCGAAGGACAGATTATTAACCGGATCAATTAACCCAGAATAAAAAGGAATGTTGCCGATGACGACCCTGCTCATCTGTTTTTTGATTGCCATGCTCTTGCCCTATTTGTCGAAACTGCCTGTGGGTTATGCCATGGCCAAAGATGGCGGTTATGACAATGCTCACCCCAGAACGCAGCAAGCCAGGCTCACCGGTATGGGAGCCAGGGCTGTGGCGGGGCATCAAAACGCCTTTGAGTCGCTGCTGGTATTCGGGCTGGCGGTGGTTGCCCTGCTGGCGGTGGGCAAGGTGAATGCCACTGCAGAAGTGGCAGCCGTGATTCATGTGATTGCTCGCATTGCCTACCATATTTTTTATCTCACCAATC
>JAJNAU010000200.1 GCA_021462625.1 Shewanella sp.
GCTAGGGTCTGTTGACCTTTGAAGATGGTTTTTGCAGCTTTTTGTCGTTGTTTTATACAAAGCAACGCGATTGTGCTGTAGTTGTTCTACATGAATGAGCGTTAATGCAGTAGAAAGCGATGACAAACGCTGCCCGAAGGGCTCGGCTATACGCGCTTTACTCTTTGTTGCAAGGTATTTGCTTAGGCCCACTAGGCGGCATACCTTGCGTCGCGATTAAAGCGCGTCTAGAGCGAGCAAAATTCAACCATGAAAGGTCAACAGACCCTAGAACAAAATTCAACCACAAAAGATCAATAGATCCCCGTTTCTGACAGCGGCTGACACCCGAATTGATACTAAAGTAATATCTGTGGTTCGCCAATGTTGTGTTGTAGAGCGGCAGGGATTACTTTCCTCATAGCAGATTTTTTTACAGGGTGTCCATTGAACTCCAAAGAGCCCTGAATCAACCGATACTCTCTTTCAGCAGGTGCACCAGAGTGTCCTGCTCCTCATCACTTAAGCGGCTGCCATCACGGTTGGAAACTGAGAACACATTGTCGGTTTTCTCCCCAAGGGTGCTGATACGCGCTGAATGGATATTAAGCTCCATCGCCTTGAACGCATCGGCGATACGGCTCATCACCTCAGGAGTTTCCAGCGCCGCAATATTTAAAAGAGTGCGGCTGGGACGGCGGGAGTTGAGGTACTCCACTTTGGGCACATTGTCAAAGGCGGCATGGCGGCGCTTGGGTTTGGCCTTGGAGCCTGCGGGTTTGCCAGCCAGCACTTGATTTAGGCGATTGAGTACCTGCTGGCGGCGTGTGTCACTGAGCAAGGGCTCATCGTTGTAATCCAGTATTTTCAGGGTTTCCAGCACATAGCCGTGACGGGTCACTGAAATTTGTGCCTGTTTTACCGATACCTTGAGGCTGTTCAGGGTATTGAACAGGCTGACAAATAAACCGGGCTTATCTTTGGTATAAACAAACAGGTCGCTGCAGCCCTTGTAGACTTTGCCATTCAGTAGAATAAGCGGCGTTTCTCTGGCTTCGTTGTGATAGCGGATAATGGCCTGGGTGTAGCGGCAGATATCATCCGCATCTGCATTGGAGAAGAAAGACAGAGGCATCTGCTTCCACAGTTGTTTGAGGTTGTCCTCATCCAGATTGGGAACGGTTGCCAGCAGCATATCTTTGGCATCGGCCTTGCGCTCGCGGATTAGAGATCGCATCTCCAGCATATTTTCAAGACCACTGCGTAGTGCCCGCCGACAGGCCTGGAACAGATCCGCCAGCAGGGTGGCGCGCCAGTCATTCCACAAATTGGAGTTGGTGGCCTGAATATCCGCGACAGTGAGGCAATAGAGCATCTCCAGTCGGCTCTCTGTTTTTACCGCTTTGGCGAAGTTACTGACCACGTCCGGGTCATAAATATCCATACGTTGGGCAGTCATGGACATCAACAGGTGATTTTCAACCAGCCAGCTGATGGTTTTGGCCTGGGACGCTTTCAGTCCGTGAAAGCTGGCAAAGTGAGCGGCATCCACAGCACCGAGTTTGGAGTGGTCGCCACCGCGGCCTTTGGCCAAATCATGATACAGGGCGGCAAACAGCAGAGTGTCTTTGGTATCCAGCCCACGGTATATGGTACCCACCAGACAGATGCTCTTGTCCTCTTTGCCTACTTCAAACTGATAGAGGTTTTTAAGCAGCCTGTGGGTGTGCTCATCCACTGTATAGGCGTGGAACAGGTCGAACTGCATCTGGCCGACGATTTCCCGCCACTGGGGCAGGTAAGCCGCCAGCAGACCATACTGATGCATCAAAGTGATGGCCAGGCCCATGCCTCTGGGTTGACGGAACAGGGCGATAAACTCCTGACGACAAGCATGAAAATCCTGGAGGTCTCCCAGCAGACGGCGCCTTACCTGACGCAGCAGGCGCAGGGTTTCCGGCGCAATGCTCTTAATCTTGTCCTCATGCTCGGCGATCAGCCTGAACATAATCAGGATCTGTTTTCGCTCGATAAACACACCCTCATCCCGGGCGCGGATAAGGCCATTATCTATTTCAAAGTGTTCATTGATGACCAATGGGCTGGAGGTTTTATCACTGGCCAGCACATTGTGCTCAAAGTGGGCCATCAACATCCGGTTGAGCTCCCGCACCCGACTCAGGGCTCGGTACAACTGACGCATCATCTTCTCGATGGCGGTATTGTTCTCGCCACCAAAGCCCATGCGACGGGCAACTTCCGACTGATTATCTATTAGCAGCCTATTTTCGCTGCGCCGCACAGCCATATGCAGTGCCCAGCGCACCCGCCAGATAAAGTGCTGGGCCTCCATCAGCTCCGCGAACTCATCTGCGGTAAAAAAACCCATGGTTCTCAGGGATTGCTCATTGTGAGAGCCAAAGTGTTTGTTGGCGATCCAGCCCAGGGTTTGAATATCTCGCAAACCGCCCGGGCTGGTTTTCAGGTTGGGCTCAAGGCTGAAACCGCTGCCACTGGATTTGTTATGACGTCGGGTCTGCTCTTCCTGCTTTAGCTTGAAAAAGGCTTCACTGGTATGGATATCCCCCCCCAGCAAGGTGGCTGAGATGGTCTGGCCGTGCTCAGGCTCCCCGGCAAGCCTGCGCATATCCAGCATGCTGGTGGCGGCTGTCACATCCTCGGCGCACAGCGTCATGGCCTGATCTATGGAGAGCACGCCATGGCCTAGGGTGATATTGAAATCCCACAGGGTAGTGATAAAGGCGCTGAGTTTTTCTTCCAGTTGCGGGCTTAAGGGGGCTTTGTGCAGCACACAGATATCGACATCTGAGTAGGGGTGCAGGGTACGGCGGCCATAGCCACCAATGGCGTTGAGAGAAAGGCCAGTGTCTTTGAAACCATAGTATTGCCACAGGGCGGTCAACAGGCTGTCAAAGCAGTCCGATCTGGCCTGCAGTACTTCGCGAATGGCATGGTCTGCACAGTTTTTATCCAGGTACTCCAACTGCTCTGCCAGCGCCTGTTTGATATCACTGATGTCATTGTTTTTTGACCAGTCGATATCATAGTGCAATCCACTCATATCACTTACCTTTTGGTTCCCATGCGTTTTTTTAGGGTAGGGAATAATCGGTGTCGGGACAAGGCCAG
Organism: Shewanella sp.; assembly: GCA_021462625.1. Lineage (GTDB taxonomy): Bacteria > Pseudomonadota > Gammaproteobacteria > Enterobacterales > Shewanellaceae > Shewanella. The sequence goes on from JAJNAU010000200.1 coordinate 3,130, forward strand.
TACTTTTTAGAGGCCAGGCTTTATCTATTTTGTCGTCATAAATTCAGTAGCTTGCATTCATCTTGAGAATTTAGAGTGATACAGTGAAAGGCTCTTCCGGCGCTCCGTTCCGGTTTCCTGATCCCATATAAGGAGAGAGGTATGTTGAAAGTTATCCTATTGATGGCGGTAGCATTCTGGTCAGTCAGCAGCTTGGCGCAAACCCAGGGAACCCAGGAGGAGATAATCCAGGCCAATAAGGAGTTGATGAACAAGTCGCTGATGGAGCGTTACGTCATGGATGAGCTTAAGGCGCTCAGGCAAAACCAGCTGGATCTGGAACGGCGCATGATTATCGAGATCACCAACCGTGAACTGTTGGTGGCCGACAGGTCCCTCAATTATGCCAATGTCACTGTGACCTACTTCTTCTACATTATCGCCGGTGTGGCTTCCATGATCGCCTTTATTGGCTGGCAGTCGTTCCGCGAGATCAAAGCTAACACCAATCGCCTGGCGGAAAAGCAGTTGCAGGTGATTGCCGAGCAGTATGAAAGCAAGTTCCAGGAGCTGGAGCGGGATCTCAAGCGAAAAACCCGCATCATTACCGAGAACAACCGGGAAATTGAGATTATCAACGAGGTACATAACCTCTGGCTAAGGGCTCAGGGGGTGGTTACCGCTGAGCAGAAGATAGAGATTTACGATGAAATCCTCACCATCAGGCCCGGTGATCTGGAAGCTTTAACTTACAAGGCTGATGCGGCCATGGAAATTCGCGAGTTCAACTGGGCTTTGAGCCTGTGTAACCGGGTGCTGGAGGTGGACAATGACAACAGCCATGCCCTGTATCAGCGAGCCTGCGCGCTGGCATCCATGGGAGCGGAATCGCGGGCGATTTATGACCTGTCCCGAGCGATATCCCTGTCACCTTCTTTCCGGGAACTGGCTCAGGAAGAGCCGGATTTCGAGATGCTCAGAGGCAAGCCAGAATTTGAGCAACTGCTCGAGTCGATCAACGAAGAATAAACACCTGTCCATCTTTGTCGCTGGCCCCAAAGGGACGGCTCAGTTTTTGTACGACCTGACTTGCTAGGGTCTGTTGACCTTTGAAGATGGTTTTTGCAGCTTTTTGTCGTTGTTTTATACAAAGCAACGCGATTGTGCTGTAGTTGTTCTACAT
>JAJNAU010000201.1 GCA_021462625.1 Shewanella sp.
AGGTGGTGGAAGTGATCCCTGCCATAGGGGAAAGTCAGATCCAGGCAAGAGGTAATCTGCTGGGCACCGAAGCCCTGCGTACCCATGGCCGGGTGATGGTAACCCTGAGAATGACAGAAGATATCAGCGAGTATCAGATGCCCCTGGGAATGGCGTTTGAGGTGGCGGTCTACTCCCACAGCTTTGAGCATGTCTCCATTATGCGCAAGGTGCTTATTCGCATGAAGAGCTGGCAGAACTACCTGTATCTGGATCATTAACTCTGGCTTTGGCCTTTAACTGTGAGGCGTTTTGGCGAGCAGAATCGTCATGCTCAAAGCCCTGTTTGCCAGTGCCCATCAAAGAGCAAGGCTTATCTGGTCGATTGTAGCCAACCGCTTGGCGGATGAAGCCTGGGTGGATATCGCCAATAAGTATCCCATGGCGCAGACTAATTTCTTCCGTCAGCTGTGGGCGGCGATTAAATTCAGGGCACGCCAACCGGTGTGTCCGGTAATGTTTGTTTGTCTGTTCAGATCTCGATGCTATGGTCAGTTACAAAGCCAGCCGCGCCATCGCGCAACGCTGGCAGTCTGAGTTGGTGATTAATCCCCGGGGTGGTGATGATATACCGCTGGATAATCCGGATTGGGTGTGAGCTGCTCAGTCGCTGGTGATCTGATAAATCATCGCCGCTGGATTGAAATAAGTTGGCAGCAACAAAAAGAGCCGCGTTTTGACATGCGGTTTTTGGATACTATCGCCCGCCCTCAGAAGTCGGAACTTGGCTTTAAGCTTCAGATGATGACTTTGGCGCAGTCGTGGTGGCAGTGTCCTTAACCCCATTATTGGCTTTGCCCGGCGGGGCATAGCGGTTAACCAGACTGATCAAAATCAGCACTGGGAAGCCTATCAGGCTGCAGGCAATAAAGAAATTTACATAGCCAAAGGCATCCACATATTCGCCGGAAAATCCAGCCACAAATTTGGGGAATAGCAGCATGATGGACGACAGCAGCGCATACTGAGTGGCACTGTGGCCGCTGGAGGTCAGGCTGGAGAGGTAGGCAATGAAAGCGGCAGTGGCAATCCCGGCGCTGAAATTATCCAGGGCGATAGCCACCGTCAGCAGAGGTACGTTGTAGCCTACCCATGCCTGCAGGGCGAACATCATATTGGTGGAAGCCACCAGGAGTCCTCCGAGGAACAAGATCTTCATGGTGCCATAGCGGCTGACCAGCAGACCGCCAGCGCCCCCCCCCACCAGTGTCATGATAAGTCCATACACCTTTGAGAGAAACGCGATCTCCTCCTTGGAGAAGCCCATGTCTACGTAAAACACGTTGGCCATAATCCCCATGACGATATCCGAGATGCGATAGCAGGAGATGAGCGCCAGGATCAACAATGCTGATTTGCCATAACGTTTGAAGAAGTCCACAAAGGGGACAACGGCTGCGCAGTATATCCACGACAGGCTGGCTGCCACCGGCCGGGAGAATTTACGGGCGAATTTGGCTTTGATGGCCAACTCCTGGGCGTCAGCTTCTTTGGTATCGATCACAGGTTCTCTGGCAAACAGAGTGGTTATCAAACCCACTGACATCAACCCTGCCATTGTCAGGTAAGCGGTTTGCCAACCAGCCAGGGAATAGTCTTTGCTCTCGCCAGAGGCCCAGGCGGCAATCGTCAGTGCGCCAGCGGTGGCCAGGATCATGGCTGAGCGATAGCCAATCTGATAGGCGGCCGCTAGGGCGGCCTGCATGTTTTCCGGGGCTGAATCGATGCGAAAGGCATCTACCACTATATCCTGGGTCGCCGAGGCAAAGGCAACCAGCAGGGCAAACAGCGCCATGGCCGTAATATCCTGCTGTGGGTCGCTGCTTGCCATCCCCAGTATTGCCAGCACCAAAGTCGACTGAGCCAGAAACATCCAACCACGCCTGCGCCCCAGAAAACGGGTTAACAGCGGCAGGGGCATGCGATCGACCAGCGGTGACCAGAGCCATTTGACCGCATAGGTCAAGGCTATCCAGCTGAAATAGCCAATGGCTGCCCGGTCAATGCCGGCCTCCCGCAGCCAGAATGACAGGGTAGAAAACACCAGCATCAGCGGCAGACCAGAGGAAAAGCCAAGCAACAACAGCACCAATACCCGATGATGGCAGTAGACAGAAAGGGATTGCCTGACTTTGAAGGCAAAGGACATAGTAAATCCAACCGGTAACAAATTGCTGATAGCTTACCCCAATCAGGATGAATATGTGATGGTTAAGCCATTGAGGAGGGAATATAAAATGGCCCGTCTTGGTGACCGGGCCATTGTTTGTCAGACATTGTTTCACCCCGCTTCCATGTGGGCTTCACAGGACTAAGGTTGGCATCCGATGCAATTAGAAGGGCAACGGCCACCGAGACTCAGGTAATCACAATATCCGTCAATCTGTCCCCGTAAGTACTGATTGCCACGGATTACCCAGTCAGGCCATTTGTCGAAACTATGCAGCAGGTGCCAGAACACTCTTTCCATATCTGACTGCGCTTCACCCTGGTAATCGTGATACTGCCACTCTTCCAGAGTGTCCCATAGGTAATGTTGGATTTCCTCAAAGTGTATCTGATCCTTCAGAAACGCTTTGCCGTAAAAAGCCAACTGGGGCGCTTTTTTATCGATGAACTCGTCACGGGTCATCGTATCGCCTCCTTATTATTTTGCAGCATGGCTGCAAAATTCAGTATAGGGGGATCAGCTCAAGTCAACCATTCTGAAATATGACAAAACATGTAATATCGTTACTAAGTATGATGCTCAGATCAAAGATCGTTGAAGCTTAATACCCATGACTGAATTACTGCTCGGACAGCAATGTGGCCTTCTTCAAAATAACCGCAGCCAGCGGCACATCTGACCACCTCAAAGTCTGGTTATAACCGGTATCGACCACTGACATTGCCTGCAGAACTTCCATGCCTTCAGTGACTTCACCAAATACGGCATAACCCCATCGACGTGGTGACGGATCCAGCCTGGTGTTGTCTGCCACATTAAAATAAAACTGTCGGGTGGCTGAGTGTGGATTATTGTCTCTGGCCATGGCGATAGTTCCCGGTTGGTTGGACAGACCGTTACCCGATTCGTTGACAATAGGCGCAGCCGCTGGCAGATCTTCCAGTTTGGGACTGAGTCCGCCACCCTGCACCACAAACTCAGGGATGATGCGGTGGAACAGGGTGTTGTCATATTCTCCTTGCACCACATAGGTGAGGAAGTTATCAACGGTAATTGGCGCACGGGTTCGGTCCAACTCCACTACGATATCCCCCATGCTGGTTTCCAGCTTCACTCTGGGATACAGGGTATCGGGTTGGATATCGACAGCCAGTGCCAGTTGGCTGGAAAGCATCAGAGTCAGTGCGGCGATCCACTTGCTCATTGTTGACCTCCCTGGGTTAAAAAGTTATTAATTTCCTTGTCCTGAATCACGGCCATGGCAATTTGCGTCATCAGCTTATTAAGCTTAAGTTCCAGAGTGGCAAAGTCTGCGCCCATTGGCCCGGTTTTCCGACCTTTGGTCACAAACTCTTTGGCCAGTGTTTGATTGCCATTGGTTGCCAGCACTTTGATGTTAATTCGGGTGTTGGCTTCATAGCCGAAAGTGGACTCAGTCACCAGGGTCAGTAATTGGTCCAGATCCACATGCAGGCTGCGGGCACTGGCCGGATCTATGCTGTAGCCCGCATTGGCAAAGCCTTTGCGCAGCAAAGCTTCCAGTTGCGCCCTTGGGGAATCCGATGGGCTGACCAGTTTGGCGGCGCCATTACCTTCATCAAATTTCACCACATAATTGGCCGTGCGCAGATCCCGGGTCGACACACTCAAAGGCAGTGCCTGTGTGGTTTGTTGGGGAATTTTTTCCAACTGTGGATCCAGCACTATGTAGTTTGGGCTTTGGCTAGCACACCCGCCCAGCAGGAGCAGTACCGCCAGGGCAGAGACGAGTGATTTCATGGCGTTCTTACCGTTGAGATGATTGCAAAGTCATGAGGATATCAGAATTTAATGGCGAGCAAAGAATCTCCCGCTGGTTTCTCTTATAAGTCAGCATGATGTTTGTTGGAATTGTGATTTGCCCAAAGTTTATGCAGGGGAGAATAGCCTAGGGTCTGTTGACCTTTGAAGATGTTTTTTGCAGCTTTTTGTCGTTGTTTTATACAAAGCAACGCGATT
>JAJNAU010000202.1 GCA_021462625.1 Shewanella sp.
TAAGGACTAGGGCCATTAACTTCAAACTGCGCCGCGCATCTAGAGGCTGCCAGCACTCGCAGAGCACGCACGGGACTTATTCGCACCTTCCATAACAAACGGCGTAAGTTATTGATTGGAATTATCTCTATTTAACTCTGTTTCTAGTGGGGGATTTTGTCGAACGCAAGGTAAATTTGTGCGTCATTAGCGAGTCTATTGCAAGTAAATTCAACGCAGCTAGCGACAAAACCAGCTACTAGAAAGGCGTCCTGTTATCCCGACCTGAGGTTTATCATGCCGATTAATGCTGATTAGAGGGGAGTAGGTGGCTGTACTCAGTGAAAAGCCTATCCAATCGTTTTCATTACGTTTATGGCGGCTAGGGAAGGGTAGACAGGTTGAGGACGTTCAAAAAATATGGCCCTCATAAGAGGGCCATATTCAATAAGGAAGAGTGCTGATTACTTGACTCCGATTTGGGACTGAGAGTATTCCAGCTTGTCATGGGATTTACCCATGGCTTCGGCAACTTCAGGTGGCATGTAGTTTTCATCATGCTTGGCTAAAACTTCGCTGGCCTCAAGCACATTGCCTTTGCCCAATACACCTTGAGCAACGATACCCTGACCTTCACGGAATAGATCTGGCAGCAAATCATCATAGGTGACGGTGATCTCGCCACCTGATGCGTCATGCACCTTAAATTTCACGTCCAGGCTATCTGGATCGCGCTTCAGAGAACCCACCGTCACCATACCACCGACACGGATGCGCTGACCGATTTCAGGTTTAACGCCGGTATCTGCCTTACCCTGGACAATTTCAGTCGGGGTGAAGAACAGGTTCAGGTTGGAGTTCAATGCATACAACAGTAGCGATGCAATACCCGCTACACCAACAACCAAGGCACTGGCCAGTATGAGTCTTTTCTTACGTCTTGGGTTCATTGTTACTCCGGTGTTGTTTCAAACGCTCCTCGCGAGCCAGTTTCTGGGCGATTTGCTTTAATACTTTATTTTTCTGTCCGACACTCTGGAACACCAGAATGGCTAAACTTGAGAAGGTGACGCCATAGGCAAGCCATACATAAAAGGCATAGCCACCCATGTTGAAAAAATCGCCGAGTGATTCAAACTGCATTATGCCTCTCCTCTTGCCTGAGCCAACTTCCGTACCCAAGGGCGCATGCCATTACGTGCCAGAATTTCTGCACGGAAGCGTACCAGGGTTAACGCACCGATCATCATGCCGAAGCCAAAGATGTTGATCAGCAGAGGGATCAGCATTTCTGTTGGCATAGCGGATTTTTCAGTAATTTTTATGGTGGACGGTTGATGCAAAGAGCTCCACCATTCCACCGAGTATTTAATAATCGGAATATTGATTACACCCACGATTGCCAGAATGCCTGCTGCCCGGGCAGCCAGTACCTTATCCTCAAATGAGGCATACAGCGAAATCACCCCCAGATACAGGAACAGCAATACTAATTCAGAGGTCAGGCGTGCATCCCACACCCACCAGGTGCCCCACATTGGCTTACCCCAGGTGGCCCCGGTAAACAGGGCGATAAAGGTAACCACAGCGCCAACAGGAGCAATTGATGCAGCGGCCCAATCGGCGGCTTTGATTTGCCAAACCAGTCCAATAAAGGCTGATATCGCCATACCCATATAGGCCGCCATAGACATAGAAGCTGCCGGCACATGAATGAAGATGATGCGGTAGCTGTCACCTTGTTGATAATCGGTCGGGGCAAACACCAGCCCCCAAATCGTGCCTGTCAGGATCAGCCCGCATGCCAGAATACTGACCCAGGGCAGCCATTTACCTGCCAGTTGATATGCCCTTTCAGGATCTGCGTAAGAATGTAACCACTTCCACATTTAGTTAGTACTCACTCTCAGTGATGCACCTATTGCTAAAGGTGCCAAAGTTAATGAACCGACAAGCATTGCGCCAATGATGGCGAGCTGACCGTCGTAGGGTAGATTCATGCCTGCAGCGTCAATGGCACTGGTGGCGAAAATCAGTACTGGAATGTACAACGGCAGGATCAGCAAGCTCAGCAATACGCCACCTTTTCTCAAACCTACGGTCAAGGCCACGCCAATCGCTCCCAGCAAGCTCAATACCGGAGTGCCCAACGCCAGCGTAGCGACCAGTGCGCCATAGCTGTTGGACTCCAAATGCAGCAATACTGCCAGCAACGGCGCGGTAATGATCAGTGGAACCCCAGTCAGCAACCAGTGGGCCAGTACTTTGGCCAGCACCATTAACGATAATGGCTGGGGGCTGAGCATCATTTGTTCCAGCGAGCCATCGGAGAAATCGGCTTTAAACAAACGTTCAAGAGACAACATAGATGCCAGCAGTGCTGCAACCCAGATGATCCCTGGGGCAATCCGAGTAAGCACCTGCGGCTCAGGGCCTATGCCAAGCGGGAACAGGGTGACAACCATAACGAAAAACAGCAGTGGGTTGAAAATGTCGCCCCGGTGACGAACTGCAATTTGCAGATCCCGCTTTAGCAGCGTTATAAATGCACGGGTATAACTGATGCCTCTTTTCATTAACTGGGAACCTTAGTCAAAATTGTACTTGAGCTTGATTTTTCTCAGTCGACTGTTGCTGACAACACCCATATCCTGATGTGTGGTGAGGATGACACAACCGCCGTTGTCTGCATGCTGGATAAATAACTGCTCCAGCGTCTCTACGCCTTTTTTATCGATGGCGGTGAAGGGCTCATCGAGGATCCAGACCTTGCTGTTGGTATGCCAAAGGCGGGCCAACGCTGTGCGTCGATGTTGTCCTGCAGACAGATGACCGGCCAGAGCGTCTTCAAAGCCACTAAGGTTCACTTTTGCCAGTATGACTCTGATGTTTGCGTCATCGTAACCACTTAATCTTAAATTGAAGTTAAGGTTTTCTTCGGCGGTAAGTTCACATTTCACACCGGGAAGATGGCCAAGATAGAGTAAGTCTTCGTTAAATTCATCCCGGTTACGGGTGATGTCTTCTCCCTGATATAACACCCGACCGGCATAAGGACGGGACAAGCCAGCTAGAATACGTAACAGGCTGGTTTTACCCGCTCCATTGGGACCTTCAATCTGCACGATATCGCCAATCCCGATATCGAAGCTCAGCTCGTCAAACAGAATGCGCTCTTCCCTGATACAGGTGAGGCTATCTGCCGAAATCAGTGTGTTTCCTTTGGTTGCTGTTACCACTGAACCCTCGTAGTGAAGCCGGTATCGAACTGCCGAGATACTATCACATTCGTAATCCAGGTTTTACATTTGGATTGTTTGCAGTGTCAGCAATTTGATGTGCTTCCAAGAAAAACACTTTAGCGGGAACTTTTTAAAATTTTGCTAAACTAAAGCTAGTCTGGTGGGACGCACTGCTTGCACTGCTGTATGGTTCTAGATTAAGGATGGTTATCACAAAACGTGAGTTTTATTGATAGTTGTTGTAGTCTTAGTTAGCCGATAATTAGTCTGCCTATAAAATAAAGGCAGCACGAGCTTATCATTTTTTACATTAGGAACGATGAAGATGAAGAAACTGTTAGCGATGACTGCAGTAGCGGCACTGGCTATGTCAACGAACGTGCTTGCACAAGATGGAGAGGCTGTTTACAACAAGGCTTGTCAGGTGTGTCACGCCATGGGCGTAGCTGGTGCTCCTAAATCACATGATGCTGCTGCCTGGAAGCCTCGTCTGGCTCTGGGTATGGAAACTTTGGTTGCTACTGTTAAGGCAGGTAAAAATGCCATGCCTCCAGGCGGTATGTGTACCGACTGTACTGATCAAGATTACAAGAACGCTATTGAGTATATGTCGACGGCCAAGTAATCCTTAATTTGATACAAAAAAATTAGATACGAAAAAACCGGCTGCTGCCGGTTTTTTATGTGGGTTTGGTTAGGGTCTGTTGACCTTTCATGGTTGAATTTTGCTCGTTCTAGAGGCGCTTTAATCGCGACGCAAGGTGTGCCGCCTAGGGGCCTAAGCAA
>JAJNAU010000203.1 GCA_021462625.1 Shewanella sp.
AGGTCGGCGAGGCTTTGGCCGGTGTAAAGGCGATGAACAAAGTCATAGGACTAGGTATGCCTATTCGTGAGGTGCTCAACTAACACCGCGAGAGCCCTTGGGATAGGGCTATTCAGAGAATGATTTGATCAACAACGCCATGCCTTGTGGTATTCACTCCAGTTGTTGGCCTTGTACTTTGCTTTCGCCATTGCCCGTACCTTGAAGTTGGTGTTTTAGGATCAGATCGAGGAAGTCGGATTAGTTCTATGGATTTAGGAAACAAGGCTGATAAACACAGTAGTTTGAGTAAGATGATCAGTTCAATGTTGTATAATATCCTGTATACATAGAATATAAGCACCTACCAGAAGGCTTCATAATGGCTAATAAACACAGTAGTTTGATTAGTTTGATGTTTGCAAAAGACACAAGTAATCAAGAACATGTCATTAGAAATGCAACAATAACGCAAGCCCTCTCAGAGCCCTTTGAAATCAAGGCAATGCTGATCTCTAGTAGTTTTGACATGCAAAGACAGTTAGGTCAGTTTCTTACGATAAACCGTTATTTCAACGAGTCTGGGAGCAATACGCTCAATCGTTCCTACAATGGAGTTGTGACATTGATCCAACATTTAGGAATGGATTCAAATACACAAAACCACCAATACGAAATAATACTCAAGCCATGGTTTTGGTTATTACAACACACACACTCCTTCCGGGTTTATCAAAATCAATCCACACAAGAAATCGTTAGCGATATTTTTGACAACGCAGGTTTTAAGGGAAACTATAAAATATCCAGCATGCCTTCAACAAAGCGTGAATATTGCTTGCAATATAATGAATCGGATTTTGACTTTGTTTGTCGCCTGCTCGCTGAGGAAGGGGTTCATTATTATTTCGAGCATTCTAGTGATTCACACACCATGATTTTGCAAGATTCTAAAACCCCTTTCGATAAAGCCAGCACGGCGAAATTTGATATGAAGGAAACGCCGACAGGCTCACTTCCTCTGATTGAAAAATGGTGCCCTACCGTTGCGTTTCATGGCGCGAGTGTTGAGCTCTCGAGCTACGATTATTCCCAGACGAAACTCATTACCAGTGGCAGCAAAACCTCCAGCAACACCATCGCCAACAATACTAGACTTGCAAATACTCATTATCCAACCTTGGGTATCAGCGGCGATATGACGGATTTAGCCAGTAATCTTGCCAAACGTCGTATTCAGTACATTGAACAGGATTACCAAAGCGTAATTGCAAGCGCGAAACATGATTTATTCGAGCTCGGTACTTACTTCTCGCTTTCAAGTCATCTAGATAAAGATCAACTGGGAGACTTTTCCGTTATCAGTATGGAAATGGAATATACCCAGCATGTGGAAATCCCCACCAGAGTGAAAGTCATTCCAAAAGGTACGCCGCATTATCCTTGCCCTCGCTCAAAACAAGTGGTTCAAGGCTTACAGAGCGCGGTGGTTGCAGGGTCAACTGCGGGTGATATTCAGCAGGACGAGCAAGGTCGCGTGCGCATTCAGTTCCAATGGGATACAAACGCTAGTGGCGACAAAACCAGTTGCTATGTTCGTGTCGCACAAATGCTAGCGGGAAGCGGTTACGGTGCGCAGTTTGTTCCTCGTGCCGGACAAGAAGTGCTGGTCTCCTTCATTGATGGCGATCCGGATCGACCGATCATCACCGGCAGTGTTTACAACAGTAAAAATACCCCTCCCTATGCCGAAGCCAATACCACCAAGTCAGGCATCAAAACCCAGCTTTCTGGACAGAGCAATGAGCTCTACTTCGATGACAAAAAAGACAATGAGCAGCTCTACCTTCATGCAGCCAAGGACCTGACGCAAGAAGTCGAAAATAACCAAACGGAAACCATCAAGGGTGAATTGAGCCAGTCGGTCACCAAAGCAGTATCCGTGTCGACAGAAGACAATTACTCGCTGAGCGTAACCAAGGCGTTGAGCGAAAAAGCCAAGTCGATTTCGATTGAAGCAGATGACTCTATCGAGCTCAAAGTCGGCTCGAGCAAAATTACCATGTCCGCTTCATCCATTGCGATTGAAGCAACCAATATCGACGTCAAAGCAAGCAGTGCACTGAATTTGGAAGGGACCAATGTCACCAGCAAAGCCACTTCCGCCAACAAGGTTTCGGGTACGACGACTACACTCGATGCCACCAGTTCAAACAACATTTCTGGTTTAAGTATTTCCATCAAAGCGAACACCACGCTTTCTGCCGAAGGCTCTTTGAGCGCCGAGTTTAAATCCGGTCTTAAAGCAACATTTGATGGTGGTGTAATGGGTGAAATAAAAGGCGCAATAGTAAAGGTTAACTAATGAAATATAAGAAAATTCCATACCAAACGGCTGGGCAAATACTACCGAGATTCAAAGCCAGTGACGAAGCAAAGGAACTGCTCGATGAAGAAACCAGCATCAGCGATGCAATTCAGTCACTGATAGACAAAGAGCTCTACAACGACCTAGTACAGTTTTTGACTCACGCCCTGCCTGTTCGTGAAGCCATCTGGTGGGGAGCACTGTGTTTAAATCAGCGAAATGAAGAGTGGTCTCCACTGCAAACACAAAGTGTTGAAACCTGTAAAGCGTGGGTGCGTTCGCCTTCTGAAGAGTTACGCCGCAAAGCCGAACACCTTGCTCATCGATTGGAGCTTAACTGCGGGCCTTCTTGGCTTGCTCAAGCGGTGTTTTGGAATGGTTCTGGCAGTATTGTTGCGCCAGATATTCCGCCCGTTATGCCTGATCCATTCCTGTACGCCAAAGCCACTGCGGGTGCCATTAATCACGCAGCCGCCCTGCCTGAATGGGACAAAACCAAACCTTACTATCAAGCTGCGATTGCAATGGCACTGGATATAGCCGCGGGCGGTCAAGGGGGCTTAGACACCCAATCACAAACTGCTGTGCAAGGAGAAGTGCGATGACATTACCTGCCGCTCGACTTACCGATATGCATGTTTGCCCAATGCAAACACCAGCGGTACCAGCAGTTCCTCATGTAGGAGGCCCGGTAATCGCTCCAGGTGCGCCCACTGTGTTGATTGGTAGCTTACCTGCCGCGACCGTGAATGATGTTTGTGTGTGCGTTGGAGCCCCGGATTCAATCGCGATGGGAAGCACGACCGTGTTATTAAGCAACAAGCCTGCCGCCCGTATGGGAGACATTACTGCTCATGGTGGCACTATTGTTACCGGTATGCCCACAGTACTTATAGGAGGATAAACTTTTAAAATCAGAATGCCCTATTGCTCATTAAACCACTTTTGGGGGATGATGTTTTTTGGGGTAATATCGGCCTTGTTGATCAAATAATCGAGTAAGGTGCTGTTCCCCTTACCCAATCTCCGATTAACGGACCATTTCGCTCTCAGGCATACCGAGACCAGTCATCTTATTCAACGCCGCGACCCGAGCAAGTGATTCACCGATCTGAGCGTTGTAATCTCTCAGGCGAAGTTGGTCACCAGTCATAGCCTTGTATCGCCACCTAGCCGTTTCGCCGATCGCGCGGCTGATAACCGCTTTCTTTTTTCCAGCTCTCTAAATTTTGCCAGCCTTCAACGCAGTAACAGCTGCATTCCGGGGATGTTCACCTTTCCAATAATCAGCGTTACTTCGGGGTGGAATACAAGGAGTGGCTTTCTTCTTAGCGATTTGGTCATAGCATGGCTTGGTGTCGTAGGCTCCATCGCCATAGATTTGACCAATGCGGCGGCGCATGGGCCGTAACATGCTTGGCAAGGCTTGGTTGTCGCCTAATCCCTCAACCGACACGCCTGCACAGAGAATGAAATGGCTGTGGCCATCAACGCCCAGATGCAACTTTGGCCATGTACAACGCTTTTCTTTCCCGTGTTGACGCATCTTCCATTCGCCTTGTTTGAAGACCTTGAGGCCAGTGGCATCGAACACCAAATGGGCGACCGGCCCTTTGAGGCGGCGAATATCGATAGTGAGGCTGAGTTAG
>JAJNAU010000204.1 GCA_021462625.1 Shewanella sp.
ACCATCCTTACCGGTTAACGCTTTCCCGGCTTGCAAATCCTGTAATGCTTGGTTGAAATCAAATGGCTGAGACATGTGTCATTCCTTTTTTCTTTTCAATTTACTGAAATGACACAGATTTTTGAACACTACCGCTTTGAAAAATCAAAAAGCCTTGCGTGAAGTTCGCAAGGCTTTCTAGTTTTTGGCGCTTAATGCATTAACTTAACAGTATTACACCGTGGCGGGTTTTATCTTAAGAGAGCCTATCAGAAGGTGTAGTTCACACTGACGTTTACATAACGCCCTGGCTGAGTGTAATCCTCATAGTCCACGCCCATGGAAGACATCAGGAAGGCTGACTGTCCGGCCACATCGGCATAATCCACATACTCTTTGTCAAAGATGTTGTAGACACCGGCACGCAAGTTCCAGTTATCACTGATGCGCAGACCAAAAGTCAGGTCAACCGCCGCATAACCGGCGGTGTTATACACTTCGTTGAAGTCTTCCTTGGGAATACATCTACCCATCATACAGATATCGTCTTCGGCCAGGTTGATATCATAGGTACGGTTCATATGATCTGCCCAACGCACTACTGTACCCAGCTCTGCTTCCATTCCGGCAATGTCTGTATACCAGTTTGCGCCGATATTACCTTTCAATGGGTTCACACTATTCAGGTAATCTCCATTTTCATCCGTGCCATAGGTATAAGAAGCATTGGCCCAAAGCTCGACTTCGTCGGTCAGCCAGTGATTGATCTGAGCTTCAAAACCATACAACTTCACTTCATCACGATTGTAGTACTGGTATTTAAATTCCATAGGCTCCATGGGGAATGATGGAGGTAGCATGAAACTTACATACTGCCAATCGATAAAGTCTTCAACCACAGTGTAGAAAGTTGTCAGCTCGTACTGAGTATCGATATGGCTGCCACGTACACCCATTTCCCAGGTGTGAGACTGCTCAGACTTCAGGTCATAATTAGCTTCAACAAACACATTGGTCATGCCACCGGCATCAACTTCCAACTCCCCCCACTTCTGATCCGGAGTTGGCATCTTGTAACCATAGGCGTACTGACCGTAAACGCTGACGGAGTCAGACAGCTGATACACCAGACCCAGTTTTGGCGACCAGAAGTTGTCGCTCATGGACTGGAAATCTTTGGCATCCTTACCGGCTTCCACAGCCTGTTGCTGATCCGGGGTATTACGGAAGTGGTCGAAGCGCAAACCGGCGATCAGGTTCAGATCGCCATCCATCAAGGTCACATCATCCTGAACAAAGATACCGAAACGCTGGCTGTCAGTGTCAGCAAAGGTGAAAGGGTTGGTTACCTTACCATTGCGAACATCCTCCACTTCACGATGACGGGACATGGTGGAGAACTCATAGTCCAGACCATAGGTGATCTGGTGGCCATAGTTTTCACCGCCCACATACTTACTGAAAGTGGAGTTCAAACCGATACGCTGATCTTCAAAACTATAATCACGCAACTCCGCCAAACTGTATTCCACAGGTTTCAAGAACGGGCCGGTGTCAAACATATCTCTGTGTTCCAGCTGCTCAGTGTGACCAAAATAAGCCGTCACCGTCAGAGTGTCGTGCATATAGGTAGGTTTGCTGGAGACCAGCTGCAACGCACCGTTAATCACTTCGGTATCGCGCACTGTATCGACGCCTTCGTCCAGTTCCCCCTTCTTGTCGAACTCATACTCCCAGCGCTCCAGCGTCTGCTCCAGATAGTCCAGAGTCAGCTGCACTGAGGTGTAATCGTTGAAGTGGTACTTGCTCTTGAACAGTACACTGTCCTGTACAAGGTCACTGTCCGGCTGAGTGTCAAAGTAGTTTGGCAGCTCTTCACCTTTACGGTGCTGGTAGGTCAGCAGGTTTTCAAAACCATTGTAGGCAGCAGCACTGGTAAAACCGGCAGCGTATTCATTGTTGATACCGGCATAACCTGCATTCAGGGACATATAGTAGTCGTCACCCAGCAGATAGTCGGACGCATCCTTGGTACGCATCACCACAACGCCACCCAGCGCGTCAGAGCCGTACATGGTCGAAGCTGCAGCTTTTACCACTTCAACCTGTTTCAGACTCTGCACTTCGGTCAGACCGCGACCGGTACCTTCAGCGCCCGGGCCCAGTGGGGAAGCGTACTGGTTATTTACCCGAACACCGTCCTTCACCATCATCACCCGGTTGCCGCCGATACCACGAATGGTGACAGCCGTTGGCTTACCGGCACCGCCTTTTACTGACACAGCAGACTCATTGCGGAAAAGGCTGCCAAAATCGTTGCTCAGGGTGCGGCCGATAGCCTCTTCATCAATAACTCCGATTGAGCCTGCAACCTGTTCAATCTTCTGCTCCATACGGGAGCCGGAGATCACGATCACTTCATCGATTTTTTGGGTTGCTTGCTCCTGGGCCTGAGCTACAAATGCAGCATTTACAGCCATGACCAGCACACTAATACGCAGCGGATCCATCGTTCACCTTTACCATCTAATGAGAATAGTTCTTATCTTGGTTGCGCGTTAGCTTATAGTTGTTTGACCTCAGAACCAGGCCGACTTGATGAAAAATTATGCACTTAACGAAAGTGAATTCCGAAAATCCAAAGTGGATCACAGAACACTAATCTTTGCTCATAAAAGTGGCGCAACCAAGGGATAAAATCCGGCACAATTTACTGTGGTAATTTCGGTTGGCACAGTACAGGATAAGGTCAACTATTAACCACTCAAGCATTCACCCGAATGTACTGTAGGTACCCTAAGTATGTCCACCCCACTGTCGGCCTTGCCTGGCTGGTGTTCGACGGCACCCTGCCGGTGGAATCCCGGCAGGCAAAATCTCTGTACGCCATCCTGTATCTTGGGATTGTCGGCTCACTGGTGGCCTCGGTAGCTTACTTCTATATATTGCAGCACATGCGGGCAAGCACTGTAACTTTGGTCACCCTGATCACCCGCATTTGCCATGCTCCTGGGAACACTACTCAATGGAGAGTCCATCACCGCCAATCTGCTGATTGGTGCAGGACTGGTACTGGGCGGTTTGAGCCTGTATCAGTTCGGTGAGCGTTGTAAGTGGTTGTCAGGAAAAGCTAAACAGGCGCCACTCGAATCATAATGCCCAAACAGCTCTCCTGAACTGCTTATATTTTTGTTTTGGTTGCGTGCTCAGTACTTGCATTAATTTCAGGGACATTGCATGTTTAAGTCATGACTAGTTTTTCACCATGCGCTTGTATGTTACCGGTATTAGGAAATGAGTCGCACAGGAAATTACCATGAAAGTCAAAAACTTAGCAGCACTAACATGCACACTGGCCGTCAGCAGTATCGCAATGGCGGGGAGTTCAGACTCTTCCCAAAAGTTAAGTCAGCGGTATAAACGTATATTGCCAACCAACTCCATCGTACTGGTGCAATCCAAAGCGTCTACCCTGCCTGCAAACGTCAGCGACCAACTGGCACACTCACTGCGGGAAGAATGGTACAAGGACCGCGAAGGGCATGACTGGTACACTTGGGAAGAGAAACAGCAGCAGCCGGATGGTCACTGGGCTGCTGTCGGTTCAGGCATCGCCAAACAAGGCAGCAACGCCTACAAATCATGCCCTTAACCTTGGTTTGTCACGAGCAGATAACGGGCTAAGTTAGCGAGCTTTGTTGAAGCTGAGTGGTGACAAACATATGTCAAAAACTGCTCAATTGTTTGCTTTGACTTTTCCGTTTGCTCAAACCACCTTAACCAGCCTACATACTTGTGAAGATTCTTGCTTGCCACGCCCCTGAATCTTGCGACCCACGCCTTAAGTTTTCCATGATAGTTATTGACATTTTGGATGTGAAAAACCTTATCTTTTACCCGTTCATTTGCAGAAGCGT
>JAJNAU010000205.1 GCA_021462625.1 Shewanella sp.
ATTCATTGTTTATGTTGTTGACCAACCTATTTTCGAGCTGGATTATATCCAATAAAGCAAGGAAAATCGCGCTTTAGAGGCTGATTCTGAAGTAAAATTTCAAAAGCTTACCTCAA
This sequence comes from Shewanella sp., assembly GCA_021462625.1. GTDB lineage: Bacteria > Pseudomonadota > Gammaproteobacteria > Enterobacterales > Shewanellaceae > Shewanella. The sequence continues at coordinate 117 of JAJNAU010000205.1, forward strand.
AGCGCCCGGATTAAATTTGGCTGTTTCAACAAATTCAGTTAGACGTCAAAGAGTTGGGTCGTGTTCCTGAATAATTGTTCTTTTAACGGGACAACACCGCAATGCCTCAGTCTGGCGATTTCTTCGACAACCCGCAACAAAATAAGTGGGGTATTGCGTGATATTCCCCGCGGAGCCATGGCCGGTGAGTCGGTTTCCGGCAGCAGCGCCGCTATTTCCATATTGGCAACACAATGGCGTAACTTTTTCATATTGGTATTGAGGATCGATGCACCAATACCAATTTTGAATCCCAGTCTGGCAAACTGCCGGGCGGTTTCCAGGCTGCCACCAAAGCCATGTACCACACCACGGCTGGCAGGATATTGAGCCAGCTCGTCAAGCAGCGGTTCCTGCGCTTTGACACAGTGCAATATCAGTGGCAAATCATGACTAATCGCCAGCTCAATGTGGCGGCGCAAACTGGCAAGTTGGATCTCCAACGCCGGCCCTCTGACACTATCCAGGCCGGTTTCACCTATGGCCACCAGCCCGGGACGGTTTTTACTCTGCCCCAAGATTGCAGATAACTTTGCCGGGTATTCCTCAGCGAGCGGCGATGTTACCCACCAGGGATGAACCCCCAGTGCATAGTGACAAGCATATTGGCTGGCCACCGCACGCACTCTTTCCCAACAGGCTGGATCGGCAGCCGGGATAATCGCGCCGCTTAAACCTGCCTGATGCATCTGCGCAAACAGTTCCTGCCTGTCACTATCGAACTCGGGAAAATCCAGATGGGCGTGGGTATCAATCAGCATGTTCGGTCTTTTGTGCTGACTTTGGCGGACACACTTTTATGCGCTCAAGTTCCGGATCTGTCAGGCTTGGGGCGCAGCAGCGACGTGCCTCGGGCGTTAATCCCATGCGGTCACACCAGTCACAGTATCTTTTCCAGATTTGCTTTATCCAGGTCATCTCCATCTCCTGCAGAAAGTCATTCAGGGCAGAATAACAAAAGGCAGCCAAAGCCGCCTTTGAAAATACTAACCCCGGACTGAATTAATGTTCCCGGGTCTTGGCAAATTCGATGTCAGGATAACGCTCGGCGGACAGATTCAGGTTCACCATAGTCGGGGCGATATAAGTCAGGTTATCGCCGCCATCCAGCGCCAGGTTGGTGGAGCATTTGCGACGGAATTCTTCCAGCTTGCGCTCATCCTTACAGTACACCCAGCGGGCTGTAGCCACGTTAACCGCTTCGTAAATGGCCTCGACGTTGTACTCAGACTTCAAGCGGGCCACCACCACTTCAAACTGCAACACACCCACGGCACCCACAATCAGGTCATTGGAATCCAGTGGACGGAATACCTGCACAGCGCCCTCTTCAGACAGCTGCACCAGACCTTTCAGCAACTGCTTTTGCTTCAGTGGATCCTTCAGACGGATACGGCGAAACATTTCAGGGGCAAAGTTAGGGATACCGGTGAATTTCAAATCTTCACCCTGAGTAAAGGTATCACCAATCTGAATGGTGCCATGATTATGCAGACCAATAATGTCACCGGCAAAGGCTTCCTGGGCACGTTCACGGTCACCGGCCATAAAGGTCACCGCATCTGAGATATTGACGGTTTTGCCAATACGCACATGCTTCATCTTCATGCCCTGGGTGTATTTACCGGAAACAATCCGCATAAAGGCGATACGGTCGCGGTGCTTGGGATCCATATTCGCCTGGATCTTGAACACAAAGCCGGAAAACTTCTCATCCTGCGCTTCAACGGTACGCTCACTGGTTTCCCGTGGCATAGGGGCTGGTGCCCACTGAGTCAGGCCATCCAGCATATGATCCACACCAAAGTTACCCAGTGCGGTACCGAAAAATACCGGTGTCAGCTCTCCCGCCAGGAACAACTCCAGATCGAACTCATTGGAGGCCCCCACCACCAGCTCCATCTCTTCACGCAACGTCTGGGCCAGATCGCCGCCCACGGCATGATCCAGCTCAGGATTATCCAGCCCTTTGATGATACGGACATCCTGAATGGTATGACCGTGACCGGTTTGATACAGAACGGTCTCATCACGGTGGATGTGGTACACGCCTTTGAAAGACTTACCACAACCAATCGGCCAGCTGATCGGCGCGCACATGATGTTCAGTTCTGTCTCGACTTCATCCAGCAGCTCCATGGGATCGCGGATATCACGGTCGAGCTTGTTCATGAAAGTCACAATGGGCGTATCACGCAGACGGGTCACTTCCATCAGTTTACGGGTACGATCTTCCACACCCTTGGCCGCGTCGATCACCATCAGACAGGAGTCCACTGCCGTCAGGGTACGATATGTATCTTCAGAGAAGTCTTCATGACCCGGAGTATCCAGCAGGTTGACCAGACAATCATTGTAAGGGAACTGCATCACAGAGGTGGTCACCGAAATACCACGTTCTTTCTCCATTTCCATCCAGTCAGACTTGGCATGCTGATTGGAACCGCGGCCTTTTACCGTACCAGCGCTCTGAATGGCGCGCCCGTGCAACAACACTTTTTCGGTGATAGTGGTTTTACCGGCGTCCGGGTGAGAGATAATAGCGAAAGTGCGTCTAGCATTGATTTCACTGCAAAAACTGTCTTTTGACATTCTTGATTTCCGATATTTGGGTGCCTGTGCCTACCTATATGGGGGGCCTAAAAGGTTTTCTTAGGGCTGGTTTGCACTGCGTAGGCGAATAAAATTTGGCGGCGATTATACAGATTGGTACGTGGAAAAAATAGGCGAGGAAACCCGCCTGTTAATGAACGTTGGTTATTTCAGCTTATTTAACTCAACGTTGGCTGCATCGAATTTCAGCATAGACCTGAGGGGGCTCCTCGTAGAGAAGTGGATCCTGCTACTCAAACATCGGACACGCTGTCAGGTGAGCAGCCTGGCCAAATAACCAGCAGCGCAACTGGGGCTGTTATACCAATCAGGTATGGGCCACAGGCATCACCTACCTTCCAATAAAAATGAATTTGACTATCTGCGGTAGGCGCGCTGTCGGCCAAGGCTTATCGCAGCTGAACTGACAGGCGACACCAAAGGTAGATTACTTCACAACCAATACCGGACACTGAGCCTGGGCGACCACCTTTTCAGACACATTGTCGTGCCAGAAGTGAGACAAACCGGTACGACCATGACTGGCCATGACTATCATGCCGATATCGCCCTTATCAGCCTCCTTGACTATCTGCTCGGCGATATTATTCTCTTCACAGCGGCGCACAACGGTTTCAACCTTAAGGTCCGTATCCAGCTTGGCCAGCAGTTTTTTCATTTCATCTGCCGCTACTTTTTCCATTTTCTGCATTAATTCTTCAGTAGAGATCATCAGCACCTGGAAGTTTTCACCACCGGACAACTGTTCTACCACATACAAAATCCGCAATCCCACCTTGTATAAATTAGCCATTTCCACAGCGTAGGAAAGGGCATGAGATGCAGTCATTGAAAAATCCGTGGGCCATAAAATGTTACGGGTACGCATAATGGTCACTCCTGTTCTGGTTTAAGTACAATTGCCAGCGAGGCCCGGTAACTGCCTCGCCCGGGATCAAGTTTTACAGTTGGAAACTAACCTAAAGATCACACTAGGGACTGTTGACCTTTCATGGTTGAATTTTGCTCGTTCTAGACGCGCTTTAATCGCGACGCAAGGTGTGCCGCCTAGGGGCCTAAGCAAATACCT
>JAJNAU010000206.1 GCA_021462625.1 Shewanella sp.
ATTGACCAAAGCCTGAATATTCAGCCCGGCTGAAACCGGGCTGAGACGTCAGTTATCGTTAAGACATCGAGTCTTCAATCCATTCATATACAAAAATCGTCACACCCTTCAACCATTGAACAGATAGAGCAAAATCCTTATTACCCTGATAAATAACAGATTGATTCAGATTATACTAATCTACTTTATTGATATTCCAAATAAATCAAAAACCGCGTCATACAAGCTTATGTTTTAGGCTTTGAAATCAGCCAGATGCTATGATGTTGCGACTGGCTTTAACGATTAGCTTTTGGCACGGGCGACCACAGCCGCAGTCATGCGGGAGATACAGGTCATTTCACCGGCGCCATTGTAAATTTTGACATCCCAGACTGAGCTGCGTTTGCCCAGATGCACAGGCGTAGCAACCGCCTTGAGTACACCATTGCGGGCCGCTTTCAGATGATTGGCATTGATCTCCTGCCCAACACAGTAAAAATGCTCGAAATCCACTACAAAGTTGGCGGCGTAACTAGCCACAGTTTCCGCCAATACTATGTTGGCGCCGCCGTGCACTATACCCAGAGGATTATGTAGATGAGGTCCCACCGGCATAGTAGCCACTATGTAGTCGGCACCGATTTCGGTGATTTCTATTGCCAGGGCTTTCATTAAAGTCCCTTTGCCACTGATGCCGTTATCAAGTCGGGCACAATCTTCAAGCGTGACTGGCCTGAACCAAATACTCATACACAGAATCCTTATTATTTTTCAGTAGCGGGCAGTCTACTGGCTAAACCCGGGCTTGCAAAGAGTGATAAAGATAAGAAAGGCAGGAATAGTGAGCATGTCATCGCAGTTTCACAAAAGCAAATATTTGCACTTGATCAAGTAATTATATCGGGCTTCTTTTAACAATTGATCTGTTTCAGTGGATTTCAAGCCTATGCAGAACGCGCGCGGTACTGAGATGCACATTCCCTGACTCCTGTATCATACAGTCGTGCGTTAATGATATTCGCCACCGCCCTGCTGCAAAAATAATCACCAAAGGGCATCAGCCCCTAAGGAAGATGCGAATAAATCCCATGGGTGCTCTGCCAGTGATAACAGCCCTGAGATGCGTAACCCAGCTCGACCTTAATGGCCTGAGTCCTTAGCGAGAGCGGCAACCAAGCAGATAGGGCTTTCAGCCTCGCCCTTCGGGGCTTTCGGGCAAACACGATGGCTGTGGTATTGCGCTTTGAAAGGCAACCCGCCTTGCTGCAGCTGAATACCTTGAACTCGAATTTGCCCGTAAGCCAGAGCGGTGCGAGGCTTTATTCGAACCTTCCCTAAATGAGCGATAGAAAAACAGGCTGGATAATGCTTGTGCAGCGCAAATAAAATGGCTCCCGTTATCCGTTCATTTTTTATAGTTGGATATACGGGAGCCGTAGGGTAATCAGATATCCTCATCTGATATGCTTTTTCCATGATTTTTGGCCGTAACAGCCAGCTTGCTTTATACCTTCAAGGGTATTAATCCAGGTCTTTTACCGCTTCCAGAGTTAGCTTGATCATTTCATTCAGGGTCTGCTGACGCTCTTCAGAGGTCAGATGCTGCCCCAGGCGTAGATGGTCGGTTACCGTCATCATTGCCAATGCGCGGGCACCAAACTCAGTGGCCACACCGTACAAACCGGCGGCTTCCATTTCCACACCCAGCATACCGTACTTTTCCATAAAGTCGTAACGGCTCTCATCCGGGCTGTAGAACAGATCAGAAGAGTACAGGTTGCCTACATGGTAGCAGGCACCCAGCTTTTCAGCAGCATCAGCCGCACGGCGCAGTAAACCGAAATCCGCAATCATGGCAAAGTCGGTGTGCGGGAAGCGGGAGCGATTAACCCCAGAGTCTGTGCTCGCGCCCATGGCTATCACCACGTCCATCAATTTGATTTTTTCGCTCACGGCGCCACAGGAGCCGATACGGATAATGTTTTCGACGCCGAATTCAGTGATCAACTCTTTGGCATAATTATAGAGATGGAAGGCACCCCCATGCCAGATCCCATCACAGAAATATGCTTGCCACAGTACTCGCCGGTGTAACCAAACATGTTGCGCACATCAGTCACCAGACGAGCATTTTTCAGGAAGTTTTCAGCAATATACTTGGCGCGCAGAGGGTCGCCTGGCATCAATACAGTTTTTGCAAAATCGCCACTCTGGGCATTGATATGTGGTGTCATGGAATTAACCCCCAATACTGAACAACAAACCGGCAATTGTGCCGCTCATCAGGTTGGCTAAAGCGGCTGCAATCAGCGCCTTGCCACCCATTTTACCTAGGTCATGACGTCGCTCAGGACACAGTGCCGACAAACCGCCAATCACCATCGCCAGTGAACCGATGTTGGCAAAACCACACAGGGCGAAGGAAATAATCACCTGAGTCTTTTCAGACAGCTGATCCGCCACCTTGAGAAAATCAACGTAGGCAACAAACTCATTGATCACCATCTTCTGACCGATGAAAGAGGCTGCAGTAGTCGCTTCACTCCAGGGTACACCCATTATCCAGGCCAGTGGTGCCAGCAGGTAACCCAACATCATCTGCAGTGACAGACTTTCAATACCGAACCAACTGCCAATACCACCGACAATGCCATTTAACAGCGCGATCAGGGCAACGAAGGCCAACAGCAAGGCAGATACCGCCATTACCTGCTGCATCCCCATCGAAGCGCCATTGGCGGCAGCATCCAATACGTTGGCAGGCTTATCTTCCAAATCGTCAAGCACCTTTTTCAGGTCATTCTCCGGCCTTTCAGTCTCAGGCCACATCAGCTTGGCGAACAACAGGCCGGCTGGCGCAGTCATAAACACTGCGGTCAGCACATATTTCACATCCACACCCATCTGGATGTAACCGATCATTGTGCCTCCGGCCACAGATGCCAGACCACCTGTCATCACGGCGAACAGTTCAGAACGGGTCATGGTTTTGACGAAAGGACGTACCATGGAGGGCGCTTCAATCGGACCCACAAAGATGTTGGCAGTGGCCGAAAGTGACTCGGCGCGACTGGTGCCCAAGATTTTTGCCAGAGCGCCACCGATGACACCAATAATCATCTGCATAATGCCCAAGTGATACAGCACGGCAATCAGTGAGCTGACAAATACCACCACACACAGCACATTGATGACGAAGATGAAGCCGATCCCAAAATTCGCCAGATCACCGAACAGGAATTTCAACCCTTGATGACTGTAACCGATAACGCTCAGCACGCCATCAGATGCCATCTGCAGTACGCTCTGTCCGGCAGGAACGTACATCACAAAGGCGCCTAAGGTGACCTGAAACGCCAGAGCACCCAGCACGGTACGCACATTGATGGCCTTAGGATTCTCAGAAAACAAGGCAGCCAGCCCCATCAGACTGAGCATCCCCAAAATACTGATGAAAATTTCCATAAACTTTTAGTTCGGATAACCAGGTTGTGACGGCAGTGTATCGGGCGCACTCCGGGGGACAAGTGATCAGAATCACCTTGCTGAGCGGGGGATTAAAATTAATTTAGAGAAAGCGAAATTCCCCTCAAAAAAGCCAGTTACAGATAACTTAACAAAAACAAGATGCACTGATTGAGCAATCGAATACACCAACAAACTCAAAAATAGTGCGCAAAAATAAACATCCAGAACGCAATTGTATCGGCGCGTTCAAGAGGATTTATCCGAAGTCACTACGAGTTACAAAGAAATAATTAAATCTACTTGGTAATTTAATTACACAAAATGGGGCCAACTTGCCCCATTTACTGTTGTTGAAGTAGGGATTTATTCAAAGCGAGCAAGACT
>JAJNAU010000207.1 GCA_021462625.1 Shewanella sp.
ATGTAGAACAACTACACCACAATCGCGTTGCTTTGTATAAAACAACGACAAAAAGCTGCAAAAACCATCTTCAAAGGTCAACAGACCCTAGCAAAAGCACATTGGTGATAAACGTTTTTGTCAACTGTCTGGCGGGCACCCTGTATGACCAAACATTGATTGCAAATTCAATCTGATTTATCCATCTGAGGGCATAGAAGCGGTCCTTTTATCGGCAATGCACTTGCTTCAGTCTTATCTATAATAAGGTCATTAAGGAAGAATGCCGCGGAATGCTTGCTATGGCCGATGGGGCACTGACAGGATACTCCGTATCACCCTGTTAATCCGGAACGGGGGTCTCTACCTGGAACCGTAAGCTCCAGATTACGAAGAGTGAAGTGAAGACCAACCCTGTCCACTTTGATCTTTGTATGTCTCAATTCAAGTGGCGCAGCTTCATCTCATATCTGGTCTTCCAACGCATAATGATATTGAGAGAACTTATGACTGCTTTTATTCTCGGTTTACCCAAGGTAGAACTTCACCTGCATATTGAAGGCTGTCTTGAGCCTGAGTTGATGTTTGAACTGGCTCAGCAATCAGATCACTATTCCCTATGAGTCCACCGAAGCGGTGCGCGCCGCATATGACTTTCATAACCTGCAGTCGTTTCTGGATATCTACTACCAGGGCGCCAATGTCCTCATCCATGAACAGGACTTTTTCGATTTGACCTGGGCGTATCTGCTGCGTTGTCAGCAGGACAATGTCATTCACACCGAAATCTTCTTCGATCCTCAGACCCATACTGACAGAGGTATTGGGTTTGATATCGTAGTGAGCGGCATTTACAGAGCGCTGGAGCAGGGGCGAAAGCAACTGGGCATCACCAGCCAGCTTATCATGTGCTTTTTGCGTCATCTGGACGAAGAGGCTGCCTTCCATACCCTGGAGATGGCACAGCCTTACAAAGACAAGATCATTGCCGTGGGGCTGGACTCCTCTGAGCAGGGTAACCCACCGCAGAAATTTGAGCGGGTATTTGCTAAAGCGCGTGAGTATGGCTTTTTGACCGTGGCCCACGCTGGGGAAGAAGGAACGCCGCAGAATATCCGGGATGCGCTGTCGCTGCTGAATATCAGTCGGGTTGATCATGGCGTGGCCTGCGGCGGCGATGAGGCGTTGATGGGCGAACTGACAGCCAGCCGAATGCCGTTGACCGTTTGCCCGTTGTCCAACACCAAGCTCAAGGTGTTTGAGCGGATGGAAGATCACAACATTGGCATGCTGTTACGCCGTGGCTTGCGCGTGACCATTAACTCTGACGATCCGGCCTATTTCGGCGGTTATATGACGGATAACTTCTGTGCGGTGGCCAATGCATTACGGCTATCTGAGTCTGAGCTGGCACAGTTCACCCTGAACGCCATTGAAGCCTCCTTTGTGGAGGATGTCCGCAAGGCAGACATGGTGGCGCAGGTTAAGGCTTATCTGGCGGCTCGCTGACGGACTCGCTGCTAAGGCCTAGTTGATTGGCGGCAGTTGATACCGACTGCAGCCATCACAAATTAAAAAGCTGGGCCGGGCTGCCTGAGGAATTCGATTTCCTCGGTAGTGGATTTGCGTCCCAGTATTTTGTTTCTGTGGGGATAACGGCCAAATCTGTCCACTATTGCCTTGTGCCTGAGTTCAAAATCCAGATTGTCCCGCACGCTTTCACGGCTGAACAGCATGAGTGCCTTCTCGTGGATGGCTTTGGATTCAGAGTGCATAAAAGGCATATACAGGAACTGAATTTGCGGCGGGCTCAGCTCCTCCTCGGCATGGTGAGCAACGGCTTCCTGCGCCAGTATCAGGGCCATGGGATCGGCCTCAAATGCCATAGGCGAATCCCGGTAGATATTCCGGGAAAATTGATCCAGCACGATAACTTCGGCCAGCCGTCCTTTTGGAGTACTGCGCCAGTGATAGAGCTCTCCCTGCTTGGCCTGCTCCAGCAATGTGCCAAAGCGCTCAGCCACGGTTTGATCAAAAACCGGATCTTTTACCCACCAGCATCCTGGGTCTATTTCCTCGAACCAAAACGCCAATATATGTTCCGGGCTCACAGACATAACTGAATCCTCAACAGACTTCAGGTAAACAATGTGATCACTTCCGATACGTTTTGCCTGGATATCTGAGCCTCGGAATAGCCCGCGAGTACTTGATAATACGGGCCTGAGATGTGGAGTACCAGGAAGCGATACCGTTGTCAAAGGCCGCCGTTGTTGGCAACGAAAAGCTGTGCCCTACTTTGATTGTCATTAATTCGTATGAAAAGTCACCACCTTGAGTTGTTTTGCTTGCCGATGTATCACTATGATTAACATGCTCCCAATAAAAACATCAAGCTAATCAGGATGATTAATCGTTTCAAGGGTAAAGGTGGGGACATCGGGATATCTGTGTATCAGAATGTCACCAACAGATGCCGCTGGGATCGGGCTGTCAACTTCTTTTGGGAAGAAAGGATTGGCGATCATAGGGAGTACTCAATTTGTGGTTGAGTGGCGGTAGACAGTAGCGTGACCGCATCGACTGAATCAACATAATTGAGACCAACAAAGGAGCGATGCCGCAGAGCGTTGCGCCAAAATGGACAGACTTATCGGGACGACCAAAAAGGCATTATGGAATGGAAAATGTCAGCAAACAACACAAGGCGTTTTTGCGCAAACTTTATTTGGCCTATTTAATCGGCAGCGAGCAGCATAATTTGCTGTCGTTGCAGCAGGTTACCGGCATGCCAAGACGTACCCTGCAGGATGCCATCGCGGCATTTGGTGACATAGGAATCGTGGCGAGCTTTGTGCAAAGCGGCGTACGTAACAATGCCGGTTATTATCAAATTGATGACTGGGGGCCGATACGTAAGGCCTGGGTTTCATCCAGACTTCCCTACATAACCAGCCTGTTGGCGGCACCCTGATGCTCAGTGCTTAAGCAGGTACAGACCAATAAACCCTGCCCAGCTTAACGCCAGCAGTAACCAGGGCAGGCGTGACGGCGCTGTACTGATCTCCTGCTCTGCCTCATCACCGGCGCTTAACTGAGCTTTGGCTCTGAGTTGCTGTTTACGAGCCTTGTCCCGCTCGCGGCTTTTAGCTTTTTGCTGTTTCTTGTACTCTGCGATGCCTTTCTCGATCCCCTGTGCAATCAGGCGGGTTTGCTCTTTGGTTTGCCCCGGTTTTTGCGTCGCGCGGGCTATCTTCATGGCGTCCTGGCGGGTTTCTTCGGAAATATTGGTTTTCATGTTCAACGGCATTGATTTGAATATGAGAGGGATAATATCACGGCCGACCTTGTTTGCTGGTTAATTCGGGGCACATTTAGAGTATGATGCGGGCAACTGAAATACGAAGGAGTTTTGAGATGTCCGAGCAAACCAAGGGCAAGAGCCTGTATCAACTTGCGGACCAATTTATCGCCCTGGCCAACGAACTGGTTCAGGAAGAGCAGGATCTCGGTAAAGTCGGTACAGCTTTGCGCTTTGCTGCTGCCCGTTTCAATGCCTTTGAGGCCGCCATCAAATCAGCAGATCTGGCCAACGAAAAGGACAACGCACTGAAATGGTTTACCGCTGAATACAAAGACATGCTGAGCGACAATCTGGACGATCATATCGCCAATCCGCCTGTTTCTGCCGTGCCTGAGTCCGAAGTGGATGATTCAGCCAAGATCTTCAAAGGTTGATCCTAGGGTCTGTTGATCTTTCATGGTTGAATTTTGCTCGCTCTAGACGCGCTTTAATCGCGACGCAAGGTGTGTAGCCTAGTGGGCCTAAGCAAATACCTTGCAACA
>JAJNAU010000208.1 GCA_021462625.1 Shewanella sp.
TATTGATGTTTTTGCCAAACACCTTCCCATGGATTGGGTGGCTGAAGCTGTGCAGCAAACGCAAACAGGCCGGGCGTCACTTCGTACCCGCTTCCCGGCAGAGCAAGCTGTCTGGTTGGTGTTAGGTATTGGTTTGATGCGTAACCGCTCGATTCAGCAAGTCTGTGACAAGCTGTCACTGGCTTTCCCCTATGCCAAAGGGGATGTCAAAGGGGTTATCACTTCGTGCCTATGTCCCAATACTTATCCTTACTTATCCTGTGGATGCTTTGCTCAAAGTCTATTGGCAGCGCAACACTAGGTTGAGCCTCTGGGGATTAGTTTCATTAATGCACTGTTTTTAATACAAGATGAGTTTGGTTGGTGCGATGGAGGGAGTCCGGGAGCAATTCCGCAGCATTTGAAAAAATTGAGGGAAAATGGCAAAAGGTTAATTTTGCCGCAAGAGGGAAAACGGCCCAGCTACCCTCGCGTGTTGCTTAAGAAACCCGCTAAGTACCCCAATAAAAATGCCACTCGCCCTAAGGGCGAGTGGCATTAACCTTGACGGTGGCCTTTTTGCGGAACCGGTGCGATGCCGTGGTTATTCTCTTTGCTGGGCGCGGCTACAGAAATAATCGGCTGCACGCTTCGCCAGTTCCAGACCAGTTTGCTCACAAGGGGGCAGCTTAGCATCTGTGCTGGCCAGTGGCGTTACGCGTTCGCCCCACTTGATTACTGTCGCTGCCGAGGTCAATCCGGCGCCAAATGCGCAGGATAAAATGGTTTGTCCCGGTTGGATGCGGCCTTGCTCAATGGCATCACAAATCGCAATCGGAATAGTGGCAGCGCTGGTGTTACCATAATTGGCAATATTCACAAAGGCCTTTTCCTTATCGATCTTCATCCGGCTGACCAGAGTGTCAATGATCCGCTCGTTCGCCTGATGTGGAATAACCAGATCCACTTCATCTTTATCCAGATGACACTTCGCCAGTACCTTTTTGCTCAGTTTGCCCATGTCAGTGATGGCCCGTTTGAAAATTTCCTGGCCATCGAACTGGATAAAGAAGTCCAGGGATTCGGCGCTGAATCTGTCCATGCTGGTTCCGAAACTGGTTTTCAGAATGTCGCGTCCGGCAGGGTCATTGTTGAGTTCGTATGCCAGTACGCCTTCTTCCTTGTCTGTGGCTTCCAGAATTGCCGCGCCGGCACCATCACCGAACAGTACGGCAGTTTCGCGGCGGGACCAATCCAGATAGAAGGTCAGTCGTTCGGCACCGATCACCAGTACGCGCTGGCATTGATTGCTGCGGATCTGGGCGCTGGCCAGACCCAGAGCATACAGAAAACCACTGCAGGCAGCGTTGATGTCAAATGCGGCGCAGTGAGCGCCAATGTTGGCCTGAACCGTGGAGGCGATGTTTGGGATCAGGGTATCTGGGCTGGCGGTGGCCAGGATGATCATATCGACATCTTTACCTTCCAGTCCCGCTGCTGCCAGTGCTCGTTTGGCGGCAACAGAAGCCAGTTCAGCGGTTCCAACGTGACTGATATGGCGCTGTTGGATCCCGGTTCGCGGACGGATCCACTCATCTGATGTATTAATAAAGGTAGACAGATCATCGTTGGTTAAAATGGCGGGGGGAAGACATTTTCCCCATCCGGTTATAGTGGCATACGGCATGGATTTTTCTCGTTTTTTGTCGCGGCAAAGCCGCAAATACAGGCTGCTTAAAAAGTTACCAGCTTAAGGATCACCTATTGAGCTGGTCGGCAACCAATGTGTTGATATCGTCAGCGGCACTCAATATAGGTTGCCTGAGCAAGGCGATGACGGTCTCGGTGTTGTTGTTTTAGCACAGTTTCAGCAGTTCCTGATGCTCTTGTTCAGCATCGGGAATACCGACAGTTATTAGTCATTGTATCCGAATACCGCTGTCGAAGTTGGTATTCAGTCCCTGGACGACTTCAAACATGTGGGGGCGCCCGGCGGCCACATACAAGCTGTTGTGAAATTCAGTATTGAGCAATGCTCAACAGGCAATGGCATCTTCACTGCGAAAGGCGTGTTCCAGGTTCGACAGGGTCTGCTGTGCGCTGGCAAAGTCCTCATCTTGCACATTGGGGATCGCTTTAGCAAGCAGTTCGGTCTCTATCATTGCCCGTAGTTCAAACAGTTCGGTCACCTGAGCGATGGATAATTGACTGGCTGAAGCACCTTTGTGAGCCTCAAATTTTACCAGTCCTTCAGCCTCTCTGTAGCAGGACTTCTCGCACTGGAATTCTGCTGACATTTAAGGCATCCGCCAATGCACTTTGGCGCAAAGGTTCAACGGCGGAATTTCACCGAACAGGATTTTTCTCGAAGAACCTCGACAACGACCAGGGTTCTGGTTTTATGAACGATGGGCATTGACCGGCTCATAATCTGCTTATTTTGTATTAGGGTCTGTTGACCAAGAAAGATCAGCAGACCCTAAAAACCATCTTTATCCCATTAGGTTAACGTTTAAGTGCATATAAATAAAGCAAGTTGGCGGGTAAAAAAGCAATGAGTTGAGTCGCAAATTAAATCTCTGCCATGGGTGGAATTGATGATTGTCGCCGGTGCCCCATAGGTGGAATAATACGGCGGATTTAAACAGTTGGAGACTTCGGTGAAAAAGGCGGTATTTCTGGATCGTGATGGGGTTATTAATGTCGATCACGGTTATGTGCATCAGGTAGATGACTTTGAGTATATCGAAGGGGTGTTCGATGCCTGCCGTGAGCTGAAGCAGATGGGTTATAAACTGGTGGTAGTGACCAATCAGTCTGGTATTGCCCGGGGCATGTACACTGAAGAGCAATTTCATTCGCTGACAGAATGGATGGATTGGAACTTTGCCGACAAGGGCGTTGAACTTGACGGCATCTACTACTGCCCTCACCACCATGAGTACGGGGTGGCTGACTATAAGGTCGATTGCGATTGCCGTAAGCCCAAGCCGGGTATGCTTGAGTCTGCTGCGCGTTTTCTGAAAATAGATATGGCGCACTCGGTGATGGTCGGTGACAAGCGGGATGACATGCTCGCTGGTAAGGCAGCAGGTGTCGGGCTGAATATCCTGGTCAGTACCGGTAAGGAATTAACCCGCGATGCCCAGGCTGAGGCAAACGTGGTGCTTGACAGCATTGCCGATGTACCGGCGTACTTACGCAGTATCAAGTAAACCAAAGCCTCCGGGAGGTTAACACTATTTAGTTAAGGAACAGGGCGTTCACGTGAATGCTCTCTTTTTGTGCTGAGTGCGGATGATTAGGGAGGGTGCGAATAAGTCCCGTGCGTGCTCTGCAGTTGACAGTCCCTAGATGCGCGGCGCAGTTTGAAGTTAATGGCCAGAGTTCTTTGCGAAAGTCCTTAGTGAGAGCTGCAACCAAGCAGATAGGGCTGTCAGCCTCGCCCTGCGGGGCTTTCGAGCAATCGCCATTTCTTTGGTATTCAGCTTTGAAAGGCAACCAGCCTTACTGTCGCTAAATACCTCGAACTCGCTTCTGCTCATAAACCAGAGCGGTGCGAGGACTTGTTCGCACCTTCCAAAGCAGGTCGAGTTTTTGATTCACACTCTCCCCAGAAAAGCGTTAAACTACATGAACCCGTATGAGTTTTTAACGGGAAAGCGTGTGTCACTTATTGCTGTGATCTAGGATCAACACAGTTAGATAGGATACAAAGAGTACTATCGACCATCACCTACGAATTCTCTAAATCTCTTCAATGGAACTGGTATGTGGCGAATTTTAGTTTCAGATTCCACACAGGTTATTGATTTAATCTTCAAAA
>JAJNAU010000209.1 GCA_021462625.1 Shewanella sp.
CTATCTGCTTTGTTGCAGTTCTCGCTAAGGACTCAGGCCATTAACTTCAAACTGCGCCGCGCATCTAGAGGCTGTCAGCACTCGCAGAGCACGCACGGGACTTATTCGCACCTTCCCTAAGCCTCGGTCAGGGTATTGGCTCAGTATCAGCGATACCATGAATGCCAGTAAACCCATCAAGGCTGCAGCTAACAGAGCACCCATGAAAATACAGGGCAGCGGAGACTCTTCCAGAAAATCCCATTGGCGGTTGGTATTATTCTGCACACCAAAAAACGGCCAGAGTGCTGCTGAATATCTGCCACAGTCTGGGCACTTATTATCTGAATTCAGGGTCTCCCATTAACCCATTGTTGAAGGTAATTTTTTGGCAGGGTTGCCGTGCTTCTTGTACAGCAATTCAAACAGGTCTACAAAATGGAATTGGCTGGTACTGTTTTGTCCAGTTAACCATCCAATCCAACTGACATCCTGACGCTCTGATGCACATAGGTTTTTTGGGTGACTTGCGGGTAATGTCGTGTCATAACTCACCGTGCTATCACATACGCACGCCTGATTTATGGCCGAATCGGAAGAGTCGGGAACACTGATGGCAATGAACAGCAACACAGGCGTTATAACAGCCAATAACGGCTTGATACAGCGTTTTATTGACGCCTTGAGTTTCGCCATAATGACCTTCCTGATCGATATCCTGATAATAGCTCACCAATATTAAGTAACAGAGTATATCAGTGGTTGGCTGTTTTTTGAACATCTCGTTCTGTGGTATCAGGGAGGGTGCGAACATGATGGTGAGTATGATTAAAAAATCATAGGTACCAGTGAATTCAAGACTACGCAGTTTTTACTCTGTATTTTGTGAATATTTGCCGTATGCAGTGGTGAAGTGCCTGTCTCGGATAGTAGAATGAGCCCCATAAAAAGAAACTGAACACAATGCCTTAAGATGGCAGTGCTTAATCTGCGCTAACTTTGGGTCGATTATTGAGCTGCTGTCACCTATATCCAATATGTGAGAAAAATATGCGCCCTTACTTGATTGCACCTTCAATTTTGTCTGCTGATTTTGCTCGTCTGGGTGATGATGTCAAGGCTGTGCTGGATGCCGGCGCTGATGTGGTTCACTTTGATGTGATGGATAATCACTATGTGCCTAATCTCACGATCGGCCCTATGGTCTGCAAAGCGCTCAGAGATTACGGTATTACCGCAGATATTGATGTGCACTTGATGGTCAAGCCTGTCGATCGCATCATTCCTGACTTCGCCAAAGCCGGTGCCTCTATTATTACTTTCCATCCTGAAGCTTCCGAACATGTAGATCGCACTCTGCAATTGATCAAGGATCAGGGTTGTAAGGCTGGATTGGTATTCAATCCGGCTACTCCGCTGCATTATCTGGATTATGTGATGGATAAATTGGATGTCATTTTGCTGATGTCGGTAAACCCGGGTTTTGGCGGTCAATCATTCATCCCTGCTACCCTGGATAGGCTGCGCCAGGTACGTGAGCGTATTGACACCAGTGATTTTGATATTCGACTCGAGGTTGATGGTGGCGTAAAGACAGATAACATTGCGGAAATTGCAGCTGCTGGTGCTGATATGTTTGTTGCAGGCAGTGCTATTTTCAGTCAGCCAGACTATAGGGCCGTCATTGAAGATATGCGAGCTGAGCTGGCTAAGGTAGCTCCTTGATATGAAGTTTTCTGGAATTAAAGCCATTGCGTTTGATCTTGATGGCACGCTTATTGACAGTGTACCGGATCTGGCAATCGCCACTGGACTGACTCTGGCCTCTCAGGGATTGCCTGAATGTACTGAAGATCAAGTTCGAACATGGGTGGGTAACGGCGCAAGAACATTGCTCCGTCGTGCGTTGACCTGGGCCCAGGGGGCGGCAGTTTCCGATGACGAACTTGATAGAGTTATGCAGGATTTTATGCAGTACTACAGCCAGTATCTGGAGCAGCACAGTCGGTTATATTCTGGGGTGACTGATGTTTTGCAAGCTTTCAAAGCCAGAAGCCTACCTTTGGCACTGGTGACCAATAAACCCTATCGATTTACAGAGCCGTTGTTACGGGGTTTTGACATTGATAAGTACTTTGATCTGGTATTGGGTGGTGATTCGTTACCTGAAATGAAACCTAGTCCCTTACCCCTAGTACACGTAATGGAGCATTTCAAGATCAATGCCGATGAGCTACTGATGGTCGGTGATTCCCGAAATGATATTCTTGCCGCCAAAGCCGCCGGTGCGATGTCAATCGGCTTGACCTATGGCTACAACTACGGTGAAGATATTGGGCTTTGCGGCCCTGATGCCGTATGTGATCACTTTCTAGAAATTTTGGCGATGGTTGTACCTCGTCAGGCAGTATTGGAGCTTGAACTACGATGACTAAACCCATAGTACTTAGCGGCGCCCAGCCGTCCGGTGAATTGACCATTGGTAACTACCTGGGTGCACTCCGTCAATGGGTTGCCATGCAGGATAGCCATGACTGCCTTTACTGCGTGGTTGATCTGCATGCGATTACGGTAAGACAGGATCCAATCAAGTTGCGAGAGGCTTGTTTGGATACGCTGGCCCTGTATCTGGCATGTGGTGTAGATCCTAAAAAGAGCACCGTATTTATTCAGTCACAGGTGCCACAGCACACCCAACTGGCGTGGGCGCTGAACTGTTACGCACAGATGGGCGAACTGAATCGGATGACTCAGTTTAAAGACAAGTCGCAAAAGTACGCTAACAACATTAACGTGGGGTTGTTTGGTTATCCTGTGTTGATGGCGGCAGACATTCTGCTGTATCAGGCCAATGAAATACCGGTTGGCTATGATCAGAAACAGCACCTTGAGTTGACCCGCGATATCGCTACCCGTTTCAACAACATTTACGGTGATACCTTTACTATCCCTGAGCCTTTTATTCCGAAACAGGGCGCGCGGGTGATGTCATTGCAGGACCCAACCAAGAAGATGTCCAAGTCTGATGATAACCGTAACAATGTCGTTGGTCTGCTTGAAGACCCGAAAGCGGTATTGAAGAAATTCAAGAAAGCGATGACAGATAGTGATAACCCACCTGTTATTCGCTATGACATTGAGAATAAACCGGGTATTGTCAACCTGATGAGCATCCTTTCCGGGGTTACCGGTCGTACTGTCGCTGATATTGAGGCCGAATATGTTGATCAGGCCATGTATGGTCCGTTGAAAGTTGCTACAGGGGAAGCCGTGGTTGCTATGCTGGAGCCCTTACAGGAGCGATTCCGCCAGTATCGTGCTGATCAGGCATTCCTGAATCGGGTAATGCATGATGGAGCTGAAAGAGCACAGGCTCGCGCTGAAGTTACTCTTAAGCAAGTCTATGAAAAAATCGGTTTACTCGTATAAATAGACGTTCTACCCCTTCAAGCACCGGCTAATGCCGGTGTTTTGCTATCTGGCAATTTTCCTGGCTCCAGTTCCACCTTCCCTAAAAAGGTATGTCACCACTCCGGATTGCTACATATTTGCAACATTTATTTAAAGATGGTATAAATTCTACTCAACAATCTATCTATCTATCTATCTGTCTATTATTTAACTGTCACCCAAACTATCCGGCTGAAACTTATGGAAAAAATAATATTACTGACTAGTTTATTGAGTATTCCTGTACTCGCCGAGACTGCCCCCCCTGAGTTTTTTGTTGGCGTAAAGGG
>JAJNAU010000210.1 GCA_021462625.1 Shewanella sp.
TAATGCTTGGTTGAAATCAAATGGCTGAGACATGTGTCATTCCTTTTTTTCTTTTCAATTTACTGAAATGACACAGATTTTTGAACACTACTCTGCTGAAGCAAAAATTAACACGGCAACTTTTTTAATCATCCTTAAATTCTCCTTTATTCCCTTGCTGTAGTGCCTCTTCAAGCTAAGGAAGGTGCGAACAAGTCCCGTGCGTTCTACACCACTTTTAACATTATGAGCTGGTTTTTTAGTTTCATATCTATATAATCATCTTTCGAAACGAAATTTAGTGAAAGTTAGATGACCAAACGCAATACTCAGCAAAGACGCCATACCATACTTAATTTGTTGAATGAGCAGAGCGAAGTTAGTGTCGATGAACTGGTTGCCAAATTCAAAACCTCGGCGGTAACCATTCGTAAAGATTTGACTGCACTTGAGAAGAACGGCCTGCTGTTCCGCCGTCACGGTGGCGCTATTCAGGTTCCTCAGGATATTAGCCAAGGGGGCTACCCCAATCAGTCGCCTAACAAACAGAGTATAGCGGCCGCTGCAGCCAGGCTGATTAGCGATCACAACCGCATCATTATCGACTCCGGCAGTACCACTATCGGTTTGATCCCGCATTTAAATGAAAAATGTGGTTTGTTGGTGATGACCAACTCTCTGAACCTGGCTAATGCCATACAGGATCTGGAAAACGAGCCCACACTACTGATGACCGGTGGCACCTGGGATCCGCACTCGGAATCGTTTCAGGGCAAAGTAGCTGAGCAAGTGTTGAGGTCTTATAACTTCGATCAGTTGTTTATCGGTGCCGATGGCCTGGATTTGCAACGTGGCACCACCACCTTCAATGAACTGACGAGTCTGAGTCAGGTGATGGCAGACGTCTCCCGGGAAGTGATTGTTATGCTGGAGTCGCATAAGCTGGGACGGATCATCCCCAATCTGGAGCTGCCCTGGAGCAAGGTAAACATGCTGGTGACCGATGACAGGTTGCCGGCTGAAGCGGCAGCGACCATTCGCACTCAGGGCATCGAAGTTATTGTCGCTCCCTATGCCGATTAAGGCAGAAATATATTAATGGATTGGGCGAGCACCTGATCCCGATGGCTAAGTAAGCTATCAAATAGATTAAATATTAAGACAGGAAACGAAATATGTGTGGAATTGTTGGCGCTGTGGCGCAACGAGATGTGGCTGAGATCCTGCTGGAAGGCCTGAAGCGTCTGGAATACCGTGGCTATGACTCAGCAGGTATAGCTATCATTCATGAAGGTGAACTGAAGCGCACCCGTCGCTTGGGTAAGGTGCAGGAGTTGGCTGGTGCGCTGAAAGCGTCACCTCTACCAGGCGGCACAGGTATTGCCCATACTCGTTGGGCGACCCATGGTGAGCCCAGTGAGCGCAATGCCCATCCACATATCTCCAATGGCGATATTGCAGTGGTTCATAATGGTATTATCGAAAACCACAGCAAACTGCGTGAGCAACTGACCCAGCTGGGCTACAAGTTTGAGTCTGACACAGATACTGAAGTGATCTGTCATTTGGTTCACCATGAGCTGAAAAGCCACAACACTCTGTTGGCTGCGGTGCAGGCCACGGTAAAACAGCTGGAGGGCGCCTATGGCACAGTGGTGATTGATCGTCGTGATCCTGAGCATCTGGTGGTTGCACGCAGTGGCAGTCCGTTGGTGATTGGTTACGGTCTGGGCGAGCACTTTGTGGCATCTGATCAGCTGGCATTGTTGCCGGTGACCCGAACTTTTGCTTATCTGGAAGAAGGCGATGTGGCTGAAGTAACCCGTCGCGAAGTGAAGATTTTCGATCTCGATGGCAATCCGGTTGTGCGCGAGAAGAAAGAATCTGAAATTAACCATGATGCCGGTGACAAGGGCGAATATCGTCACTATATGCTCAAAGAGATCTATGAGCAGCCCATGGCGCTGAGCCGCACTCTGGAAGGGCGTATCGCTGGTCAGCAGGTACTGGATACCGCATTTGGTGATAATGCGGCCAAGTTCCTTAACGACATCAAACATGTGCAGATTATTGCCTGTGGTACCAGTTATCATGCCGGTATGGCAGCCCGTTACTGGCTGGAAGAGTGGGCGGGTGTGTCCTGTAATGTGGAAATCGCCTCTGAGTTCCGCTATCGCAAGTCGCACTTGTTCCCGAACAGCCTGCTGGTGACCATTTCCCAGTCCGGTGAAACCGCAGATACGCTGGCGGCGCTGCGTCTGGCCAAAGAAATGGGCTACAAGTCCACTTTGACTATTTGTAATGCCCCGGGTTCATCGCTGGTGCGCGAATCTGATATGGCTTACATGATGAAGGCCGGTGCCGAAATCGGTGTAGCCTCGACCAAGGCCTTTACTGTGCAGTTGGCTGGACTTTTGATGCTGACTGCAGTTTTGGGACGTTACAACAGCATGAGCGATGAGCTGCAAAAAGCGATTTCCCAGTCTCTGCAGTCAATGCCCGCCAAAGTTGAGCAGGCGCTGGGACTGGATGATGCCATTGCTGCTCTGGCTGAAGACTTTGCTGACAAGCATCATGCCCTGTTCCTGGGCCGTGGCGATCAATACCCGGTTGCCATGGAAGGTGCGCTGAAGCTCAAAGAGATCTCCTATATCCATGCGGAAGCTTATGCCTCGGGTGAGTTGAAGCACGGCCCACTGGCGCTGATCGATGCCGATATGCCGGTAATTGTGGTAGCCCCCAACAATGAACTGCTAGAGAAACTCAAATCCAACGTGGAAGAAGTGCGTGCCCGTGGTGGTTTGATGTATGTGTTTGCCGATAAAAATGCCGAGTTTGAGTCGGACGACACCATGAAGGTGATCCCGGTTCCTCACTGTGATGAGTTTATGGCACCACTGATCTACACTATCCCGCTGCAATTGCTGTCTTACCATGTAGCCTTGATTAAAGGTACCGACGTAGATCAGCCGCGTAACCTTGCTAAATCAGTAACAGTGGAATAAGCCAGCCAACTTATTGAGGGTTAAAACAAAGCTGCCATCATTTGCTGTGATGGCAGGGCGGGATTCTACTTTGTGCAATATTTGACTGCTTGGGAAGGTGCGAACAGATCCCGTGCCTGCTCTGCCAGTGCTGACAGCCTCTAGATGCGCGGCGCAGTTTGAAGTTAATGGCCTGAGTCCTTAGCGAGCACTGCAACCAAGTAGATAGGGCTGTCAGCCTCGCCTTACGGGGTTTTCGAGCAATCACGATTGCTGCGGTATTGCGCTTTGAAAGGCAACCCGCCTTCCTTTATCTGAATACCTCGAACTCGCTTTTGCTCATAAGCCAGAGTGGTGCGAGGACTTGTTCGCACCTTCCCTTGCTTTCTGTACGCGAAATCTGATGCTCACAGATAAGCGATAAGCGATAAGCGATAAGCGTAGCGGCAGATTTTACAAAGGAGCGTCAAAATTGCCGGCTATTTGCGCAACTTTCAAGTGGGATCCCGCCCTAAGTAAGTGTTCCTAATTGTGATCCACTTTCATGAGACCATGCCCGCCACCAGGGAATGGTGAAGCATGGTCCATGAAGTACTTAACCCGCCCATCAATTTCCACATGGTTTTGCATCAATGGTGACCAGAGCACCTCGAACATCCCGCATTTGGATCAGCTCTGGTATGGCTGTGATCTCGTTACTTTTATCGGCGGTTTTTAGGGTCTGTTGACC
>JAJNAU010000211.1 GCA_021462625.1 Shewanella sp.
ACAGGATCTCTTTTACCGGATTGGGACAGGCATCAGCGTCCACCCAGATGGTTACCATATATCAATACCTTATATTGCAATTTCAATGAAAAATCCGGTTATTAATTTACCTTAAGCGGCCACTGCAATCTGTACCGGACAAAGTGCAAGGATATTATGTCATAACAATTGCGACAGGAACCGTTAAATGATTTGACGATGAAAGAGGATTTGACGTCCTGAGCCGCGAAAATACCGGCGATGTGTTTAGCCACTTCAGGACGCACAACGGCAGTGGCCAATGTACTCTCAAAGAGGCACAACAGCAACATTTCAAGTGGCTCAAAGTGAACAGGTTCGGCTTGCAGAAAATGTCACCCCGCGCAAATAGCGCCTCTGGCAAATGCCCCTGATTTAGGGGCATTTGCCAAGTCACTTCAGGGTGCCAGGCGTTCTATTAGCCACTGCTCACTCTCTCGGGTATACAGAAACCTGTCGTGCAGCCTGTGCTTCCCGCCCTGCCAGAATTCTACCGTTTGCGGTTTGACCCGATACCCCCCCCAGAACTTGGGTAATGGGACCTCCCCCTTGGCGAACTTGGCTTTCATCTCAGCAAACTTGGTTTCCAAAGCCTGTCTTGCCGTTAACCGACTGGACTGTTTGGATGCCCACGCCGCAATCTGACTGTTTTTTGGTCTGGTCACAAAATATTTAAGCACTTCGGTAGTGGTTAAGGACTGTGCCACTCCGGTGACAGAAACCTGCCGCTCCAGCATATGCCAGGGAAAATGCAAACTGATTTTGGCATTCTGGGCCAGGTGAGTTGCCTTGCGACTTTCCAGATTGGTAAAAAACACAAAACCACGTTCATCATACTGTTTAAGCAGCACGATGCGTTGCCAGGGTTGACCTTGTTCGTCTACCGTGGCCACGCACATAGCTGTGGGCTCCATCAGGTTGGCCGCGATGGTCTGCTCCATCCAACGTTCAAAAAATGCCATGGGTTCGGGTGTTAAATCCGAGCGGCGCAGCCCCCCCTGCAAGTATTCCCGGCGAAGCTGTGTCAAATCTGTCATTACTGCTTCCTTTTTCACAATCTGCAGAATTTTAATCATTGTCGGCATATATAACAAAAAAGCCAGTGTGGATCACACTGGCTTCTCCTGTCAGATGATTTATCCGATCAAATTATTTCTTAATCTTTCCCTGAGAATCCGCCCAAACGTGCAGCATTTCCAGGCCCAGAGTAGCCGCAACCAGCGAGGTTATTTCAGCACTGTCGTAGGAAGGCGCGACTTCCACCACGTCCATACCAACAATATTCAGCCCATTCAAACCACGGATCACTTTCAGCGCCTTGTCACTGGTCAGCCCGCCGATAACCGGAGTACCAGTGCCAGGTGCAAAGGCAGGATCCAAACAATCGATATCAAAGGTCACATACAAAGGCATACCACCTACTCGTTTTTTGATCTGAGCCACAATTTCATCAGCTGTCATCTCATTGGCCATCCCAGCGTCGATCACCTGGAAGCCATGGCCTTCTTTGGTGTATTCAGTACGTATTCCCACCTGAACAGAATGCTCTACATTAATCAGACCCTCCTTGGGTGCTGTGTAAAACATAGTACCGTGATCGTATTCGCTGCCGTGGCTGTATGTATCCGTGTGAGCATCAAAGTGCAACAGCGCCATTTTACCGTACACCTTATGGTGGGCGCGCAGCAAAGGCAATGTCACAAAGTGGTCGCCCCCCAGGCTGAGCATGGTTTTACCGGATTTGACGATAGCAGTGGCGAAATCTTCCGCACGTCGGGTAAAATCCGCTGCATCCCCTTGGTCAAAAACCAGATCACCTGCGTCCACAACTTTGATATGGTCAAACAGGCGAAAGTCCCACGGCCAACGTTTCTCTTCCCACACCAAATTCGTAGATATATTACGAATAGCACCAGGGCCCATACGGCCACCGCTGCGACCGCTAACAGCCATATCGAAAGGTAAGCCTAACACAACAACGTCAGCGTCGCTTTCAACAGGCTTGAAATCCAACGGCTGACGCAGATAGCCGAATGCGTTAGAAAACAGCGAATAATCTGATTTGTCTGCAATGGTGGTCATATTCACTCCAAGAGATGGCAATAAGCCATCAAGATTACATTTTTTTCGGGATCAGTACTTCGTAGCATAATTGCTGATAGTGACTGAACTCAATGGTATACTCGGACTTAGAACCCTGGGTACAACTTCATTCCCAAGCACAAGTTTCATTCCCAAGCACAAGTGACCAGGTTAACCTTGGGTATTTTCCCGGCGTTAAAACCAGTCACATCCCAACTGCCCGGGTTGAGAACTTGTAACAGTCTGGCGAAAATCGGCTAAGATATTGCTCCAAGTCGCCCCAAGTCCATATTGATTCATATTGGTTTCAAAACTCACATAAGAGCTATTTCACTGATTTCCTGAGGTGTGATTGGGATCGTGTTATAACTGCCACCACAAACCCCATTCACCGAATGGCTCAAATAAAAAATCATCAAACTCAAAGCCTGGCAGCAAACTGCCCAGCTCCAGCAGGGCTCTTACCCTTATACGTGGATTGTTAATTACAACGAAGATAACTCACAGCTTTACCACTGATGTGATACATCAACAGCTCGCAGCTGGTATCGCCAAGCACACCATAACAGCACAAGTCCGTGCAAAAAATATAGTGGTGGTGATAGTCGAGGTGGGTTATAGGATAGGCTTTTCTGCTCAGTTTTTCCCGCAATCTAAACAAACCTTCACCAAAGCTGCTACATTGCAGATGAGAAGGATTTTCGTTCTCGATCTGATAGCAGGCAAACGCTACTTTAATCGAGGGTATTATTAACCAGATCAGAACTGGGCAATAGCTTCCAAATAACTGTATCCCTTAAGACCCGCCTGTAACTCTTCCAGAATTGCGGCGCGCTCACTCTCGTCAATATGACGGTTAACCAACTCTTCATAGGTTCGCATAAAGGACAAGGCATCTTGGTTTACATAACGCAGCACATCTGCCACTGTGTCACCGGCGATTGCCGACTCAATCCGGGCTTTGCCCTGCTCATCCAGACGCACTACGGCTGAGTTGGTGTCGCCAAATAGGTTGTACAGATCACCCAGAATTTCCTGATAAGCCCCTACTAGGGGAAAAACCAGCAGTTAAGGGCTGTCGACAGACCAAGCCGGTACCGGCTTGATCGTTTCAATACCCTGACCATCAACATACTGTTCGATAGCACCATCTGAGTCACCGATGATATCCAGCATCAAAGCGCGGCGCTCAGGGATTTTATCCAGACCACTGAGTGGCAATACAGGGAATACCTGATCGATACCCCGGGCATCTGGCAGAGACTGGAACAGCGAGAAATTCACCAAGAATTTGTCCGCTAGTTTCTCATTCAGGTCGTCGATGATCGGTCTGTGATAGGTTTCTTGTTGTTCATCAGTCCCTGCAGTTCATGACACCCCCCCAGGTTGGCCTGCTCGGCCCAGGCACGTTCGGTCAGGCTCATCTGACTCGTGGCGAACATAGAGTGAGCTTGTCGCCGATAGCGCCCGACGAATATACTCGCTGTCCTTAGGGTCTGTTGACCTTTGAAGATGGTTTTTGCAGCACTTTGTCGTTGTTTTATACAAAGCAACGCGATTGTGGTGTAGTTGTTCTACAT
>JAJNAU010000212.1 GCA_021462625.1 Shewanella sp.
TTGCGGTTATACGCGCTTTACTCTTTGTTGCAAGGTATTTGCTTAGGCCCCTAGGCGGCACACCTTGCGTCGCGATTAAAGCGCGTCTAGAACGAGCAAAATTCAACCATGAAAGGTCAACAGACCCTAGGCAATAAACAAACTGACCGGCAATAGCATACAAGGTGTCGAGTAAATCGACCCAATGACGCGCTCCGGGTGAAAAACGGCGATACAAAATATCTACCCTGACATGAGCATCATGCTTGAGGGTATACCCGGCGGCCAGAGTAAATACCGCCCCGTGCAAATACAGAGCAACAGCGTAGCCCAACTTGCAGTGCGACCAATCTTCTCAGTCAATCATGACAGGCCGGAAATCAATTTGTTCATATATATCATTCTGTTGCTGCCCTATTCATTAATAACATGTTGATAACAGAAAAATACAGACAGAGAGTTAGCCGGCAGGAGTAAAACTGAGGATCACTGAGATGAGGCAGGGAGCACCGGTAACAGCTGAGTGTCACCGGTATCTGAAATTATTAACCTTTACACTTGGGAGACACAGGGGCGCTGTCGCGACTTTGCCATTCCTGCGCTGTATATGTATGCATGGTCAGGGCATGAACCCCACCGGCCAGTTCATCCGCCAGCAGCTCATTGATCAAGCGATGCCGGGCAATCAGCCGCTTACCTTCAAATTCACCGCTGACAATCACCACTTTGAAATGGGTTTCAGAACTGGGCGGTACATGGTGACGATTACTTTCATTGAGGACTTCCAGGAAGGAGGGAGAAAATGCCTGGGTCAGTTTATCGGTAATGCGGGTCTGAACACTCATTCTTCAGCTCTCTGAAAATAAATATGCTCCCGAATAGTACTGGCGCCTAAGCCAACAGTCAAACTCGGCTGCGTGGCAGATCATTCATTGGCGTCAAATAAACGAAGTATTACTCCCCGGGGAGTGGAAATCCGGGATCAAACTGCGAAAGGTAAAATTCCAGCGGGTGCCCTGCTGACGCAGACGTTTGGGTACAGAGTGCTGCCACTGCTGTTGCATGGGAAAGTGCATCAACAGCAAGTCTCCGGACTCAAGATACAACCATCGCTTTTGCCCCGTACGATTATGACGCACCACAAAATCCCGCCCCTCACCAAGAGACACAGAAGCGATATCACTGCCGGGCAACAACTCGACCTCATCATCTGCATGCCAACCCATGCAATCACTGCCACCGGCATAACGGTTGACCAGCAAACCATTACTCATTAATCCGAAATCCCGCCGCAACAGGTCTTTGAGTCGCCGCGCATAATAAGGCCAGGGCGCCGGTGATACCAGCAATCCCGAATATTGGTATTCAACCCCGTCATCGCCAAACCAGATCTGGGTTCTGGGGATCCGGTGCCCCTTACCATAAACCGTGACTTCCGGTCGTTCATAGGGGTAGGTTTCAGCCTCCTCTATCAACAGCATTTGCTGCTTGGCAGACAAGTATCCCTTGATCCAGGTCCAGGGTTCATCCAGTGATTCAATGAGTGGCCACTGCCTCATCAAAACCCCTCCGCTTTACCGCTGACACTGAATATTCGCCCCCACCGCAACTTTGTAGTTATATACCCAAGCTACTTGAAGATGCAGACTTTCAGAGGCTATCAGGGCGTTGAATTCAAGATAAATACCAGGAGGAATAGTCATTCTATTTCCCTTGGATTTAGCGATGAAGTCATCGTCTTGATAGCCTCCCGCAGGGCGAGTGAACAGGCCTTTGGCTCTGTGTTATCCCTTCTTGATGTAGATGACTACACCTACAAAGGGATGCCTTGAGCCAAAGGCCTGTTCAACTCGCTGAAACGTGCAACTTCAAGTAGCTTGGGTATAATCCCGCTTTTGCTGTTCTCCATTGCAGTGTGACATATGACAACCCAGTTTTCAGCCACAAGTGTCGAACTCGACCTACACCGTTACCCTCAGACCCAGATCTCCAATCTGCAGGCTTGGGATGCCGCCGATGAACACCTGCTCAAATGGCTGGATGAACACACTGACACCCTGTCCTTAACTTACCCGCTGTGCCTGATAAACGACAGCTTCGGCGCCCTGACCTGTGCGATCCGCGCCCAGTGGCCTACTGTGCCTTTGTGGCTGGAAACCGATGCCAAAACCAGTCTGCTCGGATGCCGGGAAAACCTGCTGCGCAATGAATTGACCACCAACGCCATCCAGTGGTGCAACAGCCGTGAAGCCCTGCCAGGAACTCCTCTGTTGGTGCTGATGAAGCTGCCGAAAAACCTTTCCTATTTTACCCACCAGCTCAGCCGCCTGTCAGCCATTTTGCCCCAAGGCACCCAGCTGCTGATCGGCGCCAAGGCAAAATCCATCAATCAAAGCCTGCTGTCCCTGATAGCCAAACATCTTGGGCCTGCAACTGCCAGTCTGGCATGGAAAAAGACCCGGGTAATCACAGTCATTGCCGATGGCAAGTCAAGACCAGAGCCCGCCCCCCAGCGTTGGGATGTGCCTCAATTCAAGTTGACTCTGACCAATTTATCCAACGTGTTTGCCGCCAATAAGCTGGATATTGGTGCGCGCATCATGCTCGACAATCTCCCTGATGGCGATTTTCAACAGGTTATCGATTTAGGCTGTGGTAATGGCATCCTGGGTCTGCGGGCAGCACAGCTGTACCCGAAGGCCAGTATTCACTTTGTTGATGACTCTGAGATGGCGGTTGCCAGTGCCAGAGAAAACTGGCAAACCAACGGCTTTGAGCCTGAGCGGGGACACTTCCACTGGGATGATTGCCTGACGCATCTAGATGCCGGTCTGCTGGCCGATCTGGTACTGTGCAATCCGCCCTTTCATCAGGGTGAGGCCATCACAGATCATATTGCCTGGCAGATGTTCAATGATGCGCGCAAGCGCCTCAAACCCGGCGGTCTTTTGCATATAGTCGGTAACCGTCATCTTGGCTATCACATCAAGCTCAAGCGACTGTTCGGGAACTGTAAAACCGTTGCCAGCAATGGCAAGTTCGTGATTCTGCAATCAGCGAAATAGTCACTGAAACCGGGCGCTGCGACGCATCATCCAAATGACGGTGCCACACCAATCCTGGCAGTGGAGTAAAGCCTTCACTGCCAGGGAACACAGGCACAAGTTTAGCCAAATCCAACCCCATGTGCTCAGCCAATCCTCCCTTGAGCACGGCTCGCAGGTTGGTAGTCGGTGTCAAATCCCGTTCCTGATAGATGAGGTGAAACCTTAAGACCCGGCAAGTCAACCAACACCCGGCCGCGGGCCAAAGCCGGATTGCTACAGGCAAGCACTGTTTCCGGGCATTGAAAATCCATAGGCTCGCTGATTGAACCAATCGACTCTGAGGATATCGACTTGAGCGCCAATGGACAGGAGCTGCTATCAATACCAGTCCACATAGCAGATTGTTCGCCCCAGAGCGCCGTCAGCCATTCGAGTACGAGCCAAATTGGTGACGGCATAGTGGTTCTCTGGCTACAGGATTTGGTGAAGTAATCGTGAGGCTGGCACGCTCCCTAAGCGCGAGATTAAAAGGCTCGCATCCTGCCCCAATGCTGTTCACTTAGTATGTTTCCGTTACGTTTGAAAGAGAAAGATTGAACCACGAAGACCACGAAGAAAAGCTTTTCTTTGCTATC
>JAJNAU010000213.1 GCA_021462625.1 Shewanella sp.
GCGTTAATGCAGTAGAAAGCGACGACAAACGCTGCCCGAAGGGCTCGGCTATACGCGCTTTACTCTTTGTTGCAAGGTATTTGCTTAGGCGCTTAGGCGCCACACCTTGCGTCGCGATTAAAGCGCGTCTAGAACGAGCAAAATTCAACCATGAAAGGTCAACAGACCCTAATCACACGCCCTTTGTGTGCCGGAGCCTCAATCAATATGGACAGCCAAGCCAGCTTTACTGCCGACAATCTATTTCCTCTGTGGTTTTATCAGCTGACTCAAAGGACTCACCCCCCTGTGCATACAGAGCCACAGGGGGCAGGCTTTACCTATCGCTACCGTTTGATATGGCAGGATGATGGGCTGAAGGCAGAACTCATGGATTGGCTTTCGGGCTTGGATAACACCGTCAGTCTGTGTCCTCTGGTTCGTCAGAATGCGTTGACCGGAGTAGAGCTTGGCAGCAAAAAAACCATTGCTCATCAGACGTTCAACGGCGTTGAGTGGTTTGAATTGACCTCGCCACTGGCTTTCTTGACACAACCTGGTCTGTTGTTGATGGATATGGACTCCACCGCAATTGAGATTGAATGCATTGACGAACTTGCGGCCATGGCTGGGCGAGGAGAGGAAGTGGCCGCTATTACCGAGCAGGCAATGCAGGGAGAACTGGACTTTGAGCAAAGCCTGAGGCAGCGGGTTGCTGCACTTGCTGGTGCAGATGCCGCCATCATAGATAAACTTTGTCATCAGTTGCCGTTGATGCCGGGATTGCAGCAGATGGTGGCCGAGTTACAGTCTTATGGCTGGCGGGTGGCGTTGGCCTCAGGTGGTTTCATGCCCTTTGTTAATCATCTTAAGCAACAACTGGACTTGATTGCGGCCTTTGCCAACCATTTGGTTGTGCGTGATGGTCAGCTGATTGGTGAAGTGGAAGGGCGCATAGTAGATGCCGCATTTAAAGCAGAGGTGTTAACGATGCTGGCGAATCAGTACGGCATTGCCCGTGGGCAACGGCTTGCTATTGGGGACGGAGCCAATGATATCCCAATGATCCAGGCTGCGGACTTTGGTATTGCTTTTCACGCCAGACCCAGGCTTAAACAAGCCGCCGATGCCGCCATTGAGCAACTGGATTTGAGGGTAATTCCTTTCCTGATGTCGGCTTGAATTCAGTGGGCTTATATCAATCCGCATAGGAGTTAACTCGCTCAGCGAGAAACAAAAGGCTTGAAGGCAATCAGAATTATTGAAGGTTTACCGGGATAAATCGAGAGGGTTCTGGGCGGCATGCGCACCTTTTAAACTCGCCCTATGGGAGCCTGTCAGCCACACCACACCCCCACCAAATCGTCTGACCATAGCACCACTATATCGTCACCCATTTGACTCGTACTTGAATGGCTGGCAGCGCTCTGATGAGAGCAATCTGCTATGCGGATTGGTATTAGAGTAAAGACTCTTGTGCTTGGGGTAAGCGCAGGGTAGGGTGTATTCACTGTTAATTAACATCTGCAGTCATGTCTTCAATCGTTCAGAAGTCTCTGTTTCTGCCTTATCGTCAGGGGCAACTACATCTCAGACAGGTATCTCCTGCTAATCCCAATGATACTTACCCGCCGGTGTTGATGCTTCACGGTGCCATGTCCAACGGCAGGGTGTTTTACAGCCAGTCCGGCAAGGGGTTGGCCTGTTTTCTTGCGCGGGCCGGTTTTAATGTGTATGTGCTCGATACTGCAGGCCGGGGACTGAGTACTCCCAAGCTTGGTCCGGGTTTTGACTTGGGGCAGAGTGAAGTCATTGTTGAGCAACTGCCGCTGGTGCAGGAGTATATCCTCAGTCGTCATCAGCAGGGGCAGGTTCACTGGTGTGCGCACTCCTGGGGCGGTGTACTGATGTTAAGCTGCTTTGTCCGCTGTAATGAACTGCGTCGGAGCGTGGCCTCTATTTTGACCTTTGGCACCAAACGGGCTATTCGCACCCGCTCCTTAAAAAAATGGCTGATGGTAGACTTAGTGTGGAATCGCATCGCACCGGCACTCGCCCGCCGTGATGGTTATTTTGCGGCGGATAAATGGCGGATGGGAATGGACAATGAAAGCCGTGCATCGCTGCAGCAGAGTATTGAATGGGTGCGGGGAGACTGGCGCGATGAGGATGATGCCTTTGACTATCAGGCCGCGGCTGCTGATCTGGCCTGGCCTGCATGCTGGTTTATTGCCGGCTGTAACGATACTGTTCTTGGCAATCCGGCCGATGTGCAGCGAACTATGGCTGAATGTCGTATGTCAGGCGCTAAATATACGCTGCTGGCTCGCGCAGCCGGGTATAAGCATGATTATGACCATGCCGGTATGCTAACCCATATGGATGCCGAGTCTGACCATTTTCTCGAAGTGCTGGACTGGTATTTGTCACAGAATGTTTGTGGACTCCGTTAATCCGACTTTGATGCCGTCTGATGTAGCTCGGGAAAACGCATTAATACTTCCAGGGTGATATCGAGCAGCTCGCCGACTCCGATAAGGTGCCACATCATATGTTCAACCATCTTGGCTTTGTGTGGAGCCTGTACCGTGATGTAATCCATCTCCCTGCGGATGTAAAACATGTCGGGTTTGGGGGCTGCGCCCATATACAAACGTAATGCCCGAAACTTGCCGTTGCGTTGACAGCGTTGAATAAACGCCAGCTGGCTGTCCCGATCACCAACTTCATTGGCAGCGTAACAGTTGAGTTCTATTTGCCCTTTGGACTGATGTGCCATCTCAATGAACACTTCTACCACGGACAGTTTATCCGTTGGTTTTGCATTCCGGATTGGCGTCATAATCCAGTTTTTGAAACGCTCTTCTGTCAGTAAAGGCGTCAGGTCAAATTCCATATGATCGCCACTGCCGGCTGCGAACATATCTGTCAGCTGATTGGGCTTAGGGCCGATACCCAGCGCACTGACTTTGGCGGATTTGGTTGTTTTTTCGATGAACAAAGGCACTGAAGGTAGCTTGTTCATCAGCAGATTTTTCATTCCATCTGCCAGATCCTTGATTTCTCCATTGCTGTCAGTTAAATGCTCCAGTTTGTCTGCATTATGTTTGATAAGTCTGCGAATAAATTCCACCCCGACATGGACCTTATGACCTATGACAGCCGCCAGATGGATGGTGACGCCATTCTTGCGGGTACGCACGATTTGGTATGGCAGGTTAGACAGACTGACCTTGCCGGCGAGGCCTTGCAGTTTGGGGAAACTAATTGAAACGATTTCTTTTTCGTCGAACTCCACCGGTTGTTCCAGGGTCAGTTGTATGCCTCTGCCGGAGATGTTCTGGGTGATGGCATGGACTGATTTTCCTCCCTGCGACAGGGTCGCCAGCGTTTTAAAGGCAAATCTGGCTTCCCCCCTGCGTTCATTGAACTGAAGGGAAACCAATTGAGCCTGATGGCTTCTTACCTTGTGCTGGGCGAATATCTTTAGCTGGTTAACATCCTGATTATTAAACCATTGCTGATATTGAGTGGCGGTATCGGCTGAGGCGCAATCAATCAACTGCAGTATGTGAGTGAAGCGCGACAACTTGTGCTCGGTGATTTCTGAATAACGGTCTTCA
>JAJNAU010000214.1 GCA_021462625.1 Shewanella sp.
ATAGCAAAGAAAAGCTTTTCTTCGTGGTCTTCGTGGTTCAATCTTTCTCTTTCAAACGTAACGGAAACATACTAAGTGAACAGCATTGCAGTGGGCTGCACGCTGTTTGTATCAGTGGTGGCAAAGACCTGCCATAAGGGACATAAATAGCGGCGGGGTGTCAGGCTCGGAGATGCACAGAAGGCCTGTAACGGGGATAACTGTGTACTGCCATATCACCTCCCAGAATTCAGTCAAAGTGCTCGAGTGAGTCACAGACTACTTCTGTCGTCCCTGCTGCCACAGCCAATGCCAGAGAAAAGCAAAAAACAGCAGACCGCAGATCAGCACTGGCACAGGCGAAGGCTGCTCGCCATGTAGGATCTGATAGATCCGGGCCTCATTAACAACGCCCTGGGCCATGATGCTGTCCTGCATCGGCTGGGGCTTAACTGCATCCCGGTCTGGATTACTCGGTAGGGTTGCGTATGGGGAAACGAAATCAGCCATCACCTGCTCCTTGTTGACTCTCCAAAGCATAAGATTTTTTGTTTAATGAAACAAAGGCGGTAGCATGACTGCTGACCACCTCTGGTTCACATTTCAGCCCCAAAAACGGTAACTCAGTTGGAAATCCTGTAGATCACTTCCACTGTGTCGGTCACAGTGATCTGGGCGTTCTGATAGCTTTCACCCACGCCGTTACTCATGACCTTAGCACTGGCATACACCATAGGAGGCGTGGGTTGCTGCTCGATATAGCGGATCTGCCACACCCCTTTGAGCTCCTCACCAAAGCCGCCGGCGATAGCTTTGGCCTTGGCCTGCGCATCCCTGATGGCCGCGGTTCTGGCCTGGCTCTGCAACCCATCCATGTTGCTGGCCTTGAATTCGATATTATCGATGCGGTTAATACCTTCATTCAGCGCCGAATCCAACAGACCGTTGAGCATAGGCAGTTCGCGTACCACCACAGTCACATTACGGCCAGCCTGATAGCCAGTCAGCTCAGGCGCTTTACCTTGCTGATACAAATACTTAGGCTGAAGAACGATATTGGCGCTCTGAATGTCTTTATTAGCCAGACCAGCCTTTTTCAGCTTGGCGATAAAGCTGGCCACAGCTTTGTCTGATGCCTGCTTGGCGGCTGCAGCAGTTGGCTCAGTCACCACCACCTGCACATGGATTTCCGCCATATCCGGTACAGCGGTGATTTCCCCCACGCCCACAGTTTCCAGATGAGGGAAATCCGGCACATCGGCAAACACAGGGGCAGAGGCAAATATGGCAGAACCCAGCAAGGCGGCAATTACAGAATGTTTCATTTAAAGACTCCTGAAGATAAATCGAAATATTTTTTAAGGTCTGCTGACGCTAATTTCCCCTATAAACGAGCCATTTCAGAAAAGGGGTTATGGAAGATGCAAAAAATTTGTATGCCAAATCCATTATGCCGACAAGGGCATTTTTTAACCAGCTCCCCTGTATCTTTATCTGGGTTCAGGTATAATCCCGCGCCTGATGCGTCCAAGCTGGCTTTTGCCGCTCACCGGCGCCCCGAATTCCTTGCATTCAGAGAATATCCACAACGCTATGACTGTTGAAACCTTTAATCCCAAACAAACCACCACGCTGGAAACGGCTGACAAAACCCTGGCCGAAGTGGGGGCCAATGAGTCACAGACTAAAGGCAATCGCATCGGCTTTGTGTCTCTGGGGTGTCCCAAGAATCTGGTGGACTCAGAGCGGATTTTGACCCAGCTGCGTATCAATGGCTATGAAGTGACCAACAGCTATGACAACGCCGACTTGGTAATAGTCAACACCTGTGGCTTCATCGATGCCGCAGTGAAAGAGTCTCTGGATGCCATCCGTGAAGCCCTGGAAGAAAACGGCAAGGTGCTGGTGACCGGCTGTTTGGGTGCCAAGGAAAACCAAATTCGTCAGGTATATCCTGATGTGCTGGAGATCACTGGCCCCCACAGCTATGAAGAAGTGCTCAAACATGTCCATAAGTATGTACCCAAGCCAGAGCACAATCCCTTCACCAGTCTGGTGCCGCAGACCGGCGTGAAACTGACCCCCAGGCACTATGCCTATCTGAAGATCTCCGAAGGCTGCGATAACCGCTGTACTTTCTGTATTATCCCGGCGCTGCGTGGCGATCTGGACAGCCGCGGCGTAGGCAGTGTGCTGGATGAAGCCAAGCGGCTGGTGGAAAGTGGCGTGCAGGAAATTCTGGTAGTCAGCCAGGACACCTCAGCCTATGGTAAAGATAAAGGCAGTCGCACCGACTTCTGGAACGGCATGCCCATCAAGCAGGACATCACTACCCTAGCCCGCCAGCTGGGCAAAATGGGCGCCTGGGTGCGTCTGCACTATGTCTACCCTTACCCATGGGTGGATGAGCTAATTCCTCTAATGGCCGAAGGACTGATTTTGCCTTACCTGGATCTGCCACTCCAGCACGCCAGTCCTCGGGTTCTGAAGATGATGAAGCGTCCGGGCCGGGTTGACCGTCAATTGGAGGCAATCAAGAGCTGGCGCGAAATCTGCCCGGATCTGGTGATCCGCTCGACCTTTATCGTCGGCTTCCCCGGTGAAACCGAACAAGACTTCGACATCTTGCTTGATTTCCTGCGAGAAGCCAAACTGGATCGCGTGGGCTGCTTCAAGTACTCAGAGGTGGAAGGTGCCGTGGCCAACACCCTGGGCGAACTTATCAGTGACGATGTAAAAGAAGACAGATACCGCCGTTTTATGGAAGTACAGGCCGAGATCAGTGCCGAGCGTCTGGCCCGTCTGGTGGGTCGTGAGCTGGATATCCTGATCGATGATGTGGACGAGGAAGGTGCTATTGGCCGTTCCTACGCCGATGCCCCTGAAATCGATGGAATGGTGTTCCTCAATGGCGAAACCGAGCTGAATCCAGGTGACATGGTACGTGCCGTAATCACTCACTCAGATCAGCACGATCTCTGGGCCGAGATGGTTCAGCTGGAAGATTAATTCGGCCGTAAAAAAGCAGACATTAAAAAGCCACTAGAAAAGCGTTCTGTTATCCCGAGCTGAGGTTTATTACCAATCCGCATAAAAGATTGATCTCCTCAGAGCGATGCCAGCCATTCAAGTACAAGCCAAATGGGTGACGACATAGGGAAGGTGCGAACAAGTCCTCGCACCGCTCTGGCTTAGGGCAAATTGAAGTTCAAGGTATTCTGCTTCAGCAAGGCGGGTTGCCTTTCAAAGCGCAGTACCACAGCCATCGTGTTTACCCGAAAGCCCCCGAAGGGCGAGGCTGACAGCCCTATCTGCTTTGTTGCCGCTCTCGCTAACGACTCAGGCCATTAACGTCGAGCTGCATCGCGCATCTCGACGCTGTCATCACTGGCAGAGCACGCACGGGACTTATTCGCACCTTCCATAGTGGTGCTATG
This sequence comes from Shewanella sp., assembly GCA_021462625.1. Lineage (GTDB taxonomy): Bacteria > Pseudomonadota > Gammaproteobacteria > Enterobacterales > Shewanellaceae > Shewanella. The sequence continues at coordinate 3,417 of JAJNAU010000214.1, forward strand.
GCGAAATGATTTGGTCAAGTAATACCAGTTATGGTGTGGCTGACACGCTCCCATAGGGTGAGTTTAACAGGCGCGAATGCGGCCCAGCACAATGTTGATTTATCCCGATAAACCTCCAATGGTGCTGAT
>JAJNAU010000215.1 GCA_021462625.1 Shewanella sp.
CACCAGTGGGATATAGAACAGTAGGGCGACCACACCGATACTCATGACAGAATTCAGGTTGTAGAACACCAGAATTCGCCAGAAGAACAGTGGGTTGGTCAAGTCTAATACCAGACACACCATACCCAGCAGGATAGTTCCCAAAGCCACCACAGAAGCCGCCTTCAGAAACGGCGTGTTCTCGGTCTGGCCCTTGAAAAAGCGCAGACACAGCGCAATGGTCAGGGCACCACCGGAAATACCGGCGAAGAACAGGTAAACCGCAATCGGCCATGGCCAGGCAACGCCTTCGGACAGGCCCATGGTAAATTCAATCGTTCCGTCCATGGCTTAAACCCCCAGTTTCACGATTGGGATGTAGCGCAGGCTGGGTTCAGTCCCCATGTGAGCCTTGATGCGCACAGAGTCTTTTACCGCCAGCAAACGACTTACAAAGGAGTTCGGATCATTGGCATCACCGAATACCAGCGCATCATAGCGACAGGCCTGAACACAGGCCGGCAGTTCGCCCTTGGACAACTTGCCTTCCAGACAGAAGTCACAGTTGTCAGCCACGTCCGTATTCTTGTTAATGAAACGAGCGTTGTATGGGCAAGCACCGATGCAGTACTTACAGCCGGCACACTTGGCATCATCCATGGTCACCACGCCGGTCACCGGATCTTTGTGGGCGGCACCGGTTGGGCAGACAGACACACAGGGCGCATTCTTACACTGCTGGCAGGACACCCGCATAAACTTACGCTCACAGTCACACTGCATTTTGCCGCAATGTGGACAGGGTTGACCCTCCACCCGGCCGGACTGCTGTTCCAACAATACCTTGGAGACACCTTCAGGCAGGTCGTTGGCCTTGTTGCAGGCGCCTTTACAGTCACCGCAGCCTACGCATTTGTTCTGGTCAAACACCATGACGTAGTGAGGTCTGTTGATACCATCGTCCTCCTTAACCGATGTGCAGCCCAGGGGCGCCATCAGTAAAGAGCTGGCTGCGACACCTTTCAGAAACCTCCGTCTATCTAGAATTTCACTCACAACATCCTCCATCTGTCGGCTTACACCGACCATTATTTATCGTTGCGTCGTATGTGCTTATGTCCGGTGCCCCGGGGCTCTGAGCATGATCTCCGGCCGGCGTGCTCAATGTTATTCCAGGGTGTATCCACTATCCGCTAGATACCGCCCCAGCCTGACTCTGCGCTTTTAAAATCGCATTATTGATGGCGCGCTCATTGATGGCCTGACGTGGGCTTTCAAGCAGGATCTGCCAGTGCGCTATCGCTTTGGCATAATCCCCTTTAAAATACGCATCGTTGGCCAGCAGCATGCGGGTATGCATCTGTTCGTGGAAGAGCGCCAGTGTACGGGCGATGACAATGCCAAACTGTTCATGCTGTTCCCCCGCATACTTTGTGTTTTCGGCTTTGCCCCGAAACAAGCCAGCCCAAAGGCTCTCAATCGTTGCTGTCAAACCGTTCAACCTGTTTTCCCTGCAAGTTGTCTATCCATCACATCATCAGAGCTAGTGGATCGAACCCATACTGCCCATCCCCATCATGGCTGGCTTGTCTTTCTGGGCTTCCACTTTGACCAGCTCGATTTCAAAAATCAGCGTGGATTCAGGCGGAATAGCAACGGCCAGGCAGCTATTGGCTGTCAGCAACAGCGTGATAAATATGAGGATCTGTTTGAATAGCTTGGTCATTGTCTTTTCCGTCAGGACAATGAGGTTATAAAATCAGCCCCGGCAGGACAGCAGCGCTGCCGGAGCTGGGTCAGGGGACTGCATCTGAATTAAACCGGAGAGCCGCTCCGGCATTCAGGCACAACACCTGACTGAGACTTACATCCTCTTGGCAGTCAGTGAGCTATCGATAATGGCCTGCGCCTTGTTCACGTAAGCCAGCGCCGCGTCGATACGCTTCTTGGTGTAACGTGGACCGTGAACACCCCAGGAACCGTCAGCTTCCAGCAGATCCAACGTATCCTGCGCCTTCTCGGTCAGCATGTAGACTTCAGTCTTCTGCTCGTTGGTCAGCTTGGTCACTTCCATCAACTGGTCAATACGCTCGACAGCGGCAACCACCTGGGTATAGGTTTCCTTCACTGGCTTCTGCCACTTCTGAACTTCACCGTAGATCTCCATCTGGTCTTGGTAGTGCAGACCTTTCTCCAGTTCAGACTGAAATGGGCTGTGACAGCCTTTGTTGTCTACCACAGCGTGATCAGAGATAGCGGTGCGGGCACAGGACCACATCAGATCGAGGTAATAGTGACCATTTTCATCCTTGGCCATAGTCCAACCCTTAACTGACGCATCACGGGACTTGCCTTCAGGCGGGTTAAGCATCTTACGCTCTGGGTGGATATCAATCTTCCAGGCGTGGGACTTACGTACTGCGTCGAAGCCAGCCATGTCAGGGAACTGAATACCGGCGAAGTTTTCACAGGAACCTGTGTTTGGCATGTGGCAAGAAGTACAATCCTGGTTGGCGTGTGTTTTGCTGTTCTTGGCAATACTGGTCTGTGCTTCGTGACAGTCCTGACAGGTCTTCTTGATAGCCGGCTTGGTGAAGTTCGATGTCCAGTCGTTACCGGTCACTTCGTGTGGATCGTGACAGGTCGAACAACGCATGCCCTTGTCATAGTGCATAGAAGAGTACATCTGAGAACCTTCAGTACCGCATGATGGGCAAGAAGACTTCATCTTCACGCCGAATGCGTAATCCAGTTTCTCTTTACCTTCTTCGGTGTTGGCCAGTTCATCAACAAAGTTGAAACGCTGGTGACAACGCTCACAGTTGGATGGCATACCGCCACCGATACCGCCGTCCAAGTGGCCACCTGCGCCATGACACTCTTCACAGGTAATACCTTTGGAGATGGTGTGCTTGCGCAGTTCTTCCGGATTACCCAGAGCCGCGAAGAATTCGTCTTTGTTCTTGAAGTCAAACTTAAAGGTGTGGCACACCTCACAGTAAGAACTGGCTGGCTGGAACAGGAACTCTTTCTCGTACTTGGCACCGTAAGAGCTCATACCCCACTGGTGAGAACCAGACAGACCGATCTCTTCCAGCGTAGTTGGGAAGCTAGGAATGACTTTCTGGATTTCCTTGGCCTTCTCAGGGGTCAGCCACTCAGCCCAGCCGCGGGAGAACTGGTTTGCACCGGCGGTCAGAACACCGGTACCGTCTATCAGCAGACCACCTTTAACGTGGTAAGAGCCGCGCACCAGCCAGGAGTCCATAAAGCCGTATTTGGTACGTGGAGTACCAATGGTGGCGTAGATGGCATCAGGAGTAATACCATCTGGCAGAATAGAGGTGTCCTTGGTGTCGTACATGGTCTGTTGCAGATCATTGTCTACCTCGGGATGCTCGCCAGGGAACGGATTGTCTTGGCGTGACGGCTGCGGCTCCACTTTTCATATTGTGCTGCATGACATTCACCGCACTTCTCAGGGCCGACAAACTTGTTGGGATAATCCAGAATGGATTTTTCACCCAG
>JAJNAU010000216.1 GCA_021462625.1 Shewanella sp.
TGCTTAGGCCCCTAGGCGGCACACCTTGCGTCGCGATTAAAGCGCGTCTAGAACGAGCAAAATTCAACCATGAAAGGTCAACAGACCCTAGCTGTCAGGAATTTTGGTAAAGCATAGGACCCAGCGGCTCGCCACCTACCAGATGCATATGAATATGATATACCTCCTGACCCCCATGTTTATTGCAGTTCATGATGAGTCGATAACCATCCTGTGCAATGCCCGCCTCATCGGCGAGTTTAGCCGCGACGGTAATCATGCGGCCAAGGGCCTTTTCATCGGAGGCTTTCACATCATTGGTGGTCGAGATCACATGGTTGGGAATAATCAGAATATGGGTTGGCGCTTTAGGCGCTATATCTCTGAATGCGGTCACCAGATCATCCTGATACAGAATATCGGCAGGGATCTCACGGCGAATGATCTTGCTGAAAATGGTCTCTTCGGCCATAGGTCAATTCTCCTCATTAACTGGGCAGCCCTAACTGTACAAAGGGCGGCCGAATGTTCGATGAAACTGCAACAGTATACTCGGATTTCAATATCTTGTACCCGGAATTAATTGCCCAACAAAGACAAATTTGGCAGCATTGCTGCATCAATTCCTCGGCCGCTGAACCACTATGATCCATTACCAGATTACCCCATCCGATCCTCACGCCCACCTGTTTGATGTCTGTATGACCCTGACATCGCCGGCATCTGTTCAGCAACTTTGGTTGCCCAGTTGGTTACCCGGCAGCTATATGGTCAGGGATTTTGCCAAAAACCTGATTGGTTTGATGGCCACAGATGCTCACGGCAATTTGCTCAACGTCAAACAACTGGACAAGCAGACCTGGGAAATAGACACAGAGTGTCAGCCCGTTAAGGTGCAATATCAGGTGTATGCGTGGGATTTGTCAGTACGCACCGCATTTCTTGACAGTCGCCGCGGATTTTTCAATGGCTCCAGCCTATTTCTGGCCGCCAGAGGCCTGGAGCATAAGCCACACGAGGTCACCATCATGCCCCCATCACTGCTGGCCTGTGATGACTGGCAGCTTGCGACTACCCTGAAACGGACAGATGGCAGCGAATGGGGATTTGGGGATTTCCGTGCTGACAGCTATGACGAGCTTATCGATCATCCAGTGGAAATGGGGCGTTTCACCCACACCAGCTTTGAAGCCTGTGGGGTGCGCCATGATATCGTTCTTACAGGTCGACACCACGCCTGTCTGCCCCGTCTCTGCCGGGATCTTAAAGCCATTTGTGAGTACCAGATTAAACTGTTTAAAGAGCCTGCGCCCTTTGATCACTATCTGTTTATGACGGCTGTACTGGATGAAGGTTTTGGTGGCCTCGAGCACAGACAATCCACTGCGCTAATGTGCGGTCGAGACGATTTGCCTAAAGATGAAGATGGCAGTGTCAGCAAGGGGTATCGCACCTATCTGTCTCTATGCAGTCATGAGTATTTTCATAACTGGAACGTCAAACGCATCAAACCGGCGCGCTTTATCCCCTACGAGCTGGAAGCTGAAAGTTACACCCGGCAGCTTTGGGCCTATGAAGGTATCACCTCTTACTACGATGATCTGATCACATTTAAATCCGGTCGGATTGACACCGACACCTATCTGACGATGCTCAGTGAACTGATGACCCGGGTGTATCGCGGCAGCGGGCGATTTAAACAGAGTCTTAAAGACTCCAGCTTCAACGCCTGGACCAAATTCTACAAGCAGGATGAAAATGCACAGAATGCCATTGTATCCTATTACTCCAAAGGTGCCCTATTTGCGCTGCTGCTGGACTTAACCCTGAGACAAGAGACGCTGGGTAAATACTCATTGGATGACCTGATGCGCCTGCTTTGGCAGGAGCATGGACAAACCGGTATTGGTACCGGCGAGCATTGCCACCAACGTCTGGCCTCACGCCTGCTGGGACGGGATTGCAGTGACCTGTTCACCTGGCTGGACAACACCGACGATCTGCCGCTGCCATCTATGTTGGCCAAATTCGGTATTAATATGTCGCTGCGCGCCAGCGCCGGCGTTCACGACCATGGCGGCAAGGGCGATGGCCTCAAGATTGGCTTTGGCGCTAAATATAAAGCAGAGGGTGTTGGTGTTCGCATCATCACAGTCGCCACCGGCAGCCCGGCCATGCAGGCAGGATTAAGTGCCGGCGATCTACTGATTGCCGTCGATGGTCTCAAAGCCAACGCGTCTCTGCTCAGTTTCCTGCAGCAGTACCAACCTGGTCAACAGCTGGAGTTAGTGTGGTTGCGCAGAGATGAGTTGATGCTGGGCATGCTGTCTGTCTGCGAAGCTCAGGCTGATACCGTGGTACTGACGCTGACGGATGAGAACAAAGCCAAAGCTTGGTTGGGTGACATAGCGATGAAGTGAGCGTTGCATGCCGTAGTTTGACATACAGTGGCTTGGTGCGGATTGATATTAGATGACATGGAATGGGACCCGCCATTTGCCTTTATGATGCCCATAAAAATCAAGGGCGCTCAGAGCACCCTTGATTTTTTGAAGCGGTAATCCGCACCGAATGTCAGACACCTTGCTTCTGCCGTCCGGCGTTACACCTGCACTTCGTGCAAATGAGTTTGCGCCCAGGCTATCGCCTGCCCTCGGCTGGACACCCCAATTTTGCGAAACGCCCGGTAAAGATGAGTCTTAATCGTGCTTTCGCTGACAAACAGTTGCCTGGCGATGTCCTGATTGGTCGAGCCGGACAGCAACGCCTGCAGCACCTCACGCTCACGAATGGTCAGGCTGTCGGTATCATCATCGCTTTCATCATCCCCGGAGGATTTCAGCAATTCTCCGGGGATATGGTATCTGCCATTCAAAATATCGCCCAATCCATTACTGATAAATTCAAGACTGTCATCGATATAAAACACACCGGCAGAGACCGAAGGATTAATGAGAAACCTGGCATCTACCTTTCGGGGATACTGAATAAACACGGTACGAATGCTGGAAGGCAGACGCTCAATCTGTCGTTGCAGCTGATAGGCTTTCTGCAGATCGACCGTCGCCAGATCGACAACCACCAGGGTTTGTTCCATCAGTAGATGTTCAGATACCTTTTCCGGTTCTGTCAGGGTCAACTTAACTAAAAACTCCTGCGGCCAACGGCTGTCCAGCAACTCGGTCAACAGTCGGGATCTTGATACCAACATCCATCTGATTACTTTGAACATGATGCACACTCCCTGTCACTTTTATCGCCAGATCCATCTATTAAATTCGCTGCTGGAACAAGGTATGACCAGCACCGAATTTTTATGTTAATTGAATAGAACAATCATTACAACATCATAACATTTTAACCATAAAGAATTAGGTCTAAGGAGCTATTACTGATTGCATGAAATCACTTTAATTAGGGTCTGTTGACCTTTGAAGATGGTTTTTGCAGCTTTTTGTCGTTGTTTTATACAAAGCAACGCGATTGTGGTGTAGTTGTTCTACATG
>JAJNAU010000217.1 GCA_021462625.1 Shewanella sp.
ATTGCGCTTTGAAAGGCAACCCGCCTTGCTGCAGCTGAATACCTTGAACTCGAATTTGCCCGTAAGCCAGAGCGGTGCGAGGACTTATTCGTACCTTCTTAGCCTAAACAAGTTTTACAGTGGCTTGCCTTTCAGCAGCTTACGCATCCACATGCGGTTGGGATTCAGGCGCTCGCGTATGGACTGATTAAACGGTGAGGGCTCGGAGCATAATTGAGCTGCAAGCGCCTCGGCGGTCAACGGCGCCGAGCAGACTCCACGGCTGCCAAATCCTCCCAGTACAAACAGGCCATCATGCACAGGCGCAGGTTGCTGCTGCCAGAATATCGCATCCTGAGGATGGGTATATGCCAGCTCAAGCAAGCCGTCGATATCCGGGGCGGCTCCCATCATGGGGAAATGATCCCGACTGACCATTCGCACTCCCACTCTGGCTCTGTTGTCGCTGACATCAATATCGTTCGTCCAGTCGGCGTTGGAGTATGAGTGGCACATACGCTGCAGATTATCCTGCTGCTCCTGCTCGCTGAAGTTTAACGCTTTGCTGCCTTTGACATAGCTGGCACCGATACAGTGGTGCAGGTCATGGGCCGGAGTCATATAGCCTTCGGCGCACAGCACGCAGCTAAGGCGACTGAGCCCTGGTGAGGTCGGTACATGGCTGATCTGACCGCGAAACGGACTGAGCTGCAGCGACTTGGTTTGAGCAAAGGTGGTCAGCTCTGCGCCACTGGCAATTACCAGATTGGCAAAGGGGCCAAATCGCCCAGAGTGACTGTGCAGATACCAACCCTCTTTACCTTGCTCAATGGCCTGAATGTCAGTCTCAAAATGCGCGGTAAAGTCAGTGAACTTAGCGGCCTGCATCAACATGGCGTTTGTATATTGCGCCGGACATACCCAGGCTCCCTGGGGATAATAGAGTCCGGATTTGTCGATGGCTATGCCAGCAAGCTGATTGGCGCGGGTTGCATCCACCCGGGTGGCGATGGCCTGTGGCCAAGGATACCGCATTACTTTGTTCAGCCGCGCAGCACTTTTGTCATCATGGGCAGTTTGCAGCACGCCGCAAAGGCCATGGGCGATATCATGGCCTTGTTCGAGCAACTTCACCAGGCGGTGACGGCTGTAGAGAAAACTTTGCACATAAAATTGGCTGAGCAGGCAGTGATCATGACTGAGCTGCGGATACAGCGCACCCTGACGATTGCCAGAGGCGCCCTGAGCTGGCTTTGCATCCCGGCAAAACAGCTTGATGCGCTGCCCACGTTCTGCCAGCGACAGACACAGTGCGGCGCTGGCAATGCCGCCACCTATGATGGCCACGGTGCCTGGGCGCATGCCGGGCTGTGGGTAGGCGCTATCTGTAGTTGGCGACGCCTGCACTGATGTCTGCATTAGGGGCTTCTCAGTTTGTGCCACTTGAGTCGTCCCCCAGACGTTATTGAGCTGTGTCTTGAGGCCGTCATCAGGCTTGAGTAAGGTGATATCCGCTGGGGAACGCGCCAGATTTGCGGCATCTTGCAATAGCCGGGCATCAGCAAGCAGGGATTGGTTGACATCGTCAGCCAGCACCAGCCCATCATAGCGGCGCTGATGACCCAATTGTCCAAGGCTGTGGGCGCTCTTGCCCTGGATCTCTTGCTTGTCTGGGTTCAGGCCAGAGTATAGCGACAGGGATATCCGCCCGCTCTCCAGCAACCAATGGCGTGGCGTGTGCAGTGTGTCTTTCTCTGTGGCTTCTGCTTCCTGCTTTGGTAGCCCTGGGGATACAAATTCAGAAGTGGACAGGCAGTAGCAGGTCAGTTGCAAAGATTGTGGCCGACTGCTGTCAATTAACTGCGCAAGCGCTGACAAATCCTGCTGACACAGCAGCGCTACCGAGGCCCGGGGCAGGTGAGAGATTGAGGTTAACAGCTCTGAAATCGTGAACATCTTGACCTTTTGCGCCGTTCGCGCCAGAAAAATGGGAGTCAATGCATTTACTCCCCGGGTGAGAATGGGCATTATTTTAACTTTTTTTGCGGAAAGCTGACCACTTGAGCCGTCATTAAGGGTTAGTATTGCCACTGCAAAATTTCGGGAAGCCCGGCCAATAAACAGGTAAACCGCTACCAAGCGGCACCGGTGCCGACTTCCTGGTCCTGACATTGACGGAATGGATAGTAAATAATGAAAAGAGTCGTAATCACCGGTATGGGTATTGTGTCGAGTATCGGCAATAACAAAAACGAGGTGATCGAATCCCTGAAGGCCGGACACAGCGGTGTCACTCATTCTGAGCAGTTCCAGCAGATGAAACTGCGCAGCCAGGTATGGGGCAGTATCAAGCTGGATCCGGCAGAACTGATCGACCGTAAGGCACTGCGCTTTATGGGCGATGCAGCGGCTTACGCCTATCTGGCGATGCAGGAAGCTATTGAAGATGCTGGTTTGCAAGAGTCTCAGTACTCCAGTCCCCGTGTGGGCCTGGTAGTGGGTTCGGGGGGGGCTTCATCTGCCAATCAGGTACGGGCCGCGGACATTCTGCGCGAAAAAGGCGTGAAACGCGTTGGTCCTTATATTGTGCCCCGTATTATGGCCAGTACGACCAGTGCCTGTCTGGCGACGCCGTTCAGGATAAAAGGCGTGAACTACTCCATCAGCTCAGCCTGTGCCACCAGTGCCCACTGTATCGGCCATGCGGCTGAATTGATTCAGATGGGCAAGCAGGACATGGTGTTTGCCGGTGGCGCTGAAGAACTTGACTGGACGCTGGCCATGGGCTTTGATGCCATGGGCGCGCTGTCTACCAAGTACAATGATACCCCCGAAAGAGCCTCCCGTACTTATGATGCCGGCCGTGATGGTTTTGTCATCTCTGGCGGTGGCGGCATTGTGGTGGTGGAAGAGCTGGAACATGCACTGGCCCGTGGTGCAAAAATTTACGCTGAAATTATTGGTTATGGTGCGTCTTCCGACGGTTATGACATGGTTGCGCCATCCGGTGAAGGTGCGGTGCGTTGTATGAATCTAGCGCTGGCCGATGTGGATACCCCGATTGAATATGTTAACACTCATGGTACTTCCACGCCCGTGGGGGATGTGCGTGAGCTGGAAGCGCTGCGTGAAGTGTTCGGCGACAATATGCCACTGATCGGCTCTACCAAGTCGATGACAGGTCATGGCCTGGGCGCTGCCGGTGCACATGAAGCCATTTACTCCACTCTGATGTTGAACAACAATTTTATTGCGCCGAGCATCAATATCGAGATCCCGGATGAGCAGACTGAAGGTCTGCCGATTGTGACGCGGATGCAGGAAAAAGAGCTGACCACAGTGATGAGCAACAGCTTTGGCTTTGGTGGCACTAACGCAACTCTGGTACTGCGCAAGTACAACTAGGGTCTGTTGACCTTTCATGGTTGAATTTTGCTCGTTCTAGACGCGCTTTAATCGCGACGCAAGGTGTGCCGCCTAGGGGCCTAAG
>JAJNAU010000218.1 GCA_021462625.1 Shewanella sp.
CTCATAGAAGCGGGTGAAGCTGGCTAAATCCTTCTTGAAGATCTCAAGGCGGTCTTTCTCTTGCTTGCAGTCTTTGAAGCTGTTTTCGGCGTTGGCGATGAGTACGGCATCACCTGTTTTCTTGGTGCGCTCAAACATGCTCTTGGCATGAATATATTCTTCTACCGCTAAGCACTCTGTGATGATTTGATGGCTATGTTCTACCCATAGCCGAAAACAAAAGCGCCACCGCTATGGTGGCGCTTTTGATGTGCCCGGCGGGGAGACATTTTCCCGCAAATTAGTATCAAAAGTCAGCCCCTACTGACCTAAACTACCTTTCAAGCTCTCTGCCTTGCATAAATAACCCACAAACTGCGTCAAGATCAGCTTATTAAAGGCCATCAAGCCCCAGGCTTTCCTATATATACTTGCCGTAATACTGTTTGAACAAAGCCAGCATATTTCGTTTTTGCTTGTAAGTGGTCGCCAACTGCGCAACCTGGACATAAAACGCGGCTAAAACGTCAGGGGAAGTGGCCAGCAATTTTTCTACTTTTCTCAGCTTATCCATCGCGTCGTGATACGCACTATTATTGGTTTCCTCAATAGTCACAGCCACCACACGCAGATAATAACTCAAAGCATCATTTGGCCGCTGTTGTACAATCTTGTCAGCCAACGTCAGTAACAATTGTCTTTCGACCTTGTGCTTTTCAACCCAAAGGCAGGCTTTATCAAACGCATTAACCTTGAGATAAAACTCCAGTAATTCATCAGCCGGATGACTCCAGTGAAGCGCAGTGTTAGATTCACCGTAAGCTTTCAGAACCTCTTCAACACGGTGGAGAAAACTCTCGTCTTCTATACCCAATTCTGCTTGCAGTTCCTCCAACCATTGGTATTCATTAAATCTTGGCTGTTGCTCAAATATTTGGTTTGCCAACCTCCAAGCCTGCTTGTGCTCGCCAAGTTGAGCTCGAATATTGACCTCCATCCGGTCACACGTCAGCTCATCGCCATGACGGTTAAATTGCTTTCGTGTTTTAGCAAGCCAATGCTCTGCTTCAAGCTCTTCGTGGTTGTCGAGGTAAAATTGACATAGTGCTAAGTGGTCACTTAAACGGTGTGCAATTTTTTTCTTGATACGGGCTATGTCCCGCCAGTCATTGCTATTTGCGATTAAAAAGTCTGCACATTGGCGAATATGCCAAGGCTTATCTTCCTCATCATCAAGCTCGTCCAGTGCTTGCTGGCACAGAGCAAGGAAATACCGATTCGCTTGGCATTGGTCTGCAAACTCGGAGCTAATGTTGGGGAAAACATCAAACGGATGTGACTTCATGTGCTTAAACAACCAGTTGGCTTTTTCTTCCTCACTCCAAGCCAGCTGAGCGAAAACCTCCGGCATTTTGAGATTGATTTGACCTTCAATGCCAAAACGGTGGCCACCTGAGTCATCAATCTCTTCCAGCACCAGGTTCAAACGCTCAATGATGTAATTAAGCAGCTGCCATTGCGCATCCTCGGCCAAGCTATCCATCGCTTCCCAAATGGCCTCAAACTGTTCATCAGCATCGTTAAAATATTCACGCACATCTTCCCAGCCCCAAAGGGATTCACGTGGTAAAGCACAGTCTACACTCATGAACAGACTCGATAGCGAAGGGCCTTCGTTGGCGAACTTGGCTTTCATTAGCCACTTGTTACACTCTGACTCTTTCTTTTCGATGTAACCAAGCAGGAGCTCAACTAGGGTTTCCTTGCTGTGATGTTCGAGTAGGTAGCGGCGAATGCTACTTCTGTCGTCTTCTTGATTAGCCCCATCGTCCAGGTCATCGAGGTTCGCCAGCACATAGAGCGCCGTAGCAATGGCATGTTTACACACCTCTTGATATTCCGCCGCAGGACAATCGCAATAGCATTCAATCTCTTCATCATCTGCCAGCTCAACATCGTATTTCTTGGTGCCCTGGACCTTAGAATAAACGCGATCAGGCAGTACCTTAACGCTACTGACCTTCCCTTGTTGAAACAGTGTCATGCCTTTATAGAAGGTGGCACTACCACTACGTGCTTTTAACTGATCAATATCGATGAAATAACTGGAATCATGCATCATGCAATTCTCATGTGGAGACAAGGTTGGTCGCTTAACATTCGCCGCAGTGTAGAGTCAGACTATGGAGGGTAAGTCCCGTGCGTGCTCTGCAAGTACTTGTTCGCACCTTCCCTAAGCCAAAGCTGAGAAATCGAAGGTAGATGTCATCAAGGGCTGGATGTTAGCCACTCTTGGCAAGGTTTTTTGGCCATCATAGCGTCTGGGATCAACGGTCACGAACCCCCAGTACTGCAAAAAGCGAAGAGCAAACCTGATTTCAATAAGCATTGAGAGCTGCTGCTCAGGTGAACAGTAGTTATCGCCCGGCAATTGGCGAAGCAAATCTGGGAATGCCGTTATCATCTCATCGTTCAACTGGTCAATAGAGCCATGACTTTGCAGTCGCCAGACCATAAACAGCCAAAACAATCTAAGGTCCACATCGTGCTCGATGATGTCGAAATATTCCCAGTTATAACGTGTCACCGCTGCCTCAAGCATGGGTAAAAAGAAGACCGCAAGCCCCTGTTTCTCATACTGAGCTAACGCGGCCTTTTTAATGTGAAAGCGCCCACTTCTGCGATAAATAATGCCTGCGATTTCGGCCAATATACGGGTGTAATGCAAGGCATTAAATTTATCTTCATTACTGCCGGCAAATTCACTGATACTCGGGTTAATATCAAACGCTGAAATGGCAAATCCAGGTAGTAGTGCACTGGCTGATTTGGCCAACTTAGCAGGCAGGTTGCCTTTGGCTGTCGCCTTAAAGGAGCCTCCGCCCTCAATGGCTTCGTCAATAATCAACCCCAGATATCGCATCACAGGGCTTTGGCATAAATCCTCTGGCGTGGCAATATTCACCCACTGTAACTGAGTGAAGCTTCCACTAAGCCAGTTGGACATTTGGTTGGGGGACAAACCGCAAAACTCATCCAGTGACTGATTGTTGCGTAAATCCATTTTACGCTGCATCACCAACTCCAATTCATCGAGACTGAGATTGGGGTTCATTGCGACAATTTGCTCAAGCTCATCAGCTATCTGGGCTGTCTGCTTGGATTGGCTATTCATGCAGCAACGTTTGTACTTCTTACCACTGCCACATGGGCATAAATCGTTTCTTCCGGGTTTCAATCTCATGCTCCACTGACGTAATTTTCAGGATGCTGGAGCCTTAAATTAAAGACTCTCAAACCGATATCATCTTAATGCACCGTGAAGAATGTATAAAGGAAGGTGCGAACAAGTCCCGTGCGTGCTCTGCGAGTACTGACCGCCCAAACTGCTGCACTTTAATTAAAAGGGTTTGCTTCGTAATTTGGGTACGAAATGGCGCTTTCAAAGTGATGGTGGAGCTTATAAAGACCTGATTTGATG
>JAJNAU010000219.1 GCA_021462625.1 Shewanella sp.
GTAGAACAACTACACTACAGTCGCGTTGCTTTGTATAAAACAACGACAAAGTGCTGCAAAAACCATCTTCAAAGGTCAACAGACCCTAGTGACATTGATGCCGATCAGATGAGGTCTCGTTCTATGGCGCCCACAGTGATCTCTTGGGGAACCTCTGTGCCCATGGTTATAATATTCCTTCACGCCGGAGAGCATCATGCGGTTCTGTTCGCCAGGCTCATTGCCCAGGCGAACATGTTAGCTGCCGGTATGGCAGGGAGGCCGGGTTCATCCGCAAAACCATGCCGATTGCCCTCGCCTATGCGCTGCTGGCAGACTCTCTCGGTTGACTGTGGGGCGGATTCTGAGTCTGTGCTATGCCAGAAATGCTGAGGCCAGCGTGGTTAATCGCAGCGTATGTCGCAGGAATTTGGATATCCATTTAAAAGGGGGGGCGATATGTCAGCCGATTACAGCTCAGCTGCCGATGCACTGATCCAACGGCTGGGGGCTGAGCGTGTCAGCACAGATCCAGTCAGACGCTTTGCCTGGTCGACCGATGCCTCCTACTTTCGCATCGTACCTGAAATAGTGGTCCATGCCGATGAACTTATTCAGGTAAAACAAACCCTGGCTATCGCCCGCCGGTATCAGGTGCCGGTTACCTTCAGAGCCGCTGGCACCAGCCTCTCAGGACAAGCCATCGGCGAGGGTATATTGCTGATACTGGGGTATGATGGCTTCAGGCAACTGACCATCAATAAAGGAGCACAAACCGTCACTCTGGGAGCCGCCATCACAGGCGCTGAAGCCAACGCTGCCCTCAAGCCCTTTGACCGTAAAATTGGCCCGGATCCGGCGACGCTGGCATCAGCCAGGATTGGCGGCATAGTCTCCAACAACTCCTCGGGTATGTGCTGTGGCACAGCCCAGAACTCCTACCAGACCATTCAATCCGCCAGGCTGTTGTTTGCCGACGACACTGAGCTGGATACCGGCAGCAACACATCCAGAGACGCCTTCAGGCAATCCCACCCACAACTACTTCAGGCTCTTGAACAACTGGCCCATGAAACCCGCGCCAACCCGCAACTGTCGGCGCGGATCCGCCATAAATACAGTATTAAAAACACGACAGGCTACAGCCTCAATGCGTTGGTGGACTTCAGCGATCCCTTTGACCTTATTAATCATCTTATTGTCGGCGCCGAGGGTACGCTTGCCTTTGTCGAGGAAGTCACCTATCACACAGTCGCCGAAGCCAGATACAAAGCCTCGGCGCTGGCTGTGTTTTACAGCATGGAGGATGCCGCCAACGCAATTCCATCCCTCAACCATGACACAGTTGCAGCTGCCGAGTTACTCGACTGGGCATCTATCAGGGCGGTCACAGGTAAACCGGGTATGCCAGATTGGCTGGCCACACTTCCCCAAGGTGCAGCCATTTTGCTGATTGAGTCCAGAGCCCATGATGAGCAAACGCTCGCCGCTTATACCGATGCCGTGCTCCAGGCGCTATCCCATATCCGTACCGAGCGCCCCATTTGCTTCAGTCAGGACCCCGAGATCTATGGCAAATACTGGGCGATACGCTCCGGGCTGTTTCCCATCGTAGGCGCGGAGCGTCCCAAGGGAACATCGGTCATCATTGAGGATGTGGCATTTCGGGTGGAGGATCTCGCTGCGGCCGCGGCGGAACTCTCCGCCCTGTTCCACAAGCATGGGTATCCGCAGGGCGTAATTTACGGCCATGCGCTGGCGGGCAACTTTCATTTCATCATTACCCCGGCCTTTACCACTCAGGCCGATATCCAGCAGTTTGACGACTTTATGCAGGATGTCGCCCGAATGGTAATCGACAAATATGATGGCTCCATGAAGGCTGAGCATGGTACCGGCCGCGCGGTGGCCCCCTTTGTCGAGATGGAATGGGGCGCAGATGCCTATGCCCTGATGAAGCGCATCAAGCAGATTTTTGACCCTTTGGGTCTGCTTAATCCTGGCGTACTGCTCAATGACGACAAACAGGTACACATCAAGCAAATTAAAGCCTGCGAGCCGGTTGACGAACTGGTGGATACCTGTATCGAGTGTGGTTTTTGTGAGAAAACATGCCCAACCTCGGCCCTGAACCTGACGCCCAGACAGCGCATTGCAACCTTAAGGGAAATCGCCCGCCTGAAGACCCGGGGTGAGCAACAGACTGCAAGTGAGCTTAAAGCCGCCGCCAAATACGATGTGATAGACACCTGCACGGCTTGCCAGCTTTGCACCATTGCCTGTCCGGTGGACAATTCCATGGGCAAACTGGTACAAAAACTGCGCACGCCCTACATCACTACCACAGAGCAAAAGGTGCTGGATTTTCAGGCCAAACACTATGCCAAGGTCAATGGCTTACTCAGTGGTGGTCTGACCCTGCTCGATACCCTGCACAGGATCTCAGGTGACGGGGCAACCCGTATGCTGATGCAAGCAGGTCGCGCACTCAGCCATCAGGTGCCTGTGTGGAATCCGGATTTTCCCAAAGGTGGAAAACTGTTTGTGCCGTCAAACGCTGCCCTTCACAGCAACACAAGCCCACCTTGTGTGGTTTATTTCCCCTCCTGCGGTGGGCGCACCTTTGGCCCCACTTTGAAAGATCCCGATGAACGCAGCTTGCCGGAGGTGGTGATTACCCTGCTTCAACGTGCCGGTTACCGGGTTGCAATCCCGGATCGACCAAGGCAGCTATGCTGCGGCCAGATGTGGGAGTCCAAAGGCGATTTCGCCAATGCCGATGCCAAGCGCGCCGAGCTTGTCAGCGCGCTTGAACAGTGCTCGCAGTATGGCAAACTGCCGGTGATTATCGATTCTCTCTCCTGCAGTAAACGTATGCTTGAGCAGCAAACAGATTTGCCCATGATGGATTTAGTGGAATTTATGCACCAATCGCTGCTTAGCAAACTAACACTGCGCCCCAAAAACGCTATTGCCCTGCACTTGGGATGCAGCGCCAGACATCTGCAGGCGGAGCCTGCCATGTTGGCGACTGCCAATGCCTGCGCCCGGCAGGTCATCATCCCCAGAGACATTGACTGTTGTGGCTATGCCGGCGAAAAAGGCCTCTACTACCCGGAAATCAATGCCTCGGCGCTGCGGCATCTGAAGTCCAGCTTGCCCGCCAACGTGGAGGAAGGGTACTACGCCAATCGTCCCTGCGAACTGGGGTTGACGCACCATTCAGGCATTGCTTACCGGCATCTGGCGTATCTACTGGAAGCCTGCAGCCGCGAAGAGGTGCAATAGTCCTACTACAACTTTCTCATTACTGAGAAGGTGAATAGGGTGTTTTACTGAATTATACCAATCCGCATAGGAGGTTAGTCACTCAGCGAGAATTTAAAGGTGTGAAGACAATCAGAGCAGTCGAAGGTCTATCGGGATAAATC
>JAJNAU010000220.1 GCA_021462625.1 Shewanella sp.
TGGCAAGCCTGACAGCCCTATCTGCTTTGTTGCAGCTCTCGCTAAGGACTTTTGCCAAGGGCACAGGCCATTAACGTCAAACTGCGCCGCGCATCTAGAGGCTGTCAACTGCAGAGCACGCACGGGACTTATTCGCACCTTCCCTAACACTATGATCTTCGCGACCAAAGAGTTTACCTTTCACCTGAATCAATTCACTAGCCAGGGCATTGCCAATTAGTGATGCAGTTAACGTTAATTTGGTTGCTGACTTATTTATTTGTGACGTCAGTTTGAAATCAGTATGTAGCGGTAATGTGTGAAAGTGCGTTGTTGGTGCGGAGTGTGGTGAAAGACTACGGATTGTTATGTCGGTATCTAAGGAAGGTGCGAACAACTCCTCGCACCGCTCGGGCTTATGAGCACAAGCGAGTTCGAGGTATTCAGATAAAGGAAGGCGGGTTGCCTTTCAAGGCGCAATACCAAAGCAATCGTATTTGCTCGAAAGCCCCGTAGGGCGAGGCTGTCAGCACTGGCAGAGCACGCACGGGACCTGTTCGCACCTTCCCTAAGTCCGTGTCTGTGCTTGGGATGGATTTTGGGAGGAGTTATGTTTTAAGGGCGTTTTCGGGGGTACAAAAAGTCAGCCCCTACCCAGGTAAAGGCTGACTTTTTTGATATGAACTGTTCATGGCTCAACTGCGGTGGCGACTGACCCTTTAAACACTCAGGTCACATGACCTTAAACCAGGTGCGGTGACAGTCGCTGCAGATAGGCGCTTTTTGCTTGTGCTCAGAGTGACAGGCCAGACAGCTTGCGCCATCACCGAAGTGTACAGACTTGTGCGGGTTGGCTTCGTGAACCGGCAGAATGCTCTCGTCGATAGCGATTTCAGACGGCTTGCCATGACACTCAATACAAGTGCTGTCATCCATGGCTTTCTTGTTCTTGTTGACGTGACAGTTGGAACAATCATCGTGCAGCATTTCGTGGTTGGCTCGACCTTCCAGTTTGCCTTTCATCTTGATCATTTCGCCAGCCTGAGCGGCGCCACCCAGTGCCAGGGTTACCAGCAAAGCGGTTAACAACTTAATGCGCTCCTTAATTAAGCGTCAGCTTTGATGGTTTTAGACACAACGATACCCATGGCCAGGCCTTCCAGACAGGCGCAAGAACTCAGGCGGGTTTCACCGTGAGTGCCGCCGGTCGCCTCACCGATGGCGTACAGGTTCTTCATCACGCCCAGATCTTTGGAAGCCAGGACACGACCTTCGGTGTCAGTCTTCAGACCGCCCATGCAGTAGTGAACTTTTGGCCATACGCGGGAAACCACGAAAGGTGCTTCCAGGTGACGGGCGGTGTCCATCTTACGGCCGAACAGTGGATCATGACGTTCTGCTACGTGCTTGTTGTGCAGGTCAATGTTCTCTTGCAGCGCTTTAGGGTCGATGTTGAAGCGCTCAGCCATCTCTTCTACAGAGTTCATTACCCAGGCCATCTTGTCGCGTACTGCACGGGTCACACGGTCATCATCCGGGTGATCGTTGTAGTTGAAAAAGGCGATTGGGTACGCCGGGCTATTGTCCGGGTAGCGGTTGGCGCTGATGCGCTCAGAGCAGTACTTACGGTCACGACGCTCGTCCATAAAGCGCTTGCCGTCCAGTACGCTGACAACCATACCTTCGTGCCAGGTGATAGACAGCAAGGCGTTGGACCAGCCGAAGCCACCTTCATCCGGGCTGCCCCAGTGACCAGACTGGATCATGTTCATGTGAACAGACAGTGCACCGTGAGACATAGCCGTCATGGTGACTTCACCGGTTGCACCCTTGGGGTTGGTACAATCGTAAGTTGGGTCAATCGATGGGTCGAACAGGTTACGCAGGGTCATGTTCTGGGCGAAACCACCGGTAGCAATGACGACACCCTTGTTGGCTTTGATGTACTTAACCTGACCAGACTTGGCGTTCGGGAACTGATAGTTGAAGCGAACTTTTACGCCCACAATAGTGGTGCCGTCCATGATGAAGTCTTCAACGTAAGCCTGCTTACGGAAGTCAACGCCCTGCTCAACACAGGTCTCATAGTAGTTCTGGGTGATTTCACCACCAGTACCATAAGTGGTACGAACTGCACGGGCCTTGTTGTGACCACCAACCTGCATGTTGAAGCCTTCACGGAAGGTCACACCGTTGGCCACACACTGCTCGAAAGATTCCAGCGCGTGCTCAGCGCTGCGCATCAGGTGTGGACGGCTGGCCATGCCACGACCGGAGATCATCTGATCTTTTACCAGCTCTTCCGGGCTGTCATCAGTGATACCCTGAGCCAGCTGGATTGGGTTACGTGGAACAGCAAACCAGCCGCCGTTAATCGCAGAGTTACCACCGATAACCTGCATCTTTTCCAGTACCAGAACTGAACCCAGATTTTGGTTTTTGGCGTTGTGCGCTGCGGACAGCCCCGCAAAACCAGAACCGATGATAACTACGTCATGGGTTTCATCCCACTTGATTTCTTTACCGCAGGAAGAAGCAGCTGCTGCTGCAGGGAAGCTGGCTGCCAGACCACCCAATGCCGCACCGGCACCGAGCTTGAGGAAGTTACGTCTGTTTTGCATTTTGATGACCTCACTAAATGATGGCATCAAGATATCTATGCTCAGCAGATCAGGAAGTGAACTGGCTCACGGCAGCAGCCAAGTGGAAACTTTCTTCATGATTGCTATCACGAACAAGTTTTCTCGCCGCTATGCCCTGTGGCATGAGGTAATTCAAGAATTAGTGATATTAACTAAAGCGAAATGTGAATCAGCTTCAGCTTTGGTGAGGGGCTGCTGTTGTTTTGCTCGGAGTTTACACATACTCGCCATCGCCACTAACCCAAGGGTCTGTTGACCTTTGAAGATGGTTTTTGCAGCACTTTGTCGTTGTTTTATACAAAGCAACGCGATTGATGTGTAGTTGTTCTACATAAATGAGCGTTAATGCAGTAGAAAGCGACGACAAACGCTGCCCGAAGAGCTCAGCTATACGCGCTTTACTCTTTGTTGCAAGGTATTTGCTTAGGCCCACTAGGCGGCACACCTTGCGTCGCGATTAAAGCGCGTCTAGAACGAGCAAAATTCAACCATGAAAGGTCAACAGACCCTAAGATGATAAAAACATGAAGTGCCCATCCGAGCCGCTGACTACATTGAGATGCAACCAAATTCTGGACGCTGCCGAGTACCTGATTGAAACTCAGGGCATAGTGTCTTTTAAGTTCTCACAACTGGCCAAGGAGGTGGGGTGCTCTACCGGTACTCTGTACAAGTTCTTTGAGGGTAAAGAAGATATTCTGGTGTGCCTGTTTATGCGTAATGCTACCAGTAACAACCTGCCGATTTTCATTGCTCAGAACCCTGAGCT
>JAJNAU010000221.1 GCA_021462625.1 Shewanella sp.
AAAATTCAGAAGTGTTCACGATAGCCACCATGACTGTTAGATACAGACACTGTTATTATATACAGTATCAACAAGCTTGGCTAACTCAGCCCTCTGAAACATTAATATGCAAATGATAATCGATCGCATTTGGCTGTGGCAACAGAATTTGCCAATTGCTTTAATCGGAATCCCTTTTTATGCCCTTGAGTGCAATAAAAAACTGCCGTATCTATAAAAGATAACGGCGGCTTGCATTATTTTGCTATGCGACAGATATCATCAGTATTGCCATGGGAACCGGGAGAAGTCCTGATCTCGCTTTTCCAGGAAGGCATCACGACCCTCTTGGGCTTCGTCTGTGCCATAGGCCAGACGAGTTGCTTCACCGGCGAATAGCTGCTGACCCACCAAGCCATCATCCGGCAGGTTAAAGCCATATTTCAGCATGCGCATTGCTGTGGGTGACTTGGAGTTGATCTCTTTGGCCCAGCGCAGCGCTTCGGTTTCCAGCTCGGCATGGGGTACTGACTTGTTCACCATACCCATATTGAAGGCTTCATCGGCGCTGTAGTTAAAACCACAGAAGAAAATTTCCCGGGCACGCTTCTGGCCGATCATCTTGGCGAGATAGGCACTGCCGTAGCCTGAGTCGAAGCTGGCGACATCTGGGTCGGTTTGTTTGAATATTGCATGTTGTTTGGAGGCGAGCGTCAAATCGCACACCACATGCAGACTGTGACCGCCGCCAACCGCCCATCCGGGAACAACAGCGATCACCACTTTGGGCATGAAGCGGATCAGGCGCTGCACTTCCAAAATATGCAGACGCCCCATACGGGCAATGTCTGCCGAGCCGGCCTCGGCACCTTCATACTTATAACCGTCCTTGCCACGGATACGCTGATCGCCACCTGAAGAGAATGACCACTGACCTTTGGCTGAGGGGCCGTTACCGGTCAACAGTACGCAACCCACATCAGACCACTGGCGGGCATGATCCAGTGCGATATAGAGTTCATCCACTGTCTTGGGTCTGAAAGCGTTCAGGCAATCTGGACGATCGATGGCAATACGCACCGTGCCCTGATCTTTGGCTCTGTGATAAGTGATGTCTTCAAAATTAAATCCGGGGACCTGTTCCCACAGGGAAGGGTCAAAAATATCGGAAACCTGGCGGCCAGTGGCCTGGGAAGCTTGCTCAGTCATGGTTTGCCTAGCCTTGCATTGTGATAATCGTCAAAGGCTAGGCTGAATTGCCGACAGGGTCAATTGTCTGCATGCAAAGCTTTGCTGTTAACGGCAAATGCTTGACAGAGCTCCTGCTCAGTCAGGCAGTAAATCACACAAGGCGCGGGTATTCTCTGTGCTGAAAACCGGATGAACTGGAACAGACGCTGTGCAGAAATTGTCCTTAAAGTCTGAAATTGTTTTCCGACTGCTGGTGATTAACTCCAATTCTGCCAGCTCTGCTTCATTCATCCGTTTACGAAAATTGGCTCGAATATCGTCTAACTGGTTATCTACACGAGTAATTTGGGTGCTGGCAATGGTTTTTACCTTTTGCTCCATTGCCTGAAACTGTTTTTGAGCTTCAGTTTTCTGCTCATCTAAAATACTTGTATTGTTATAGAGGTAATAAATTCCGGCGGCGATTAGCCCTAACATTAGCCATCCCTTCATAATTTAATCCAATCAGGTTAACTTGGTTTACAATGGTGGCTATAATAAGACAGTTTTTGACCATTATTAAAGTGATTAAGGCTGTCATTTATGAGTGCAGATCCAGACAATAAAATTCCTCCGAAAGCTCAGCGGATAAAAATTCACCAGCCCGATGCAGGTAAGGCAGATAGGTTCAATCCGCGTAACAGTATTTATGTAAGAACGGTGGAAGGTTACTGGACTAGTTTGCGCCGACGCATGGGATGGGTCGCCATGTTGTTTTTCCTACTGTTACCCTGGCTACCTTGGGGAGATAGGCAGGCGGTCTGGTTTAACCTCTCTGAGCAGAAATTCCATATCTTCGGCCTGACGATCTGGCCGCAGGATTTCACCTTATTGGCTGCAGTATTCATGATTGCGGCTTTTGCACTGTTCTTTATGACTACTTATTTGGGGCGGGTTTGGTGTGGCTACACCTGTCCCCAAACTGTTTGGACATCTATTTTTATTTGGGTAGAGGAAAAACTGGAAGGGGCGCGCAATAAGCGCATTAAGCTGGATCAGGCTCCCTGGGACTTTAACAAAACCTGGCGAAAAATAGCTAAGCACCTAATTTGGCTGTTCATTGCCTGGGTTACTTCAATGACCTTTGTGTCCTATTTTGTGCCCACCGAGGAGTTGTACCGGGATTTCTTCACCCTTAATGTCAGTGGTGGAGTGTATTTCTGGGTATGTTTCTTCACCTTGGCAACCTATGGCAATGCAGGTTGGATGCGGGAGATTATGTGTATTCACATGTGCCCTTATGCCAGGTTCCAATCAGCCATGTTTGACCGCAACACTTATATAGTGGGCTATGATGCCAAACGCGGGGAAACCCGGGGCCCTCGTTCCCGTAAAGCCGACCCGAAAGAGATGGGGTTGGGTGATTGCATCGACTGCGATCTGTGCGTGCAGGTTTGCCCTACTGGAATCGATATTCGCAATGGCCTCCAATATGAGTGCATAAACTGCGGGGCATGTATTGATGCCTGTGACCAGACTATGGAACGTATGGGGTATGCCAAAGGGCTTATCAGTTATACCACTGAAAATAAGTTGGATGGCAAACAGGAAAAGGTCATGCGTCCAAAGCTGGTGGGGTATGGTGTGGTGTTGTCAACCATGATATTGGCGCTCATCTACGCAATATCTGCAGTATCACCTTTACGCATTGATGTAATTCGGGACCGCAATCAGCTGTATCGGGAAAACCTGGATGGCTTCATTGAGAACACCTTTACCCTTAAAATTCTGAACAAGACAGAGCAGGATCATGAATATCTACTGTCTGCTACCGGCCTGAAAGACTACAAATGGATTGGCCCAGAATCTGTCGCGATCAAAGGGGGAGAAGTATATACCCTGCCTATCAGCATAGCGGTGGATCCTTATTATCTTAAGCGCCCTATTACTGATATACAGATATTGGTTAAATCCGATTCCGGCGGACAGCCAATTGAGGTTTCACAGGAAACTCGATTCTTCAGTCGATAGTCATCAAGGGAAGGTGCATTAAAACAGATAAAAAGGGGCAAAACGCCCCTTTTTTCATCGTTTGGTTTGATTTTTCGTCGAACGCTCGATTTTATACACTTTTCTTTGTATTAACCCTTGCGCAAATAAATCTGCTCCCTATAATGCGCCCTCACTGACACGGCAGACAGCGCTTCGCAGCGACGTAGCGGGTCAGTTCGGAAAG
>JAJNAU010000222.1 GCA_021462625.1 Shewanella sp.
GTAGAACAACTACAGCACAATCGCGTTGCTTTGTATAAAACAACGACAAAAAGCTGCAAAAACCATCTTCAAAGGTCAACAGACCCTAGGCCGATCTGATAAGCAGGGCGGAATTCTACTTTGTGAAATATTTGAACTTTTGCTTTCTCTACGCGAAATCTGATGCTCACATAAAAGCTATAAGCGGCAGATTTTACAAGGAAGCGTCCAAACTGGATGCTATTGGCACAAGTTTCAAGTGGGATCCCACCCTGCCTGAAAAGGTCGCTGGCAGGCGACGATTCAGTATACCGCCGGCTCTCTGTGCCAGGCTGCAAATCGTTCCTGAGTCATCACCAACAGCAGCAGCGCACAGAGCAGGGCCATCATGCCACCCACAGCTATAGGTGCCGGCAAGCCGGTTTGCTGCAGCGCGGCGGTCAGCAACGCAGCCCCACTCATTTGAAAGAAGCCCAGCATAGCTGCTGCAGTACCGGCACGATCGCCAAACGGCGCCAGAGCCATGGATGTCGCCGGGCCAAGCAACAGAGCAAAGCCGACACACAAGAGGATCATCGGCAACATATAAGCCAGCGCCCCTGTCATACCGGTCACGGCCCCGATTTGATAAAGTCCCAGTTCCAGCAAACCGGCAAGCAACATCAGCGACATCGCCAGCACCACAGTCGGCCGGTTTCCCAGATGGCGGATAATGATTGGCGCGCCAAAACAGGCGGCAATATTGAACACTGCATTCAGGGCAAACAGGCCGCTGAAAGTCAGCTCATCAATACCCAACTGGCCAATCAGCCACATAGGCGAGTAAGATACATAGCTGAGAATCGCTCCCATACCTGCCATGCAGCAAATGGCATAAAACATAAAGTGACTGTTGGACAGCACTGGCCTGTAGCGTTCCCAGCGATACAAAGGTGCCTGAGTATCAGTCTTGGCCGGGCGGGTCTCAGAAAAATTGAAATACACCACAGCCAGCATTAGCAAGCCATATGCCGCCATAAACACAAAATTGGATCGCCAGCCAAACTGCAACGCCAATAAGCCGCCGAGCGTCGGAGCAAGCGCAGGGACCACACAGATGGCACCATTGAGATAGCTGTATATGCGGGCACTTTCGGCAGTGCTGTAGCAGTCTCGTACCGCACTGAAAACCACAATTGACGCCGAGCAGGCAGCAAATCCCTGAGCCACCCGAGCCAACTGCAGCATGGAAAACTCCACGGCATATACCGCAAATAAACTCGACAGCACATAGAAAATAATGCCGCCGAGCACCACAGGGCGCCGGCCGAATTTGTCGGCCATCGGGCCAATCAGTATCTGCCCCAGTCCCATCGCGGCGAGAAACAGCACCAAAGTGGATTGCACGTCGCTGTCGGATACAGCAAATTCAGTCGCCATCGCTGGCATGGAGGGCAGATAAATATCGATGGCCAAAGGGCTGAGCAGCACCATAGACATCAACAGGGGCAGTAATCTTAGTCGCATTCTATCTCTGAAATCATAGTGGGGAAAATGGGATACCGAGCTATTTTAGGTAGAACGCGGTATGAATAGAAATGATATATATTACTGATCAAAAATTCCTGTGAGGAATATCTGTGAAGCTGGACAATCTCGCTAGAGTCGATCTTAACCTCTTGGTAATCCTGCAAGTGTTACTGGAAGAACAGAGTGTTACCCGTGCAGCAAGGCGCCTGCACCTGACTCAATCCACCCTGAGCAAAAACCTGAGTCGCTTACGCGACATGCTGGGCGATCCTCTGTTTCAGCGCACCGCCAGAGGACTGAAACCCACAGCCCATGCCCTGCAGATTGCCCAGCGCCTTCCCGGGACGCTGGAAAGCCTGTACGAGTTAACGCAGCCGCCGGGTTTTACACCGGCCTCCAGTAAACGCCAGTTCTCCTTCGCCATGGTTGAAAGCGCCTACGAAACACTGATCCCGCAGTTTATCGGACCACTGTTAAAGGCCGCTCCCAATATCCGGCTGAACAGCTACCTGTGGATGGAAAACTCCATGCAGGATCTGGTACAGGGACAACTGGACTTTGCCATCGCCGGACGGGATCTGCACCCTCAGTCAGGTTTCAGCGTGGAGCATCTGCCAGAGGGAATTGAGCACGAAACCCTGTTTACCGACAACCAGGTTTGCCTGGTGCGTAAGGGGCATGAAGCTATTCAGGCGATGACCGCCGGATACTGGGATCTGGACTATTACCTCAGCCAGTCCCATGTGCAGGTGCGCTGCGAGGGTAGTGAATGGTGGGCGCTGGATTACCATCTTGCCAAATCCAATCAGGGCAGACACCTGAGCGCCACAGTGCCGGACTTTTATGGCGCAGCAAGTATCTGTGCCCACAGCGATCTGGTGTTTACCCTGCCGGCCAGCTTCGCCCGTCATGCCTGCAAATTATACCCTCTAATGCAGTTGCCGCTGCCTCTGGAGTTCATTCCCCTGGCCTATGTACTCCTGTGGCACAGCCGCAACAACAGCGAGCCGGGACACCAGTGGCTCAAGCAAACCATACTGACCAAAGTAGAGCAGGTGATCAGTCGAGACTCTTCCCAATGAGCTGGATCACTCGCTCCACCAACCAGTCCAGATTGGGATCCTGAACGTCTTTCATACGGATGAGGTACAGGGTGGGGCAGGGGAATTTCTCCTGCAGCCGCCCGGTTTCTCTGGCTGCCAGTTTGCAGGAATGCAATGCCGGGATCTCAGAAAATTTATCATACAGAGAACTGTAAGCGGTCAACGCCAGTGCATCACTGTTGATCAAGTGGTCAATCAGGGAGGACGCATTGCGAATGGTAATTTCAATGTGCAGCGGTATTCCCTCACCCTGACAGAATCGCTGAAATGCACTGGCGCGCTGCTCTGGTCTGCCAAATTCAGTGTAAACAAAAGGGTAGTCTGCAATACGCTCAAAACTGATATCCGTCCCAAGAATAGGGTGCCCTTCCCGCGATAACAGGTACATATTCTCCATCTGTTTGATGGGGATCACCTCAAGCTTGTCACCGTAAGCCGCCAACTGTTCCTGCGAATAATGACAAAACAATGCAAAGCTGAGGTTGCCGTCCAACACTTCATTGATAGCATTGGTATTCCACAGCTCCAGGGAAATGGACAGTGGATGCTCCTTATCATGGATCAAATCAATGATGGAGCGCATTATGGTGGAGCTACGCAAGACGTTGTTGCTACCGTTGGACGACCTACTCGCATTAACAAAACAATTCATTAATTCCGATGCATCTAGGTCAGG
>JAJNAU010000223.1 GCA_021462625.1 Shewanella sp.
CGATGATGTTACGCTTCATAATGGTTCGCCTCTTTAAATTCTCACCTCCTAACCTAACGGTTTGGAGGTGAGGCGGACCATCTAATTAAGCCCTGCTTTAGCAGAGCTCTTTTTATATTCGCCTTAACTGAACGGTATTGCGAATCAATCGGGGCTTTTGGTTTTTCCTGTGCCATCGCAGTGCTCAGCTTGTTTGGGAGTTTTTTAGTGTGGCTTCAGTCATCAATCGAGAGTCAGTTGTTGCAATCATCGATCATCGTAAAAATCGATTAGACCTATTACTTTTATTATCTTTCATTAATTAAATTCGATGCGTATTATTCAACACATCGATGGGGAGACAGCACTGCTCTCCAATAAAAATCAAATGAAACTTAACGAGTAATGGAGCTTTAAAGATATGGCACAGTCAATTATTAACACCACCATCAAACCTTTTAATGCGACTGCTTTCCACAAGGGCGAATTCGTTTCTGTGTCTGAGCAGGACCTGTTGGGCAAGTGGTCTGTGGTGATGTTTTATCCAGCTGACTTCACCTTTGTTTGCCCGACTGAACTTGGTGACATGGCTGACCACTACGAGAAGCTGCAGACCATGGGCGTTGAAGTTTACTCAGTGTCTACCGACACTCACTTCACCCACAAAGCATGGCACGACACTTCTGACACCATTAACAAAATCAACTTCCCAATGATCGGTGACCCAACTGGTCTCATCAGCCGTAACTTCGGCGTGATGATTGAAGAAGAAGGTCTGGCTCTGCGCGGTACCTTCGTGATTAACCCGGAAGGTCAAATCAAAGTGGCCGAAATCCACGACCTGGGTATAGGTCGCAGTGCCAGCGAACTGGTTCGAAAAGTACAGGCTGCTCAGTATGTTGCAACTCACGACGGCGAAGTATGTCCAGCTAAGTGGCAGCCAGGTGAAGAGACTCTGTCTCCATCTCTGGACTTGGTAGGCAAGATCTAAGCTGCTGAAACCAGCTACTGGAGAATGATGATTTAGACACTTGAGCACTGTCGAAGCTGGATTTACCTCCTCCATCGATTCGGTTTCATCATCACTCTTGACGGCCCGGTCTTTCCCGCGAATGCCCGGGCCATTTTGTCTCTGCGATTCAGGATCAGCAGAGCATTTTTTAGAAATACCAGAATTTATCAGGAGTCATCATGTTGGATACGAACTTAAAGAATCAACTGCAAACCTATCTACAAAACCTCAAGAGCCCGGTTGAGCTTATCGTGTCAGCCGATGCCAGTCCAAAGGCACAGGAGCTGGTGCGTCTGGCTGACGATATAACCACCCTGTCGGGGCTGGTATCTGTAAAAAGTGAAGCTGACACCGGAGCAAAGAGCCGCACACCTTCAATGAAAGTGACCGGTGAGCGCGGTACTCAAATCAGCTTTGCCGGTCTGCCCATGGGTCACGAATTTACCTCCCTGGTGTTGGCGTTGCTGCATACAGGTGGTCATCCGGTCAAACTCAGTGAAGAGCAGATGACCCAAATCCGCGAGTTGCCCGGTGAGTATCATTTCGAGACTTATGTGTCCCTGAGCTGTCAGAACTGCCCGGATGTGGTGCAGGCGCTGAACATGATGGCGGCCATCAACCCGAACATCACCAATGTGATGATCGACGGTGCGCTGTTCCAGGACGAAGTGACTGAACGTAACATCATGGCGGTGCCTTCTGTGTACCTAAATGGTGAACTGTTCTCCCAGGGGCGTATTACTCTTGCGGAAATTCTCAACCGTCTGGATACCGGGGCCGAGGCCCGTCAGGCTCAGGCGCTTGCCGAGAAAGAAGCCTTTGAAGTGCTGGTGGTGGGCGGTGGCCCGGCTGGTGCGTCAGCGGCCATCTATGCTGCCCGTAAAGGTCTGCGCACCGGGGTGCTAGCGGATAAGTTCGGCGGCCAGGTATCGGAAACCGTGGGTATTGAGAACTTTATCTCTGTCAAAGCGACTGAAGGTCCCAAGCTGGTGGCCAATCTGGAAGCTCACGTTCGCGACTATGACGTGGATGTGATGGACAACAACAAGGCGGTTGCGCTGCACAAAAATGGTCTGTTTGAGGTTGAGTTGGCAAATGGCGCGGTGCTGAAAAGCCGTACTGTGCTGCTGGCGACCGGTGCCAGCTGGCGTGAAATGAATGTGCCGGGTGAGAAAGAATATCGCGGCAAAGGGGTGGCCTATTGCCCACACTGTGACGGCCCGCTGTTCAAGGGCAAAAAAGTCGCGGTGATCGGAGGTGGTAATTCAGGTATCGAAGCCGCTATCGATCTGGCCAATATTGTTGAGCATGTGACTGTGCTCGAATTCGACAGCAAGCTGCGCGCCGATGAAGTGCTGCAGCGTAAAGCTAAGTCGATGGGTAATATCACCATTATTACCCAGGCGATGACTACGGAAGTACTGGGTAATGGCAAGCAGGTGACAGGTCTGAACTATACCGATCGTGCCACCGGCGACAGCCACTATGTTGAGCTGGCCGGCATTTTCGTACAGATTGGCCTGGTGCCTAATACCGAGTGGCTGGCAGGCACTGTGGATCTGACACCTCGCGGTGAGATCATCGTCGATGCTCAAGGTCAAACCTCGCTGCCGGGGGTATTTGCCGCCGGAGATGTGACCAATTCAGCCTACAAGCAGATCATCATCGCCATGGGCAGTGGCGCTACTGCCTCGCTGAGTGCCTTTGATTACCTCATTCGTCACAGCGAAGAGGAGGCGGCAGAAGCAGCCGCTTAAGTCTGACGTGTTGCTTATTAAAACGCCTACATTTACAGGCGTTTTTTGTGTTTTGAGCCAATCGTCTTGGCCACCAGGTTGACAGCTGAACAGTGAGTTGTCTGCTGGAGATTTCTTTACATCCCTGAGCCGTCAGGTCACATCACAAAGGCGAGAAATCATCGATTCCCTGTTTGTTCTACCAGCCAGGTTGCCAGCACTGCTCCCCGGTTGAGCAAACTAGGGGGCCAGTCGAACCCGTCAGTTCATTTGTCGGTGTTGGTCGCAGGAGCAGACTATTAGGGTCTGTTGACCTTTGAAGATGGTTTTTGCAGCACTTTGTCGTTGTTTTATACGCGCTTTACTCTTTGTTGCAAGGTATTTGCTTAGGCCCCTAGGCTACACACCTTGCGTCGCGATTAAAGCGCGTCTAGAGCGAGCA
>JAJNAU010000224.1 GCA_021462625.1 Shewanella sp.
AGCCCCGCGGTGAACAGTTACACATATTTTTCCACACTGACATTCCATCCACACCCACACCCACCTTATTTGTGCCATAGTATGGGTTTGAAAAAGCAAAGACAATCGTTCCAAGAAGCCAATTATACCTAACCCAACCAGAGCATCCCGTAGATGAGTTATCTTTTTCATATAACTCAACCTTTGTTTCGGCTCCATTACCTGGTATCTTGGTTGGCCAAGACCAGCCATCTCCTAATCTGCCAGAATCAAACCAAGCGAAAGGGTTTGAAAGTTCAGATCCGGTATTATTAGTAATGGACAATATTATTTTATGTGTTTTAACCAGTGCCTTAGGGGGGGAGTTAGAGCTATATCCTTCAAGCGCATGTGCTTGGCTACCAATGACAACACAAGTCAGTAAAGATGTTTTTATAAAGCAATTTAATTTGTTCATTACTACCTCTACACACAATATATATCACATACAGAAGCAATGTTAGGAAGTTTTAGCTAGTGACAAACGCTAGTTAACACTTTATAAATTAATACATATTTGAATTGTATTCCTCTGCTCAAGCATCCCATTATAAAAAATTAGCTATATTAACGGGTCGCTAGGCTAATGTCCCACATAGTGAGTTCTCAGTAAAGCCTTATCTCTGGTAGTGTTCAAAAATCTGTGTCATTTCAGTAAATTGAAAAGAAAAAAGGAATGACACAGACTTGTGAACACTACCTCCTCAGGTTTCCAAAGGATACTGGACGAGCAGTATCCTTGCCGGGTGTGTGTTGGCGAGTATCGCGAAAGCGGCAAACCCACGAACGAGAGGTAGGATCTTTCTCGGACTTCCAGTCTTTCAATGCTTTTAGACTCCTATCTATCAGATACGAACTGGGCGTTATAAAGGGATGTATTTACTACACGACTTTATCGCCTGGAAGGCGATTAATCAAAACTGCATGTCCCACAGGGACAAAATCTAATACCAATCTGCATAGCAGATTGATCTCATCAGAGCGATGTCAGGCATTTGAGTACAAATCAAATTGCTGCCCGCGCTCAGTAACTGTTCACTGAGGGTGTATTGACCACACAGTTCTTTTGTGAGTTGTAGATAAATCGTCTTCTCTGCCGATAAACCAAGTCATAAAAACAGGCGATTTATCTGCTTTTTTTAGCAAAACTCCTTTTGAACGAAAGTCAACTCGGTGCCGGTGAACAGTTACCGCGCTCAGGGCATAGTGGTTCTATGACGAGACGATTTGGTGAAGTCATCCTGTGGCTGACACGCTCGCAGCAGTTGAGTTTAAAAGGTGCGCATACTGCTCTGAATCCTCTCAATTTATCCCGATAGACCTTCAACTTGGCGCCTTGCCTATGAGCCTTTTCATTGTCGCTGAGTGGCTCACCTCCTATGCGGATTGGTATAGTTTCCGTTACACTTGCGCCAGATTAAGAATGAGGAAAACTCTATGTCACTTAATGTCGTGATTCTTGCTGCCGGGAAAGGTACCCGGATGCGTTCAGATTTGCCCAAGGTGCTGCATAAGATTGCTCACAAAAGTATGGTGCAGCATGTGATTGATACCGCCCGCGCGATGGATGCTGCTCAGATTAATCTGGTGTATGGCTATGGTGGCGACACATTAAAGCAGACCCTGAGTGAGCAGCCGTTGAACTGGGTGCTGCAGGCCCAGCAGCTGGGTACCGGACACGCCGTGGCTCAGGCCGCCGACAATATCAATGACGATGATACTGTGCTGGTACTGTACGGCGATGTGCCGCTTATTCAGCAATCCACTCTGGATGCTCTGCTGGGTGCCAAGCCGGAAAATGGACTGGCGATTTTGACGGTTAATCTCGAAAACCCAACTGGTTATGGCCGTATCGAGCGTAACTGGGAAGGCAAGGTAACTGGCATTGTAGAGCAGAAAGATGCCAATGCCGGGCAGCTGGCTATCAAAGAGATTAATACCGGTATTATGGCGTTGCCGGGCAAACAGCTGAAAAGCTGGTTGGCTAATTTGTCCAATAACAATGCTCAGGGTGAATACTATCTGACTGATATCATTGCCATGGCTCACGCTGAAGAGGTCGAGATTGCTACTGCTCAGCCTGAATCTGCTATTGAGGTGGAAGGCGCCAACAACCGTGTGCAGCTGGCAGTGCTGGAACGTGCTTACCAGGCGCGCGAAGCGCAGAAGTTGATGCTCAATGGTGCCAACCTGCGTGACCCAAGCCGTATCGATATCCGTGGTGAGGTCACCGTGGGAATGGATGTGATGATCGACGTTAACGTGATTTTCGAAGGCAAGGTGGTGCTGGGTAACAATGTGACCATTGGTGCAGGCGCCATTTTGAAAGACTGCACCATTGCCGATAACGCTGAAATCAAGCCTTATACGATTGTTGAGAGTGCCACTCTGGCAGAAGATGCCAGCGCTGGCCCATTTGCCCGTCTGCGACCGGGTGCTGAACTGCAAAAAGATGCTCACATAGGTAACTTCGTCGAAATTAAAAAGGCGGTACTGGGTGAAGGCTCCAAGGCGGGACATCTGGCCTACCTGGGCGATGCGCAAATCGGTAAAGGCGTAAATATCGGTGCCGGTACCATTACCTGTAACTATGACGGCGCCAACAAGCACCTGACCGTGATTGAAGATGACGCCTTTATCGGCAGCGACAGTCAACTGGTAGCGCCTGTGACTATTGGCAAGGGTGCGACAGTGGGCGCCGGTGCAACCATCACCCGTGATGTGGGTGAGGGTGAGCTGGTGATCACCCGGGTGAAGCAGAAGCACTTTGCTGATTGGCAGCGTCCGGTAAAAACCCAAAAATAAAACTCAGTGCATTATATTGAAAAGCGGCCAAAGGCCGCTTTTTTTGTTCCTGTTTTTCAAAATAACTCAAATTGCCACTCAGTTATTTAACCTGTTATTGCGATTCAATAGATCCCGGTCACCAAAATGAAATAAAATTTTCAAAACAAGTTTAAACGATAATC
>JAJNAU010000225.1 GCA_021462625.1 Shewanella sp.
TAATCTGAAATATAGGGCAGGTACTTGGGTAGGTTCTTACTGGACTTAGGCTTGGGGCGCATCGAGCGCGGCAGCAGGTAAGGACTGTCTGTCTCGATCATGATGCGATCATCCGGGATCAGCGGAACAATATCCGCCAATTCCTGGCCGCGGCGATCATCGCACACCCAGCCGGTAATCCCCAGATGAATATCCTGCTCAAGATAGGCTTCGAGGGACTGCCGGTTGCCGGTAAAGCAGTGCAGCACTGCATCCACCAAATAAGGTCGGTACACTTTCAGGATGGCCAGAAAGTCCTTGTGGGCATCGCGCTCATGCATCAGTACCGGCATCTGAAGTTCTGCCGCCAGTCTGAGCTGATCGGCAAAGGCTTGGCGCTGCTTGTCTCTGGGGGAGAAATCCCGGTTATAGTCCAGCCCGCATTCGCCGACAGCGACAACGCAGTTGTGCTGACACAGGTCACGGTTAAGGGCATAACTGTCTGCCTGCCAACTGCTGGCCTGATGGGGATGCACTCCAGCGGTACTATAGAGTAAGCTGGGATAGCGCTGACAGACGCCGATGGCTTGTTGACTTTCCGGCAGATCGCTGCCGATCACTATCAGTGGAGAGACGCCAGCAGACTCTGCCTCGGCAATAATGGTGTCGATATTGGATTCAAGGGCGCTGCCAATCAGATTGACAGCGATGTCTATGTGATCGGACATAACTACTTAATGCGCTTGACCCTGATTGTACTGTTACGGTCATCCATTCCCAGTAGGAAAGAGCCCAAAGCGGCGCGTTCTATATACACAGTCTGGCCGGCTTTCACTTTAAAGCGGCGGCTTTCGGTTTGCTTCCATTGCTGACCATTGGTGAAGGTCAGTTTGAGGTTGCCGTAAGCATCTTTATCGACATCGGTGACGTCAAAATATAGCTTGTCTATTTCCTGTACCTGCTGTCTGGCCTTATTTTCAAGACCAAACTGCTCCTTCGGCGCAACAATGGTTACCGGTGCGGCCGTGCTCTCTGATTGGGCGACAGATACAGATGGGGATGTGGCAGTCATCGCTGCCTGAGGAAGATGTTGAGTGACGGTGGCTGCCAGCTTGTCATAACAGATAAGTCGATCGAGTTTATCGTTAATGGCGGCACATTGGGTTAATTGGCTTTCCACTGAAGCGACGGCCTGAGTGGAAAGCAAAAGGCAAACAGCGGAAATCCCTGCAAAGTGCATACACAGCATCCTTATTGTTTTATGGCCGCAAGATCCCTGCGGGCCGGAATCAGTTGGCTTGTTCTTGTTCTTCGGACTCTTCTTCGGACTCCTCTTCGCTGTCCTTTTTAGTATAAAAACGGGCAGCAAGCAATCCGCCTTCGAACAAAAGCAGCATAGGCACAGCCAGCATGGTCTGGGAGATCACGTCAGGCGGTGTCAGCAGCATACCAACAATAAAAGCACCCACTATGATATAAGGGCGTTTTTCACGCAGCTCTTCGACCGAGGTCACGCCAGCCCAGCACAGCAGGACTACCGCGACCGGGATTTCAAATGACAAACCGAAAGCAAAAAACAGCTTGAGTACGAAGCTCAGGTAACTGTTGATGTCGGTCGCAATGTTAACCCCTTCCGGTGCCACGCTGGTAAAGAAGCCAAACACCACCGGGAACACCACAAAATAGGCGAACGCCATGCCCAGATAAAACAGCAGGGTACTGCTGAACAGCAGTGGCATAACCAGACGTTTTTCATGTTTATAAAGCCCTGGCGCGATAAAGGCCCAGATCTGATACAGGATATAGGGAATGGCGATGAAAAACGACAGGATAAGCGTCAGTTTAAAAGGAGCAAAGAACGGCGCTGCCACATCGGTGGCGATCATGCTGCCACTTTGTGGCATCACGTTCAGCAGCGGCGTGGCGATGTAGTGGTAGATATCCTGTGCCCAGTAAACCAGACAGATAAACACCAGCATCACAGCCGCGACTGCGTGTAGCAGTCGGGTGCGCAGTTCCAATAAATGTGCGATTAAAGGTTGTTGCGACATCGATTATCCGTTTGCTTGAGGTTTGTTGCCTTAGCGTCAGCATCAGTACTGGTTTGGCTAACCTGAGCGGATGAAGTGGTGTTCGCTGGCGCGGCAGTGGTTTCGGTGGTCTGCTTTTTATGGCTGTCGAGCATGTCGTCAACCTGATAAGGGCGATTCACCGACTGAGCGGCCTGCTTCAGCTGTTCAATAGACTCCTGCAACTCAGGGGACAGATTGGCCAGCCCCTTGGACTCTGCCCGTTTCAGATCACTGTGCAGTTGGTCAATTTTTAGCTCTTGCTCCAACTCATCTTTCACTGAGTTTGCCATGCGCTTCATCGCACGGATCCAACCTGTGATTGAGCGTACTGCCACCGGTAATCTTTCAGGGCCCAGTACCACCAGGCCGATAATACCGATGAGCAGCAGCTCCATAAAGCCGATACCATCGAACATAAAAATTTACGCCTGTTCTTTTTTCTCTTCAGCTTTTTGAGCTGGTTGAGCAGTTTGTGAAGGCTGTTGATCTGCGGTCTGTGCAGGCTGTTGAGCTGCTTGCTCTTCAATGGCTTTCTTCTCGTCTTCAGAAGACATGGCGTTCTTGAATCCTTTGATAGCACCGCCCAGGTCTCCGCCAAGGGTACGCAGTTTCTTGGTACCGAACAGCAGTACAACGATCAGCGCGATAATCAAAAGTTGCCAAATACTAATACCACCCATGTGAAGCTATCCTCTTAGATTGAATATCGGTCCTATTATGAACCTTTGATTGTTTAGTGCTAGCTAAAATTTTCGCTTTCGAGGTCTGGCTCGCCATCCCAAAAGCCATACTGCAGCGCCGGTCACAATACAGGCGCAAGGGAGCCATAGTGTATCCATCTGTCCGAACAATATCGTGCCGCAGATCACCAAAATTGCAGAAGTTATCAGCAGGTAGTTACTTTTATGGGCCTTTTCCTGATAGGCAAGA
>JAJNAU010000226.1 GCA_021462625.1 Shewanella sp.
GATAGCAAAGAAAAGCTTTTCTTCGTGGTCTTCGTGGTTCAATCTTTCTCTTTCAAACGTAACGGAAACATACTAAGTGAACAGCATTGCCTTATGCGGGGACATTTATGCAGGTGGGTATGCCGTGAATGGCATGAAGAGCGGAATTACTGTAGTGGCCAGCTGAGGGTAAAGCGGGTATTACCCGGGCAACTTTGCAAGCCCACTTTGCCCGATGCCCGGGTCATGATGCGGGAGATAATCGCCAGCCCCAGACCATAACCTTTATCTTCGTTACGGTTATGCTTGCTGCGATAGTAAGGGTCAAAAATTTTCTGCTGTTCATCCAGCGGGATACCCACGCCGTCATCGGCAACGGTGACGCTGGCCCAGTTTTCGTCGGTGTGCAGCTGTACATCAATACGGGAATGGGCGTAGCGCTGGGCGTTGGTGATAAGGTTCTGCAGTGCCCGCTCCATCAGTGCCGGTTCTCCCGGGAGCATCAGGCTGAGAAGGGGGCTGGAAAAGTGCAGTGGAATGGGGCTTAGATCAGTCAATCTGTCGATGACCTGATGGCAAACCAGCACCAGATCCGTTTGTTCCAGATGGATATCCTGCTTGGCCGACTCGAGGCTGGCATAGATCAGCATCTCCTCCAGCAATAGCTCGATTTCTTTTACATCCTGATGCATATCCTGCAAAAATTTGGCTCTGTCGTCGGCATCTTTTTCCGGGCGACAGTAGGAGGGCAGCAGGGCGATGGCAAATTTCAGCCTGGCCAGTGGGGTCCGGATTTCGTGGGAAACTGCGTTGGAGAGATGCTTCTGATTTTCGATCAGAGTGCTTATCTGCCCGGCCATCTGATTGAATGTGCGGCCAAGAGACTGCACTTGAGAGCTTTTTGGGAGCTGAATGCGGGTATCCCAGTGCGCCTTGCCAAAAGCGTCAGCCGCCACTTCCAGCCGCTTAATGTCCCTGGACAACGGGCGGATCCACATCAGGATAACCAGCGCCAACAACAGGTAAAACGACAGGGTATAGAGTGCCTGCCAGTGATCCAGGGCTATGAGTTCCACCGGACCGACCATCAGCACCTGATTACCTACGGCGATAAACTGCCGTTGCTGGGCTCTGTCATTGACTGTGGTCAGCACCTTGCCGGGCTCCAGCGTTTGTTCGCTGCTCAGGGAGATGGCGTCAGCAGGTAGCAACGCCATGGGAACCTGCTGCGTTTTGATGGCCTGCTTGAGCACCGTCTGACGCTGCTTGGGCGGTAACTGCGTCAGAACATCAGCCAGGGTGATCAGCGGCGCCTGTTCATTGGTGTGATCCGCCATATTGGATTTCCACAGGGTTTCCAGACTCCAGCCGAGCCCAATGGTGGTCAGACTCATCAACAGATACAGGCTGAAAAACAGTCGTCTCACACCCGAGTTCCGGACTTAGTTGTTCCAGGCTTCCGGGGCGAACAGGTAACCCTGTCCCCAGACAGTCTTGATACGGAACGGGGTTTCGATGTTGTCGCCCAGCTTCTTGCGCAGGCGGGAGATGCGCACGTCAATCTTACGATCCTTGCCGTCGAAGTCGATATTTAGCAGATACTGGTAGATGAACTGGCGGCTCAGTACCTGACCGGCCTGAGAAGCCAGCAGCCACAGCAGTTCAAATTCATTGCTGGTGAGATCCACTTCTTTTTCACCCAGGCGAATGGCCTGAGAGTGTGGGTCGATGCTCAACTTGCCAAAGCTCAGGCAATGGGATTGAGTCTGGTGCTTGGGTTTGCTGTGGCGGCGCAGCAGATTGTTGATCCGGGCAACCAGCAGCGCCGGGTCAATCGGCTTAACCACATAGTCATCGGCGCCCAGTTCCAGGCCCTTGATTTGATCTTCGTTGGTGCCAAGGGCGCTCATCAGCAGGATCGGACCGGCAAAGTAGTCCGGCAGCTTGTCACACAGAGACAGGCCATCCATGCCCGGTAGCATGATGTCCAGCAGAATAATATCAGGCTTGTAACTGAGCAGGCGGGTCAGCACTGTGTCACCACGTCGCTCAACCTCGACGTGCATTCCTTGCTCTTTGAGATAGTCCACAATCAGGTTCGACAGACGAATGTCGTCTTCCACCAACAACACATGATAGGGAGATTGAGGGGTTGTCATTAGAATAAACTCCAAGGGTTGCGATAACGCCGGCGCGAGGAGGGATCACTCAGTTGTGTCATCCTGAGTGTTGCGGCGGCTATGATCCGGTTGCTTTGGGGGTCAACCATCTCAAACTGGATATCTTTATCTGTTGTTATATTTAGTGTCCGTGAATGTACCGCGTTTGAATTGTTACACCAACGTGTAAACTGTGCGTTATCCGACAAAATGCAAATCAAATTGTGGGGAGTCCCCTGCCAGTTCAGTTGCACATCCAGTTGACAGGGAGTGTTTGGCTCGGCCACACAGATTTGCGGCCATACCTCCAGTGTGGGTCGGGTGTCTGTTTCAGGCTTGCCGTGTGCTGCAGAGAAAAACAAAAGCATCCCCAGGCCAGCGAGCAGACCCGTGGAGCAGAGGTTCCTTCCTGAGTAGGTGTTCACGAAATTCAAATCCTGTAGCTGGTACCAATAAATACACCAACGCTATGATCTTCCATGAGCAGCGGACTATCGGCAATCCGTACGCCCAAGCGAGTGTAACGACCCGGGAGCAATAACTCCAGCTGATTGGTAAGGGGACAGCTCAAATCCAGTCCAGTCCTACTCCCGGATCCTGGCTGCTGTCCATAGGGCTGGGCTAAAAGTGTTTTATGCTTTGTTGAGGTGTATTTGCTTAGGTAAGGTGCGAATAAGTCCCGTGCGTGCTCTGCGTGTGATGATAGCTCCTAGATGCGCCGCACACCTCGAGGCGCCTAACACGCTTTTCGCTAGGGTCTGTTGACCTTTGAAGATGGTTTTTGCAGCTTTTTGTCGTTGTTTTATACAAAGCAACGCGATTGTGCTGTAGTTGTTCTACA
>JAJNAU010000227.1 GCA_021462625.1 Shewanella sp.
GGACTAGGGCCATTAACTTCAAACTGCGCCGCGCATCTAGAGGCTGTCAGCACTCGCAGAGCACGCACGGGACTTATTCGCACCTTCCCTAACCCAATGCTTGCTCTGTCGTTTGCCGGGTCATCCTGCCCGGCATAAGCAATCCCGGATCAAAACCAGATCAAAACACTCGAAATTTGTTCTTCTTAAAGCTTTCCATCCATATGAAACTTCAGCATTAAACTGAGTTTCACCTCCTTACCCCTGAACTTCATATATCGAACAGGGAAGCTGCTAACTGTGCTTTACATATGATAGCAGTATGCCTACGCAGAACACGCACGGGACTTATTTACACCTTCCTTAGATCATTCTCACAACAAACTATCCTATCGAAAAGATATAAGACATCTTCTGTTAGCGTGTTTATATTTCAATCACAGCGCACTAACTTGATCTCAAACTGATATCAGATGGAGATAATCATGATTCAAGAGAAACGTGGATTTTCACTGAATGGCTATGCTGTCTTTCCGGTGCTAATCGCCCTTCATCTAAGTTTTATACTGGAGATGGACAGCGGCCATGGGGCATTGGTATTGTCGGAAACCTACTGACCGGTCTGTGCTGGCCGGTTTTTTTATAGTGCAGCCCAATCAGGCAAAAGTGATGACCTTGTTTGGCAGTTATGTGGGTTCCGTCAGAAACACAGGGTTGCGCTGGACCATCCCCTTATTTATCCGACAAACAATTTCACTCCGCATTCGAAAGCGCCAAAATCAAGGTCAACGATAATCTCGGCAACCCATTGAGATTGCCAGCATAGTTGTCTGGTCCGTCACCGACAGTTCAGAAGCCGTCTTTTAAGTCGACAGCTATGAGAGTTACGTCAACATTCAAAGTGAAGCGGCACTGCACAGTATGGCCAGTCGCTATGCCCATGATCCTCCGAATAAAAATGAGATTGCCCTGCGCAGCCACCCGCAACAAATTGCCCACATACTGAAACAGGAAATTCAGCTGCGACTGGACCGTGCTGGTGTGACGGTATACGAGGCCCGCATCAGTCACCTTGCCTATGCTCAGGAGATCGCCTCGGCTATGCTGCAGCGTCAACAGGCAACCGCCATTTTTGCCGCATGCTCAAAAATTGTCGAAGGGGCGGTAGGTATGGTGGAAATGGCTTTGGAACGCTTGAGAGAAAAATAGGTCATCGAACTGGATGAAGAGCGCAAGGCCGTAATGGTCAGCAACCTGTTGGTTGTGCTCTGCGGTAACAAAAGCACTCAGCCTGTGGTGAATGCCGGCAGACTTTACTGAGGTCCCCATGAGCAGTAAGAAAGCCTATCCACTGAGGATCAATGCCCATGTGCTGGCCGCCATGCAACGTTGGGCAGATGGCGAGCTGCGCAGTGTCAACGCCCAGATAGAATACATTTTACGTGAAGCGCTGGAGAAACGCGGCCGGGTGAAGCTGGTTGAAAAGGTAGTAGTAGAAGCCTTTGGTGTGGCACCGGAAAACCGCCAAGACTAGCCCGATTTCCGTTCTAGTGTCTGTTGGATAAAGATCAGTTCGCCTGTCATAGTTAACAGGCGAAG
This sequence comes from Shewanella sp., assembly GCA_021462625.1. Lineage (GTDB taxonomy): Bacteria > Pseudomonadota > Gammaproteobacteria > Enterobacterales > Shewanellaceae > Shewanella. The sequence continues at coordinate 1,579 of JAJNAU010000227.1, forward strand.
GGTCTGTCGGGAGGTGGCAAGGTTCAGCCTAAAAACTGGATGCCTTGCTCCGACTTCTGGCTGATTGGTCCTTTGCTCGGTTAAAACCCTGACATGCTTCGCCAAAGGCACGGAAAATCTTCACCGAATCCGGGTTCTTGTTGGCCTGCCACTCAGGATGCCATTGCACGCCTAAAACAAATTGTTGCGCTGCAGGCATATGGATAGCTTCCACCAATCCATCCTCAGCGTACGCCAGCGCTTCCAGTCCCTTACCAAGGCGATTAATCCCCTGGCCATGCAATGAATTAACGGTAATAGTATCGCCGAGCAGGCCATGCAGCCAGGAGCCTTTAACCAAATCAATGGAATGACTTGGACCATACTGAAGCTCGGGCGGGTCGTCGGGATTTTCTCTGTGGTCATTGAGGTGTAACTCATCATGCACTTTCTGGTACAGATCCCCCCCCAGTGCAATATTCAACTCCTGCATACCACGACAAACCCCCAGAATCGGCAAGTTACGCTCGATCGCGGCGTGGATCAGCGCCATATCCATATTATCCCGATTAGGATCCTGCCCCTTATCCGGCGTCAGATTTTCCTGCCCATAGAGTGCGGGATCTATGTTGGAAGCAGCCCCGGAAATATACACACCATCGGCCATATCCAGATACTGATCCAGATCCTCAACCCCGAAACAGCTGGGTACCAGCAGCGGAATACAACCGGCAATATCGACTATCGGCTGCATATATTTGTGAGTCATGACCTGATAAGGATGGCCATTGCGATTCTGTTGCCCCATGGACATAAGGGCGACGGGTTTTCTTTGTTTTCGATCGCTGTAATTCTCGGATAAATACATATATCACCTGGTGTTCAAACGATACAGTCCGTAGTTTGAGCATAGCCTGTCACTGGTATTTCCGATTGTCTCGGGCAGAATATGCGCAAAGCCTAAGAAAAGTGCGAACTGTGCCTTGCATATGATAACTGCAAGCCTAGGCAGAGCACGCAAAGGACATATTCGCACCTTCCCTAAACTGCTCGGGTGTTAATCAAATTCAGTTTCAGCCACCAAGCTAGCGCAAATTTGTTCAATATGTCAAACAGATGATTGTAGTCACTCACCGAGCATAGCCGTCTCGACAGGCCATGCCACTCCGCAGACATCTATAAGATCAAGGAATTGATTCAACATAAAAGTTACTATTAAAAATGCGAACGCAAAGCTGCTATCTGCAAAAATCGCATCGTTTGTTCGATATTATGTACATAGCAAATAACGAGACATAAGACGATAAGACATAAATGTATGGTCCGCCTCGTTGTTGCAAGAACAAATTCGCAATGACGGGGTTGGTCTGCGCTAATGTATTCGGAGTCTCTGTTGGGAGGCT
>JAJNAU010000228.1 GCA_021462625.1 Shewanella sp.
AGCAAATACCTTGCAACAAAGAGTAAAGCGCGTATAACCGAGCCCTTCGGGCAGCGTTTGTCGTCGCTTTCTACTGCATTAACGCTCATTTATGTAGAACAACTACACTACAGTCGCGTTGCTTTGTATAAAACAACGACAAAGTGCTGCAAAAACCATCTTCAAAGGTCAACAGACCCTAATCTTTCAACCAGACAATGGCATCAAACTGGGTAACGAAAAACTTCACTTCAGCCGGGGTAAACCAGTCAGCCAGTCGAGTCAGCCATTCCTGCTTGGTGGAATTTCCCACAATGGCAATCTTTTCAAAGTGTTTGCCATGTTTGACCCCAAGTTTAAGATCATCCCACATTGCCCGGGTCTCCCAACCTTCCAGCTCGGTAATATCACACAGCGCATAAATATCCGGATCATCCACACCGGCGATCGCCGCTTCCAGCATGGGCACCATTTTCTGGTAATCCTCGTGGGTTAGCTTGCCCACGACCTTTAAGGTCAGGAAAAAGTCATCATCACCTATGCGTTCAATCCCGATTGAAATACCGTGATGAGTGATATCCATAAGTCCTCCATTAAATCATCAGCCCTGATCTGCTACCCGCCGGCAGGGCAATGCTCTTGCCTCAGCCCCCGACAGCCTAGATATCACTATAAGATTGCCACCCTCAAATAAGTATGACAAGGATCACACAAGAGCAAATATTGAACTGACAGGCAGACTGACGTAGTATTGGACCGACTAATCAGTCGGTTTTTTTAAAAGTTCAGGAGATTATGGATGAACATGCCTAGCCCCCAACAGATGGACAGTGAACTGCACAACATACTCAAGCGCCAGCGCATCGCCTTTCAGCAACACCCCTTTGCCGATGCCGCAGCCCGGATAGACTGGCTTAAACGACTGAAACAGTCACTGCTTGACCATCAGCAGGCGCTGCTGGATGCCCTTAGCCGGGACTATGGTCATCGCAGTCCCGACGACAGCATGCTGTCAGACATCATGCCGGCCATCAACAACATCAACTACAGCATCAAACATCTCAGAGGTTGGATGAAGCCCAGTCGCCGCCATGCTGGATTGATGTTGGCACCTGCCAGTGTCAAAGTGCACTACCAGCCACTTGGGGTCATCGGCATCATAGTGCCTTGGAACTTTCCTGTCATGTTGTCGCTGGGGCCCCTGACTACGGCACTGGCGGCCGGAAACCGAGCCATGCTCAAGCTGTCGGAATTTACCCCGGCAACCAATGAGGTGATCCGCCGGTTACTGAGTGCCGCATTTCCACCGGAGCAGGTCACCGTTATCGAAGGGGAAGCCGATGTTGCCACTGCCTTCTCAGCATTGCCCTTTGATCATCTGCTGTTTACCGGATCCACTGTGGTTGGACGCCATGTGATGCACGCGGCCGCTGACAATCTGACTCCCGTCACCCTGGAGCTTGGCGGCAAATCGCCGGTGATTATCGCTCCGGATATGCCCATAAGCGATGCCGTTGAACGCTTGATATATGGTAAGTGTCTGAATGCCGGGCAGATTTGCGTCGCCCCAGACTATGTACTTTGTCCGGCACACCGCATTGAAGAGTTTGTGGAGGCCTACCGGCGTCAGTTCAGGAGCATGTATGGCGAGGTCACCCGCAATCCTGACTATGGCAACATCATCAATGAGCGTCAGCATCAGCGCCTGCTTTCACTACTGGATGATGCCCTGGCAAAAGGCGCCAAGGTACACAACGCATCGGATGAGCCTTTGGACAGAGGCAACCGCAAACTGGCGACACAGCTGCTGACCGGCGTCACCCCTGAAATGAAGTTGATGCAGGAAGAGATTTTCGGGCCATTGCTGCCCATTGTAGCCTATCAGGCACTGAACGAGGCCATCGACTTTGTCAACGCCCGCCCAAGGCCGCTGGCACTGTATCTGATGAGCTTTGATAAAACCACTCAACAACAGGTGCTGGATAACACCCATTCAGGCGGCGTGTGCATCAATGAAACTGTGTTCCATGTGGCGGCAGACGACGCCCCCTTCGGAGGCATCGGACCATCCGGCATGGGGCACTATCACGGTAAAGAGGGGTTCCTGCAGTTCAGCCATGCCCGTACCGTCCTGGCGCGGGGCCGTATCAACACAGGAAAACTGGTGCATCCGCCCTATGGTAACTGGTTGCAGCGCCTGCTGGTAAACTTTTTCGTCAGATAGGATGCAGCAGGGCATGAACAAAGATAAGAAACAGGCAATTCTGGATGCGGCACTGATGCTGTTTACCCGCCAGGGTTACCACGCCACATCCACCGCCTCGGTTGCTAAAAACGCCGGGGTGGCTACCGGCACCTTGTTTCACCATTTTGCCAGTAAAGAGGAGCTGCTGGCGCAGCTGTTCCTGAGCGTCAAACAGGAACTGGCCGATGAAATGCGCAGTGCCTTAAAGGGCGCAGATAATCTTGAGCAGAGCGCGCAAGATATTTGGCAGGCAGGCCTGGCATGGGCGATGTCGAATCCCAATAAGCAGTTGTTCTTTCAGCAATTTTGTATGTCTCCGGCACTCAGCCTGGAGATCCGTAAAATGGCCATGGAAGAAGTGCTTGGTTTTTTGGGCGCCTTGCTGCATCAGGGACAGGAGGCAGGTGTCCTGGCCCAATTCCCGCTGGATTTGATGCTGGAAAATTGTCACGGTCAGTTTCTAGCGACCACCCAATTCTTTCTTGATAATCCAGAGCGCTGGCAACAGCAGGAATATCGTCAGGCATGCTTCCGCCAATTCTGGCAATCCATCGCCCGGCTCTGAGCCGGGCAATACCGGTTCATTGGTGATGTAGCCAAACTCGCCTTGGTGACCAAAGGAAGGTACGAATAAGTCCCGTGGGTGCTCTGCGCGTGATGACAGCCCCGAGATGCGCGACGCAGCTCGACGTTAATGGCCTGAGTCTTT
>JAJNAU010000229.1 GCA_021462625.1 Shewanella sp.
GTTGAAGTTAATGTGCTTGAGCACGCCTTCCAAGCCTTTCTTGGTGTTACTCTCTTCCAATGCTTCCAGCGCTTTGTTAAGCCCAGAGCCGACATTAGTTTTCAAGTGCTTGAGGTTTTCCCAACGCGCTTTTTCCGGCACGAAGAAATCAAACTGCTCTTCGTCTTCTAGCAGAAGTTCGATCTCATCATCGTCATGCCCCTCTTTCTTTAGCTCGCTGATTTTCGCTTGATAGTCCTTATGGAATTGATCTGACATGCGTTTAAGGAACAGAATGCCGAAAATGTATTCCTTATACTCAGAGGCATCCATTTTGCCCCGAAGGATGTCACAGGCTTTGAATAGCTTGCTGGACAGTTTATTAAGCGTAAGTTTTTGCATTTCTTTCCCAAAAAAGTAATTGAAGTCTATTTAATCAGTCTAATTTACGAGAGATATCAGATTTTATAAGGAGCTCAAGGAGTAATCGACTGTTATTCATCTGAGAAATAATCAGAATCTATGGCCTTTACAGCGTAAATTTCACGAGTCGAGACGCCAACATTGTGCTCTATCAAAAGCGCCGCAAGTTCGCGGCCATCAATCAGTACGATGCGCTTTTCAATCATGGTAACGAAGTCGCGAGCGTCTTTGCTAAAACTAGAGGTAGTAATAAACACACCCTTGCGAGCGCGGTGCATATCCAGTGCCCCAGCGAAGGCTTGAATGTCTGGTCTGCCGACTGTGTTATCGCGGTAGCGCTTAGCTTGCAGGTAAATGGAATCAAGCCCCAGCTTATCTTCCTTGATGATGCCATCGATACCGCCATCGTTACTGTACTGAGTTGCCTGCCCCGCATCCCTTTGGCTACCGCCATAGCCCATGGCCAGCATTAAATCGACCACCAATTGCTCGAAAAATTTGGGCGATAGGTTGTGGATCTGCTCCAGCAGCTCGTCGGCCAGAGTGGAGTTAAGGGCGGAAAACGCTTTTGCCATCAGTTCGGTAGGGGTTTGGCTATCGTCGCTATGCAAAACGGCTTCCGTATTAGCTCTGAGAGTTGGAGATACGCTGTCGTGATTATTGTTGCGAAAATCATTAAAGGCATCGAATTGAGCAAGGTAGTCGTTATTAATTAACTGACCACTGGCCAGTGCTTCTTGTCCCTTGTCGGTAATTTCGCATAGGCCACGTTTCGGTTGATGGATAAGCCCGGCTTTTACCAGGTAGGTTTTAGCCCAACCGACACGGCTGCGAACATAGGTTTGTTTGCCGCTGGGCAATGTAAGCCCCAATTGCGCATCGGTAAAACCATAATTGGCCGAAACATCGGTATAGACCTGTTTTAACGGCTTGGTTTGCCCATCCGCCAAAACTGATAATACAACGGGCATCATCTGCTCGTAGGTGGGAATTTGCTCAACCATCCCTGTTCTCACATAAATTCTGCATTAGCTTGCGGATATTGGTAGTGCTGAGTCATACCAAACCCATAGTCAACTGAATCAGGTTGTAGTGTGCCACAGCGCAAGGCAAAAATCCTGCGCTAGGTCAGCGTTTGTGAGGGAAATCAGAGGTTCAGAGAGTGAGATCTACTAGGCACTTGCTGAGAGCACAAAAGCAATCTCTCCAGCTCACCTGTCGTTGAGTTCTCAACTCAATCCAACAAAAACTATTTACGTCATAAAGACAGTGCCTCCCACCACAGCAATCATTGGCTCACGACAACCTCCTCCGTTCTTTCCACCAGCATTTTGAAAAACGTTACACACTTGCCCAAATCCTTTCGGCTGACAATGTGAGCTGCCTGCTGGTCGCTGACCGAGCGATGCACGGCTTCTCCCCGCTTCACTATCCATTCATTGAGCTTTCGTTGAACTTGTTCAGGCTCACCGTCAATCCACGTCCAACTTTCAGTCACATCCAGCTCTAAGAAGCGTTGAAACATCCCTTTCGTCTTTTTGCTGTTTGGGGTGTGGAAGTACCTAAGTTCACGTTCCAACGTGGCCTCAATGAAGCTGCCCGCTTTTGAACCTTTGAGCGCGCGCAAGTCAAAAGAATCACGATTATCCTTCTCCACAGACGAGCGAGAATAAATGGCACAACGTTTAATGGGCAGCGACTCAGGCATAGAGATAAAAATACAAGCATTGACAATCTTTGTATTTTAGCCCAACATGATCTGTATAAATGTCTCCCCCTGGAGGTCACCATGCATGTATCCCTGACTGCCGAGCTAGAGTCTCGCGTTAAAGCCAAAGTTGAAAGCGGCCTTTACAACAATGCCAGCGAAGTGATCCGTGAAGCGCTGCGCTTTATGGACACGCACGAAGACTGGATCCGCGAAGTGAAATTGGAACACTTACGCGAACAACTGAAAGTTGGTACTGACCAGCTAGATCGTGGTGAAGGCATCGCCATCGAATCAAAATCTGCCTTAGATTCACTGTTCGACGACATTAAAGCTTAAGCCGAATGCCTGCACATCAACTTGTTTTAGCCCCAGCCGCCAAAGCCGATCTTAAAGAAATCTATCAGTATGGGCTTCGGCAATGGGGGCAAACCCAATCAGATAGTTACCTAGAAAATCTGAAAGACCATTTTTGGTCCCTTACTAAACAACCACTGATGGGCGTTGAACGCCCCGAACTCCTACCCGGCATCAGAAGCTTACCAATTGAAAGTCATGCCCTGTTTTACAGAGTCACTACAGATACGGTAGAAATTATCCGCGTACTACACGGCCGCCAAGACCCGCAGCGACACTTAAAATAGCTAAAGAGCCTTCACTTCTTGGCACCGACTGAGCAACTCTCGAACGACTTTTCATATTGATAATTGCCACCAAACTCAGTAAAAAGCCACCTCCAGGTGGCTTTTTTATTGCTTAAACACCATGAAATATCAGCAAATTATAAA
>JAJNAU010000230.1 GCA_021462625.1 Shewanella sp.
CGGCAGGCGTGCAGAAAATGGTTACCGCCAATCGAGAAGCCATCCCCGTCACCACCGGCCACCACCACCGTCAGGTCGGGGCGTGCCGCCTTCAGTCCGGAGGCCGCCGCCAGCGCCCGACCGTGGATACCATGAAAACCATAGCTGTCGATATAGGCGGGCAAGCGGGATGAACAACCGATCCCCGAGACCACTGCCACACGCTCTTTGACCAGCCCAAGATGGGCCATCGCCTTGGTCAATGAAGCAAGCACCGAAAAGTGACCGCAACCCGGGCACCAGACCGGCTTGATATCCGATTTATAATCTTTTGCCTTCAGCGAAGGTACCGGCATGTTCCCCTCCAGCGATTCAACCCCGGGAAAATAAACCCCTTAACGATTAAAAGCATATACCAATATCGCCAGGACCCACATGTCGAAAATCAACCGCACTCGACAATCTTACGCTGCATCCGCCTGGTGCATAGGGGTTATCCCTGATATCCAGCCGGTTGGCGAATGGCATAATGGGGCCAGGAGCGCGTCAGATGGCCCTTATGTCATCTGCAGTTTTTATATGGAAATTCAGCATACTGTATTTATCAGGGATGGATAGCATACATGGCGTGTAGATTGAATCCCGTTCACCATACCTCCGCTCAGCAGAGCACCGGGTATCGCCATTGGATGTCGGCACACCCTTCGGCCCGGTCCATCCTGCGTGCAGGCTCATCGCTAATCCTGCTACCCGATCAGACGACTGCTGACAGGGATGAGTATCTGTCTGCTCTGCCCCCTTTATCCGACGTCTTCCAACCGGGGCAGTTTTCCCCTCGAAGCCTGAACAGCGCCGCTGCAACAGATCAGTCCACAGACACCAGCATGCAAACCACTCAGCGAGGTAACCTTTGAACACACTCAACACATCCGAGAGCAGTCCCAGCGATGCTGAGGGCAACTACTCCCAGGCAGTCTATCGGGATCATGAAAGCCTGTTCAATGAACTGACCGAACAGGAGATCAAAAGCGCTGTGCGCAAGAAGTCATCCACGGCAACCAAACTGGCAAGAAACGCACCGCAAGAGCATCGTGGGGAGATGGAGAAGCTGTTCAATATCTCCCTCTTCATTCACCAGCGTTATGAAGAGATCCATAAACTGCCGCAAAAGGATATCCACGGCGCGATCACCATCTTTCTCTATGGCATCTGGTCGATCTACAATCAGGGCGCCACCATCCCCGGCAAGCAGTTCGACAAGCTGGTCAAACAGACCCGGGATACCATGCGCGAAAGAGCCGAGTTTCTCAAAGAGTACGAGAAATCGACCAGCGGCAACCGCTCGGCACTCTATGAGACCTTCGCCATGGTCGGCAACTGGTTGCTGATGATTCAGCACCACCTGACCTCACAACCGGACGAGACCGCATTGAACAATGTCAAAATCATGGTCAGAGAGATCATCACCCGCAGCCTGAAGATTGAACCCGAGTCGATCTCCATCAGCCAGGAAGGCGATCTGACCATCACCGAGCAGAACCGTACAACCCAGTAAAGGATTATCAAGATGAACATCAGGCTACAGCTCACCCGTCTGTTGCTGGGGGGATTTCTCTCCACCTGTTCCACCATGAGCAACAGTGCGCCGGCTAACAACACCGCGGCAACACCAGGCTTCCTGGTGGATGGTTTCGATCAGCTGTTTGAGCAACCGGTAAAGGCCCCAACCATCAGCAGCCTTCAAAGCAGTGAGGATGCAGGGAAACGTTTCGTTGAGGAGCTGAGCACCATCACACCTCAGGACATCCAGGCAGCCGCAAACAACAAGTCCGCAACGGCCACCCAGTTGTCCGGTAACTTCCCGGAACCCAATCGGGCCAATATGGAGAAGATATTCAACATCGCCCTGTTCGTACAAAAGAGGATAGAACAGGCGGCACGGGTACCTGAAGGTGACATTCCAACCGCCACCGCCTCTTTCCTCTATGGCATCTGGTCAGCCTACAACGAAGGAGCCGAGATACCGGAGCAGAATCTGCTGCATCTGCACAAGCAGGTGGCGCAACTCATTGCGAGCAATCAAGCCCTGAGTCAGGGCCTGCAGAACGCCAACCAGGCCGATCGACAGAAACTCTACGAATACCTTGCCATGACCGGCAACTGGATGGTGATGTTCCAGGACACCTTCAAGAAAGGCCCGGATCAGAAAATGGTAACCAACATCAAAAAGATGGCGAGAGAACTGCTACAGGCCAGTTTCAAGATCGATGTGGAGAAGCTGCATATCAGTCAGGAGGGACAGCTGTCGATGTTGTAGCCACCTCACCCCTTTGGGTAGGGCCATGCCCCACCCAGAGTAAATCGATTCTGTACCCAGACTGATCTAATTCCTTAAAGCAAAAAGAAAGCCCGCCATAAACCAAAGTGAATGAATTTCACTGATTTCCTGCTCACTGTAGCACAACCACTTATCTAATCTCTGTTCAATTGCCGTCTTTTCAATAACTTAGAATAGTATTGCTAAAAGTAGCCTCTAACTTGTGATGAGACTCCAGGTCCACCAGGCAAGCTGTATATGTTGAGAATCAAAACGAAATGCTCTAAAAAGGAAGCAACAAATATTAAGGCCTAATCACAGGGACGCTTCTCATTATGGAAATTGAGAACTCGATTGACCCAACAGATGCTTCTACTTGCAGTAATCAAATTACAGCTGCAGCAGCACACTGCAGATTAAGTACCCCTTTAGCATTCTTACACTTAATCCACCTGTTGCTTGCTGTCCAGACTTTCAAGTTCCCAAAAAAGTCCCGTCGAGACATACGCCTTATCTGCAGGCTTAAGAGAACTTTGTGCATGATATTCCAATATCAGCGCGAGCAATATATTCCAATATCG
>JAJNAU010000231.1 GCA_021462625.1 Shewanella sp.
GTCATCGTCTCGGTCGCCTTACTCATGGTCTTACTCCTTGCTTTATTTTTTGTGCTGCCTGAGCAGCCAGCCTGTTGTGCCTGGTGTATCAGCCCGGAACCCTGCATGCTGATACCCCTTTGTGAGTTATTCCGTTAACATCCGATAGCCTGGCAGTGTCAGAAAATCCACCAGCTCATCAGCCGTGGTTATCTGCTCCAACAATACTGCCGCCTGAGTGTACTTACCGTGGGTGAAGGTCTCCACGCCTACCTCTTCTTTTACAGTGGCCAGCTCCTGCACCAACATGTCTTTAAACAGCTGTTTAGTGACCAGCTTACCATTGGACAGACTCTGCTCGTGCTGGATCCACTGCCAGATAGAAGCCCGTGAAATTTCAGCCGTAGCAGCGTCCTCCATCAGTCCGTAAATAGGCACACAACCATTGCCACTGATCCACGCTTCGACGTATTGCAACGCAATCCGGATATTCAGGCGCATCCCTTGTTCGGTGCGCTCGCCACCGCAGGGGGCCAGCAGCTCCTGCGCCAGAATGGGGGCGTCGACATCACGGGTGATATGTAACTGATTACAATGTCCATCACCTATGTATTCATTGAAAATCGACATGGCAGTGTCGGCCAATCCGGGATGTGCCACCCAGGTGCCGTCATGACCATTACGGGCTTCCAGCTCTTTGTCTCCACGAACCTTGGCCAGCACTTTGGCATTGGTTGCTTCATCTTTGGCGGGAATAAAGGCCGCCATTCCGCCCATCGCCAGCGCGCCACGTTTGTGGCAGGTTTTCACCAACAGGCGTGAGTATGCACTGAGAAATGGCTTGTCCATGGTGACCTGCTGACGGTCCGGCAAAATGCGATCTTGATGACGCTTGAGTGTCTTGATATAGCTGAAAATGTAATCCCAGCGACCACAGTTGAGCGCCACTATGTTGGAGCGCAGCTCATACAGGATCTCTTCCATCTCAAATACCGCAGGTAACGTCTCAATAAGACAGGTACATTTGATGGTCCCGGGCGCCAGACAGAACCGCTCTTCCACCATTTTGAAGACCTTGGCCCACCAGCGTGCCTCCAGATGGCTCTCCAGTTTGGGAATGTAGAAGTACGGACCACTGCCTTTGGCAAGTAACTGGTGATAGTTGAGGTAGAAGTAGAGTGCGAAATCACACAGCGCTCCGGGAATTGGCTTGCCTTTGAATTCAATATGTTTCTCTTTCAAATGCAGACCACGTACCCGGGCAACCAAAACCGCCGGGTCATCCTTTACTTGATAATGCTTGCCGGTTTGTTCATTGGTGTAGGAGATATCGCCACGCACGGCATCCCGCAGATTTAGCTGCCCCTGAACGACTTTCTCCCAGGTTGGGGACAAAGAGTCTTCAAAGTCTGCCATAAACACTTTTACATTGGCATTGAGGGCGTTGATAATCATTTTTCGGTCCACCGGACCGGTGATTTCCACTCTGCGGTCCTGTAGATCGGCAGGAATACCCCGGATTTGCCAATCACTCTGCCGTACCTGCTTGGTATGTGGCAAAAAGTCCGGCAGCGTACCATTATCAAACTGCTGCTGGCGAAATTTGCGCTGCTGGAGCAAATCGTCCAGCTCGTCCATAAAAGTGGCGCACAAATTCTGCAACAGATTAAGCGCGCCTTCAGTAAAGATCTGTTCCTGACCCTCTACGTGCCGACCCACTATATTCAGTGGGCTGCTCTGCGTCTGGTGTTCAGTTGCAATATTTGCCTGTGTCATATATTCCCCCGATGCCTTTTAACCAGGTCCCCTGTGTTTGCCGCCTTCTATTCACACTTTCACAGGTGTTTCCGGGTAAAGCTGGCATTTGTTTATTTCCCACAGAAACTAATCGGAAATGTATGCATTGGCAACAGATTTCATATTGACCGATGACAGATAAATATTAATTTTTACTGAAAAGAAATTGGTAAGACCAAGTTCACAAAAATCATTACTTATTGTTTTAAAAGAAGATAAAGCAAAATAAAAGTAAACGATGCAACCGATGAGAAACTTGTCTTACAACTTTACCATACCCCTTGCGCGTAATTTAATTACGTAACTTAACCCCGTTGCTGATACTTAACTTTACAGCATAAGTCCACCGAAAGTTTGTACACCTTTAAATGTGCCGTTTACTTCCAGATTATCCGATCAAAGATAAATATTATATATTTCAATAGGTTAATATTTATTTTTCACCATAAAAAATCAAACGTGCGTTTGATTTTGACGTTGACGTAAACGGAATAAGGTGATTTAAACACGTCCCGGTGACAGAAAGTTTGTCAGGCGACTACCTGCTCATTTTTTTTTGGTTTAACCCCAAAAAATTCAAAATAAATGTCAATTTTATTGGTAGGAATTGCAGCTTATAAGTGCATTCAATACTCGGTGACTTAGTACCAACACAAACTGCAACAACCAACTAAGGAAGATGCGAGTAAGTCCCGTGCGCGATCTGCGTAGACTTACAGCTGTCATACCATTGCGCACAGGAGCTAGTAATACCAATCCGCATAGGAGTTTAGTCACTCAGCGAGAATTCAAAGGTGTGAACACAATCAGAGCAATCGAAGGTCTATCGGGATAAATCAAGAGGGCTCTGGGCAGGATGCGCCCCTTTTAAACTTGCCCTCAGGGAGCCTGTCAACCACAGGATGACTTCACCAAATCGACTAGCCACTATGCCGTCACCAATCTGGCTCGTACTCGAATGGATGACGGCGCTCTGAACAAACCAATCTTCTATGGCGTTGTTGCCTAAATCGAGGGAACTATTGTCTAACTCAGTGATCTGATCTCGTAAGCATCAATACGAGGCAGGCTACATGGGTAAGTC
>JAJNAU010000232.1 GCA_021462625.1 Shewanella sp.
GCTTAGGCCCACTAGGCTACACACCTTGCGTCGCGATTAAAGCGCGTCTAGAGCGAGCAAAATTCAACCATGAAAGGTCAACAGACCCTAGTAGGGGAGGAGAGCGCTTGCTCCTCATTGCCTGAATAGCTGCGCAATATGCCAATGTGGCGTGCCGATAATTTTCAAACATTGGCGGACTTTGCCCGCAAGCAGGACCTGCGGCTCAGATCCGACACCCAGGTAAGCGGCGATTGAGCCTGCTATCTGTGCGTTACTTTGCCGCTTAACTGGCGACTCTGGCCTGCGACACAGATACCTTGGGCCGCAGCGGCTGATCCAGCTCAAAAAAGGCCTTCAACTCATCCATTCTTGCCATGGCATCCTGGAATCCAAGCTCAATCAGCTCTCTGGTGTAGCCTTGCTCAAACAACAGATAGGACACGATACTGGAGTCTGACTCCTGATTGATGCCGATAAGTTTCAACATGTGTCGAACGCCTACCGGTATATCAGGATAATAGCTGCGCGCAATGCCGCTGAGATCTTTGCTGGGCTTTATCACCAGAGTGTCGATGGGCTTGAGTGGTAATTTATCCCGCAGGTTATCCGGCACATGGCACAGGGTAGTGTTTATCCGCTGTAATCTTTCCAGATCACTGTTGAAGGTATCGGAAAAGATGGTATCCAGCAGATGACCGGCCAGGGTTGCGGTCTTGGGGTGGTGGGGTAATTCCCGGCCCAGATGTTTGTGCGGGCTGTCCAGATTGATCGCCATGATCTTGTTGGCGCCTAGGTGTATGGGGCTGGATAACGGTGCCAGCTGGTGAATTGAACCGTCGCCGAAGTAATGCTGGCTCAGCCGAATAGATGGAAAAACCAGCGGAATTGCAGAGCTGGCCAGCAGATGCTCTGTGTTAAGTTGGGTTCGCAGACCTTCCCGCCTGGCACGTTGCCAGTTATCGATATCATCGGTTCCCTGAAAAAAACTGATACAGCCGAATGTATTGTAGCTGGATGTATCGACGCTGATGGCTCGGAGCGCCCCGCGGGCAATATTGCGGTCGATGCGGCCAAAGTCGATCAGCTCATTGAGCAGGTGACGCAGGGGATCGTTGTTGAACAGGCTGGCCGCCTCGGTATTGACGCGATCATCCTGAAACCCCCGCAGTCCCATGCCAAACAGGTGACGCAGCAACAACCACGGGGAGGTTTGATAAATTTTGCGGGTCAGCATATGCCGCCAGACCCAGTCCAGCTTGCGCACTCCCAAATGGAAGCAGGAAGCATGGGTCGCAATGGAGGTGCCATTGATGGCGCCAGCTGAGGTGCCACAGATAATATTGAATGGAATACTGTGATTGCGAGGATAGCATTGCACCAGCGCCTTAAGCACGCCGACCTGATAGGCTGCCCTGCCGCCGCCGCCACCCAGTACAAGCGCGATATTGTCCTGCATGCTTCCCCCTGAAGTTTAATGCTGAAAGGCTGCCTGTGGTTGTCGCTGAATGGGCGTTGTTATCCCAGTGGATAGCTGTGTTGTAGGTGTACGCCTCTTTATTTAATTAAGGCGTTTAAGTTGTTAAAAATCAAGCCGTGGATAGGGTCTGTTGCAGGGCGGGTCGGGATCCCACTTGAAACTTGTGCAAATAGCATCCAACTTTGACGCTTCTTTGTAAAATCTGCCGCTTATAGCTTTTCTTTGAACATCAGATCCAGAGTTTTTCAAGATAGTTGTCCCGAAAAGCGTTTTATGCTTTGTCGAGGTGTATTTGCTTGGAATAACTATGCGCCACACACCTCACCGCGCCTAAAACCCTTTTCGCCAGAGCAAATTTTGACCATAAAAGGTCAGTAGACTTTAACTTTTATTGAATGTAAAAATTACCCCCCCTTTCTTTGAACAATTTATTTACAGTCCGATCTATTTCACAGAAATACACTTTGATGTTAAGGATAACTTATTGAAAATAATAAGACTCAAAATAAATAACATCAATTAATGGTTATTGACTAATTGCCTGGAAATGATTTGCATATAAAATATATAACTAATCCTAGCCAAGCATCACTGAAGTTTTGAGGTTTTATGCTGCATATTAAAGACAAGAGTTTGTTCAATCTTAAAATTTTAAGTTTTGAATATATTAAATTAAAGCTCGAAAACCCGGGACAACAGGAAATCACCCAGTCCCCAAAATACCGTAACGAAGCCTATTCTTATCAGGTGCTCTCCCGGGTAGCAGACATCGATGATTGCTTTGAGCAAATCAAGTCTCCTTCATCGTCAGCGAACACCCAGGTCGCAGACTCAGGTTATCTACAGCTGATAGACCGCTGTTACCTCATGGTGGGCACGGCTATTGGCCTGGAGGATGACAAGCTGCAATCTGGGCTGTCGCGGGATCATATCGAGACTGCCCTACAGCAATATCCGCAGACCATCATTTCCAGACTGCAGAAAATTGAAAGTGTGGCAACCAATTGTGGTCACCTGAATCCAGCAAAAGACTTTATTGTACAGCTGGTTAAGCCCTTGAATAAACGCTGTAAAAAAAGTCATTCATCCTGTTATTGCATTAATGAACTGCACCGTTCAGTAGCCGATTTACAATTGAGTTTGCAGGACGTGTTTTCAATGAAATTACAGCGACTTCATTAATATTTTGGCAAAAAGTTAAGTTTTTTATTATTCATAACAAACTGAATCACCTTATCGAGAAAATAATATTCCAGGCTGAGTTAGCCAAGCTTGTTGATACTGTATATAATAACAGTGTCTGTGTCTAACAGTCATGGTGGCTATCGTGAACACTTCTGAATTTT
>JAJNAU010000233.1 GCA_021462625.1 Shewanella sp.
GCGTTAATGCAGTAGAAAGCGACGACAAACGCTGCCCGAAGGGCTCGGCTATACGCGCTTTACTCTTTGTTGCAAGGTATTTGCTTAGGCCTCTAGGCGGCACACCTTGCGTCGCGATTAAAGCGCGTCTAGAACGAGCAAAATTCAACCATGAAAGGTCAACAGACCCTAGGGTGACCCTATACAAACACTGTGTTTCGTTACACTTTTTTGCATTTCCGGCAATATTTGCAAAGCTGAGTGAACCTAATATAGCGCCACCCTAAACAAGGACAGAGTCGACCACCGGATATCACTACAAAAACCCACTGAAGAGAGCACACAGAATGCTGACCGACACTGAGATCTCAAAACAAGCCAGTCTCCAACCGATCACTGTTATCGCCGAAAAACTTGGCCTCAGAGCCGATGAACTGACGATTTTCGGTACCGCAAAAGCCAAGATCCATCTGTCATCTTTGCAACGTTTGAGCGACCAGCAAAAAGGAAAACTCATCATAGTGACAGCTGTCACACCGACTCCTTTTGGTGAGGGCAAGACCGTGACTACCATCGGTCTGACTCAGTCACTGCAGGCCATAGGCAAAAACGTGGCCGCCTGTATCCGTCAGCCCAGCATGGGACCGGTATTTGGGGTTAAGGGCGGCGCAGCCGGTGGCGGATATGCCCAGGTGGTTCCCATGGACGAGCTTAACCTGCATCTGACCGGTGACATTCACGCGGTAACCAGCGCCCATAATCTGGCTGCCGCTGCCCTGGATGCCAGACTGCACCATGAAAACCGCTTAGGTGCCGAGGCATTTACAGCCCAGACAGGGCTTCAGGCACTGCATATCGATCCTGAGCATATCCTGTGGAAACGGGTAATGGATCATAATGATCGGGCACTGCGTCATATCACTACCGGCCTTGGTAACAACAATGGCCCGGTACATGACTCCGGTTTTGATATCACAGCTGCTTCTGAGCTGATGGCGATACTGGCACTGTCCCGATCCCTGACCGATCTGCGTGAACGCATGGGCCGTATCCTGCTGGCGCTGGATAAAGATGGCAATCCCATTACCGCCGAGCAGCTAGGCGTGGCAGGCGCCATGACAGCCATCATGACAGAAGCCATCCAGCCAACCCTGACTCAGACCCTGTCAGGCGCGCCGGCACTGGTACACGCTGGGCCTTTTGCCAACATTGCTCACGGCAACTCGTCAATTTTGGCCGATGAAATCGCTCTTCGCTGCACCGATTATGTCATTACAGAGGCGGGTTTTGGCTCAGACATGGGCTTTGAAAAATTCTGCAATATCAAGGTGAGAGAGTCGGGCGATGCCCCGGCAGCGGCAGTGCTGGTCACGACCCTCAAAGCACTGAAAGCCAATTCGGGTATCGAGTCTGATACCGCCATCACAGCTCCGGATGGTGAACGCCTGGCCGCCGGGTACGCCAACCTGGAATGGCATATCAATAATGTCAGCCGTTATGGCGTCCCTGTGGTCGTCGCCATCAACCGCTTCCCTACCGACACAGAGGAAGAGTTACAGTGGCTGAAACAGCGGGTGATGCAAAGTGCCGCCTTTGGCTGTGAAATCAGCAATGCCTTTGCAGCAGGCTCTGAAGGTGCCCTTGAACTGGCCCGTAAAGTAGTTCAGGCAGCTGACACCGTGTCCAGCTTCAGCTTGCTGTATCAGTTGGATACGCCCCTTGAGGCGCGTCTCAATCAGCTGGCTGTCGATGGCTATGGCGCAGCAGGCATAAGTCTATCAGATAAAGCCCGGGAGCAACTGCTTACCCTTGAGGCACTGGGCTATGACAAGCTGCCGCTTTGTATGGCCAAGACGCCCATGTCCATCAGCCATGACCCCAGGCTCAAAGGTGCTCCCTCCGGGTTTACCATTCCGGTCACTGAGCTGCAGCCCTATGCCGGCGCCGGGTTTATCACAGTGCTTATGGGCAGCGTAATGACCATGCCGGGACTGGGCCTCAAACCTGCTTATCTGAATATCGATGTCGATGCTGATGGCAATATTATCGGGCTTACCTGACACCCCAAAAGACCTCATCACCCCTGCCGAAAAAATTTCGTCGGCAGCTCGTCAGTAACGATGCCAACCTTGAGCAGTCAGCCCTGAAGCGTTGTACTCGACACAAACAAGCGAAACCTCAGGGTTTCGCTTGTTTTACAAAGAAGAGTAAATCCGAAGATCTACTCGATAACCCCCCTGGCCCGTAGGATGGCAGTTTTAAAATCTTCCTCATAGTCCTTTGCCAGGCCCGGGATCATTTCGTCTTTGGCACTGTTACGCATCTTCAAATGGTAGATAAGCACATCATCACTCAACTCTTCCAGTTTGCCTTGATAACCGGCCTCGGCGGCCAATTTACAAAGCATTTGCAGCAGATTGAGATCAGGCTCTTTTTGCCACTCAGGGTGTAACAGCGCGATCAGTTCGTTAACGCGATGACATTTCATTACAGACTCCAGATTAGGCCGACCGGCCTTAATTCACTTGATCAGTGCTATATTATCAAATTCTTAAATACCACACCAAGCCAAGATACCCTGCTACCCGCTGGCTGCACATTAATTGACAGGTCTGCCATGGCAGTAACTGACAGCAAAACGCCCGGCAAAGCGGCAATGCTGTTCACTTAGTATGTTTCCGTTACGTTTGAAAGAGAAAGATTGAACCACGAAGACCACGAAGAAAAGCTTTTCTTT
>JAJNAU010000234.1 GCA_021462625.1 Shewanella sp.
GTAGAACAACTACAGCACAATCGCGTTGCTTTGTATAAAACAACGACAAAGTGCTGCAAAAACCATCTTCAAAGGTCAACAGACCCTAGTCTCAGTAGGCGTAATCTGTAGTATCTGTAATACGGGACGGGAGCCAAGGCTCCCATTTTTACCGTCCGGAACCTGTGTTTTTGCTCTGACAGCCTAATACCGGCGAAAAATTGCGTTAAAATCCCGTCACATGAATCTGCATGACTGATAAAAATCTAAAACAATGCCCACAACCATTCCTACAACAATGAACATCATCGCCGATGAAAATATGCCCTACGTGGCGCAGATATTTGCGCCTTTGGGGAATGTCACCCTGGTCAATGGCCGACAACTCACCGCTGAGCAACTTGTTGATGCCGATGTGCTGCTGGTGCGCTCGGTTACCAAAGTCAATGCGCAGCTGATGCCTGCCGGACACCGGCTGAAGTTTATTGGCAGCGCCACCATAGGCACAGATCATCTGGATACCGCTTGGCTTGAGGCACAGGGCATTCCTTTTGCTAATACACCGGGTTGTAACGCCATCGCCGTCGGAGAATATGCCTTTATTGCCATGCTGGAGCTGGCGGCGATGACGGGCTGTGTATTGAAAAACAAAAAAGTGGGTATAGTGGGCGCAGGAAACACCGGCAGTGCGCTGGCGCGTTGTCTGGCGGCTTATGGTGCAGAAACCTTGTTGTGCGATCCTCTGCTGGAGGCCGCTGGCGACAGCCGCACCTTCCACAGCCTTGAAATTCTGCTGGCCGAATGTGATGTCATCAGTTTGCATGTGCCTTTGACGCGCACCGGCGAGCACGCCACTTGGTATTTGCTGGATGAAGATAAGCTCTCATCGTTAAAACCGGGCGCCTGGCTGTTGAACTGTTGTCGTGGCGAGGTGATTGATAATCGTGCGCTGATCCGGGTCAAACAGCAACGTCCGGATCTCAGAGTGGTGCTGGATGTCTGGGAGGGCGAGCCCAATCCGATGGCGCAGTTGGTGCCTTTGGTGGACATTGCAACGCCCCATATTGCCGGTTATAGCCTGGAGGGCCGAGCCAGAGGCACCCTAATGCTCTATCAAGCGATAGCGAAATTACTGGGTATGAATGATGGTCCTGCGCTGGCAAGCCTGCTGCCGGCAGCGGATTTTGACCGTTTGTCCTTTGGGCGGGAACTTGACGAGAATGCCCTGCGTCATCTTTGCCGTCTGGTTTATGATCTCAGGGATGACGATAAATTATTCCGTGCCAATTTCGCCCGCGAGGGCAGATTTGATCAATTAAGAAAAAATCATACGCACAGACGGGAATTCAGCGCCCTGACGCTGGTCAACGCGCCGGACTTTAAGGTAAATTGGTTGTCCAAATTAGGATTTTCAGGAGCCAGTCTGTAGCTATGTCACAGGAATTCAATGTTGTCGTATTAGGCGCGTCAGGAGCGGTCGGTCAAACCATAATCGAAATTCTTGAAGAGCGTAATTTCCCGGTGGCCAATCTTTATCCATTGGCCAGCAGCCGCAGTGCCGGTGATACGGTCAGTTTTCATGGTAAACAGATTGAAATCCTGGATGTGGAGACCTTCGACTGGTCACTGGCTCAGATCGGTTTCTTTTCTGCCGGTGGTGATGTGTCAGCAAAGTGGGCGCCGATTGCTGCTGAGCATGGTTGCGTGGTGATCGATAACACCTCACACTTCCGCTATGACTATGATATTCCGCTGGTTGTGCCGGAGGTTAATGCTCACGCCATTGCCGATTTCCGCAACCGCAATATTATTGCCAACCCCAACTGTTCAACTATACAGATGCTGGTGGCCCTCAAGCCGATTTACGACGCTTTTGGTATCAGCCGCATTAATGTCTGCACTTATCAGTCAGTTTCCGGTACAGGTAAAAAGGCGATAGAGGAGTTGGCCAAACAGTGTGCCAAACTGCTGCAGGGACTGCCTTCGGACGCTGAGGTGTATCCCAAGCAGATCGCCTTTAACGTGCTGCCACAAATCGATAAGTTTATGGACAACGGCTACACCAAAGAAGAGATGAAAATGGTGTGGGAAACCCAGAAGATTTTTGGTGATGACAGCATAGTGGTAAACCCTACTGCGGTGCGTGTGCCTGTCTTCTATGGCCACTCAGAGGCGGTGCACATTGAAACGCACCAGCCGGTGGATGCAGAGCAGGTCAAAGCCGTGCTGCGTGGTGCTGATGGGGTTGAGCTGTTTGACTTTGATGAAGACTATCCAACGGCGGTGAGCGATGCCGCCGGTACCGATCCTGTGTACGTTGGTCGGGTGCGCAAAGATATTTCTCATCCCAATGGTATAAACCTGTGGGTGGTTGCCGATAACATTCGTAAGGGAGCTGCCCTTAACAGTGTGCAGATCTCCGAAACCCTGATCCGTGATTACTACTGAACCGGCGAAATTCTCAAAAGCCTGCCTGTGTGCACAATACCGTTCAGTTAAGGCGAATATAAAAAGAGCTCTGCTAAAGCAGGGCTCTTTTTGTTTTTGAAAAGCAGTTCACCACGAAGCGC
>JAJNAU010000235.1 GCA_021462625.1 Shewanella sp.
AGCATCACCCACCACACCACGAGCACAGTTAATGGCATGGCCAAGTCCTTTAGCTTCGCCCTGGCGCACGCTGATGATGGTGACATCCTTAGGGCAAATGGCCTGAACTTCATCCAGTAACTGGCGTTTAACCCGTTTCATCAAGGTCGCTTCCAACTCAAAGCTGGTGTCAAAGTGATTTTCGATACTGTTTTTACTGGAGTGTGTCACCAATACGATTTCTTTAATGCCGGCTGCAACTGCTTCGTTGACCACATATTGAATGAGAGGTTTGTCCACTATGGGGAGCATCTCTTTGGGCATCGCCTTGGTGGCTGGCAGCATACGGGTACCAAGTCCGGCAACGGGGATAATGGCTTTCATAAAAATCCTGAATTAGAGGGTAATGTGGAGTATTGCTGCGAGGTCGGCCTGCGGCCTTCGAAAAAGCGAAAAACAATTTAAGGTATTTTCACCACGAAGCGCTTCGCTACACGAAGAAACATGAAGGGAAAGAAAAGAGACAAAACTAAGATGTTTGTGTTTTGCTTTTCTTCCGCTCTTCTTCGTGTCCTTAGTGGTGAATTTCTGTTGCTTAAAAAGCTTTGGACCACGGAGCGCTTCGCTTCACAGGGAACACCGAGGGAAAGACAAAGCTGTTTCTGCTTTTCTCTGTACCCTCTGTGGTGTATGGCTGTTGCTTTAAAAGTGAGCTCTAGTTGCACTCGTTTCGAGGTCGGCCTGCAGCCTATGACAAAGCGAAAAATGATTTAAGGCATTTTCACCACGAAGCGCTACGCTACACGAAGCAACACGAAGGGAAAGACAATAGACAAAAACCAATATGAGTGTTTTGCTTTACTTCCGCTTTTCTTCGTAACGATTTCCATATCTAAGAGCCAGTTCGCCATCCATGGCTCTCGTTCGCTAGCTTATGATTACCATCATGCTCACCCTTCGTGGTAAGTCGCTTTACGCTCTTTCCCGCCGCGAAGCGCACTCGGTTTCTCGAAGCCGACTTGTCGGCGGCCTCGAAGCGCAGCGTCCTTGATCAATCCGACCCGAACAGATCTCGTGTATAGACTTTGTCCTGAACGTCCATCAGTTCATCTACCAAACGGTTGGCGACGATAACATCACAGTCGGCTTTAAAGCTGGCCAAGTCTTTGTAAACCTTGGAGTGGAAGAACTCATTCTCGTTAAGTACGGGCTCGTACACCACCACTTCGATGCCCTTGGCCTTGATGCGCTTCATGATGCCTTGAATAGCAGAGGCGCGGAAGTTATCTGAACCCGCCTTCATAATCAGGCGATGAATGCCTACTCGCTGTGGATTACGCTTCACGATCGACTCAGCGATAAAGTCTTTACGGGTAGTGTTGGCATCGACAATGGCGCGGATCAGGTTATTGGGCACATCCTCATAGTTAGCCAGTAGCTGCTTGGTGTCTTTTGGCAGACAGTAACCGCCATAACCAAATGAAGGGTTGTGATAATGGCTGCCGATACGCGGGTCAAGGCCTACGCCTTCAATAATCTGGCGGCTGTTCAGACCATGGGTTTCGGCGTAAGTATCCAGCTCATTAAAATAAGCTACCCGCATGGCCAGGTAGGTGTTGGAGAACAGCTTGATGGCTTCCGCTTCGGTGGAGTCAGTAAACAGCACCGGGATATCGGTTTTCTCAGCACCTTCTACCAGCAGCTGAGCAAAACGTTCTGCCCGCTCGGACTGCTCACCAATGATAATGCGAGACGGATACAGGTTGTCGTACAGTGCTTTACCTTCCCGCAGAAATTCCGGTGAGAAAATAATATTGTCACAGCCCAGCTCTTCTTTAATGCGCTGGGTATAGCCCACCGGCACGGTAGACTTAATCACCATGACGGCATTGGGGTTGACCGACAGCACATTATCAATAACAGCTTCTACAGAGCGGGTATTAAAGTAGTTGGTGGCAACGTCATAGTCAGTTGGCGTGGCGATAACCACAAAATCTGCATCTTTATAGGCTGCTTGCCAGTCCAGCGTCGCAGTCAGGTTCAGCGCCTTTTCTTTGAGAAACAGTTCAATTTCAGTGTCCTGAATAGGGGATAGTTTGTCGTTAATCATGTCGACTTTTTCAGGCACGATATCCACAGCAACGACTTCATGGTGTTGTGCCAGCAGCACAGCATTGGATAGACCTACATAGCCGGTTCCGGCAATTGCTATTTTCATAAAATAATTTCTTAATAAATAGTTGAATTGAATAAGATGCTTCCAGAATATTGATCATGGAAATAGAATCTAGAGTTTTAAATGGGATTTAATAGGTGATAGCTAATTTTGGTTTAAAGCAATAATCATTTTTTTATACAGGGCTTACCTTGTGAAAAATACAAGACCTGACCCCGGTTTTTTCGTTGGCGTGGCAATAATCACAAACTCCGCATCGGCATAGGCCAGTTGCGGGTCGGTGGTGGCTCTGAGGTTCAGTTTCCGGTTGGCCAGAAACTCTTCGATTTCAGCATCCACAATGGGGGAC
>JAJNAU010000236.1 GCA_021462625.1 Shewanella sp.
CTGTCTCCGAGCTCAGCAGTCAAAAGCCAGGCAAGGAGACAGTTTGGAAGCGATATGGGAGCACCTAAATGCTTAAGGTTCAGGCTATGAGTATCAACAAGCTTGGCTAACTCAGCCCCTAAGCCTGTTTGGGAGGGCAGACTTTCAAAACGGTGATTTACTCACGGCTTCGAATTCGTATAGGTAACAACAACCAGGAGGAGATATGAAATCCATCTTTTTACCAGTGCTGATCGGTACCACTGCCCTATGTCTCTCTGGCCAGACTTTGGCTGTTGACCTGCCGGATTGTCAAGATTTGGACGCACTGAGTTCGGGCTGTCTCATGGAGGTCAAAAACTTGCGCCCCACCCAGTTTTCAGTGGGCAGTGTAGCGGTGGAGTGCAAAAAAAAGAAGATCGAAAAAGAATTCGAAAAAGGCAAACTGGAGAATTATCTTGCCAAGGAGTCCAGGCATGTCGCTGCGGTCGTGGGGCCGGATGGCAATTTTTATATCACCGACCACCACCATCTAAGTACAGCTGTTTACCGGGCTAAAGAAGGTGATTGGAGCGGAAAAAACCAAAAGTTATACTTAACCATCCTAGATAACTTTCATGGGACCGGCATCTCCATGGATGAGTTTTGGAGTATCATGGCTAAGCAGAAGAATGTCTGGCCATACGACGAAAAGGGAAAAGAAGTCAAAGATTATGGAGATAAACTGCCTAAGATGGACATGGGTGATCTGAAGGATAATCCCTACCGCACCCTATCTCGCTGGACACGGGAGAGTTGCGGATACATCAAAAAGGGCAAGGATCAATGCCTAGCGCTTGAGGCGACCGCTGGAGAACCCACCGCTCCCAATTTTATGGAGTTCTACTGGGCCAAGTTCCTGCGAGATCAGCTAGAAAAAGACAATAGTGACTTAGATAGCCCGAAAAAGCTGATGGACAGCTATCCCGAAGCCATACAGGTGACCTTAAGCAAAAAAAAGACCAAAAAATTCTTCGAAGCTCAGGGCCTAGATGCGGTCGACTATGGACAGAACCAGAAAGGTACCTACCTCTATCTGAACTTCAGTAAAGACGCCTGCGAAGAGTGGTATTTGGAAAAGGACTAGGGTCTGTTGACCTTTGAAGATGGTTTTTGCAGCTCTTTGTCGTTGTTTTATACAAAGCAACGCGATTGTGCTGTAGTTGTTCTACATAAATGAGCGTTAATGCAGTAGAAAGCGACGACAAACGCTGCCCGAAGGGCTCGGCTATACGCGCTTTACTCTTTGTTGCAAGGTATTTGCTTAGGCCCACTAGGCGGCACACCTTGCGTCGCGATTAAAGCGCGTCTAGAACGAGCAAAATTCAACCATGAAAGGTCAACAAACCCTAAATATTCAACTTCTTATCCAAACGCACTTCAAAGTTACCGTGTGTGAAACTCAGTGTCTGCTTGAGGATCTTAACGCCCACACCAGCGCCTTTTTGATTGATTCAAATCCAAGCCGGTACCGCGCACCGCTCTGGCTCATGGGTAAATTCGAGTTCAAGATATTCAGCTGTAGCAAGGCTGGTTGCCTTTCAAAGCTGAATACCAAAGAGATCGTGATTGCTCGAAAGCCCAAAGGGCGAGGCTGACAGCCCTATCTGCTTTGTTGCAGTTCTCGCTAAGGACTTGGGCCATTAACTTCAAACTGCGCCGCGCATCTAGAGGCTGTCAACTGCAGAGCACGCACGGGACTTATTAGCACCTTCCCTTGAAAACGGAGTATGGTCCCCGTGAAATAAGGTGTCTGAGGTGACGGATGTTTGTTTATGGCATTGACAACATTCATAAAGTGTACGGGTTTGGATTTCATCAGCCTTATCATGACTACACCTTGGACATCTGAATCCATCGGGCCATCGGTTGGTTTTCAGGTAATGGAGACAGGCTTCATCGGAGTGAAACTGGCGTTGCCAATCGGTAAAACTGACTTCTGCATATTCATAGTGAATTTGTCCTCAAGCAGTGACTTATCAGGCCAGTTTACTCCTGAACTGTTCAAAATGCATAAGCATGAAAGGAAAAGGATTGTCTAGTTCGAAGCCCGCAATCCAGTTATACCAATCCCTATACAGATTGGTATTATTTACTCTCTTTGCACTCTTAGACAAGCTTGGGTCCCTGTATAGCTTCTTGGAGAGAAATAACTCCTCTAGTCAGCGATCTTAGGTGGGCTGGATCTTCTTGCTCCGTTGCTGCAAGTATCAAGCGCATTTTTAAGCACCAGTCCTTTTTAACGATAAACCATTCGTTATACCAGGGGTCACAAATCACAGCGTTTTCGGGCCAGTCTGGTGCTTTATTAAGGCGGTAGTTTCCTTCCACCTCGTCCCTACCGGCACCGAGAACAAGGAAGACGTGATCAAGGCCTAC
>JAJNAU010000237.1 GCA_021462625.1 Shewanella sp.
GCTTAGGCTCCTAGGCGGCACACCTTGCGTCGCGATTAAAGCGCGTCTAGAACGAGCAAAATTCAACCATGAAAGGTCAACAGACCCTAGCTACCAAACCGGAATGGTAGGAAAGGACAGCGTATCTCTGTCGAGGATATGGAACTACTGGAGCGCGCCATTATCTATCGCTCAGCACTTTGTGATGAGTTAATGGCTATGTTCTATCCGTAACGGACATACAAAAACGCCACCGCGATGGTGGCGCTTTTGATGTCCTCGCTCATGCCGGTGAAACCATCGGTACCACCTCCGCACCTTTGGGAGGCTTAACCTCAACAACCCAATCTGCTTTATTGCAGCTCTCGCTAAGGACTCAGGCCATTACCGTCGAGCTGCGTCGCGCAGCTAGGGGCTGTCAATACTCGCAGAGCTCGCACGGGACTTATTCGCATTCGCACCTTCCCTAAAGAAGTTCTGGGCGGAAATAACGTGGGAACCCGCTCTGATCCTCAGGCAGTTGTAAAAGAAAAACGCCCGAAGAATAACAGACGTTTGCTGAAAACCTAAAGGTGTATGATTGGATAGTTTTTGCCATCCGGCCCCTTGCTAAAGCCATCTGTAAATGGCTTGCCATGGGTCATCATGAGGATGGCGCAGGCTGCAGGAGTTGCCTGCGAGGTACCAGACCAAGAGACGGTACCCCCACCGACTTTAAGAGACAAAATGTCTACGCCCGGCGCCCCATATTTAATCGGTGGAATGCCGTAATTGGAGAAATTTGCAAAGCGATCTTTAGAGTCTGTGGCTGAGATGGCATAAACATGCTGATGCTGTACCCCGGCAGGGGATACGGAAACTGCGCTTTCGCTTTCATTGCCGGCAGCAACCGCAATAAACGCGCCAGACCTATCAGCTGCACGGATAACCGCAGCCTCTACGTCATCATTATGGCTTCCTCCCAAGCTGATGTTGATACAATCTCCAGGCTTGGCGTGAGCTGCAACATAGTCAAGCCCAGCAACCACCCCGGACCAGCTACCTACGCCAAAGGAGTTCAACACTTTGATCGGTACCACAGTGGCACCAGCAGCTACCCCAACAACATCTATATCGTTATTCAGCGCAGCAATAATACCGGAAACATGGGTGCCGTGACCACTTTCATCGTCCATACCTGCATCAGGTCCATCTTTGAATACTGAGAAACCGCGGCTGCTGTCAACCTTGAGATCTGCGTTTTTCAGATCGATACCGGTATCCACGACCCAAGCAATGTGTCCTGAACCATCAACCGGTCCACCAACGCGGGTTACACTCCACGGAATTTGCTGAGGAGTGTCAGGACTGTCATAACCATGGCTGACATTAGTATTATCTTGAAAACCTGAGGCAAACACTTTTCCATCGGGAGAAAAACTCATGATCATCGGGTTGTAGTCAAAGAGATTTTTTGCCTTATCACAACTCATATTAACGGCCATGCCTTTAATAGTGTTTTTATACAGGTACTTAATCTGAGCTCTGGTCACCATACCAGCATTGGCTGGGGCCGAATTGGCCTTGAAAAGCATACTTTGAGCCGTAGTTTTCACTAGGGATTGGGGTATGTTGTCGTTAAATCGAAGGATACAGGTATTGGCTAACGCCATGTCGAGTACTGAATTGCTAGCAGCATTGTTAAATGTCGGATTGACTGCTAAAGCGACTGGTGAGACAGTCATTAAGGTAATTGTTGCAAGAGTAAGATTTTTCATCACTTGTTATCCCTTTACGTTAATACATTAATCACCTCAAACGCAATTTAAAAGTGGCACAGACAAAGCGTAAGACCACAAGTATAAACTGAAGGTGTTACAAATAAAGAAATCTGACCACGACAGGCTAGCCGGTAACGACAAAATGTGAAGACACCAACGAAAAATACTGAGCTGAATCCTATCGTTTGGACTACTAATCTGATCTCTTAAGTAAACAACTCAAGTCATACTGGAACCTTTGCCTGGTAAAGTACACCTCACCAGGAGTCGGGTTCTTAAGATTCTGATGGCTTGACCGTACCATATAAAACACCATGTAAAGGTTAATTTCAAGCATATCGAGAGTATGTAAAAAAGATCTGTGCAAACGTCATTCTCAACTTGTTGAAAACAAAATCAGAATGCCAATATCAGACAAACCTATCAATAAACATCTTGAAGGCTGCAGTTATTTTTCGAGGGGAATACCAAATGGTCATTGTGAAAAAGCAAACCAAACAAAAAGGCCACCCGATTGGGGTGGCCTCGCGTTTTTGATCTCACTTTTTACAAAAAGTGGAAACCAGAATTGGGCGCTTGGCAATGACCTACTCTCACATGGGGAAACCCCACACTACCA
>JAJNAU010000238.1 GCA_021462625.1 Shewanella sp.
CTTGGATTGTTCACTTAATAAATCAGTTTATTTGTCCAACCAATGGGATCCAGCTCTGAGAAGGGCAAATTTAAATGACCCGGTATTGATGACGAGCAGCTCAGTCTAACAATTACTGCCATGAATTAGGTGCACAAAATCTGACTCGAGCTGACTGTGATTAACGATAAACTTATCAGCATTCATTGCCTAATCTCTCGGGAAATGTCAGGTTATTGATGCTGCTGCTTGAAACGTCGGCGACTCAGGGTGCATGAAGCCTGAGCAGCTTTCCCACAGTGGTAGTCAGTTGGCTAAACACAAAGAGGAGGAAACATGATCTACTCACAACCCGGAACCCAAGAGTCCAACGTCAGTTTTAAAAACCGTTATGAGAACTATATTAACGGCCAGTGGACACCGCCTGCCGAAGGCCACTATTTCAAGAATCATTCACCGGTGAATGGCGATTTTATCTGTGAGGTGCCTCGTTCTACGGCTGTGGATATCGACAAGGCGCTGGATGCGGCTCATGCAGCCAAGACTGCTTGGGCCGCCACCTCTGTGACAGAGCGTTCCAACATCCTGCTGAAAATTGCCGACAGGCTGGAAGCTAACCTGGAGCGATTTGCCTTGGCCGAAACCTGGGATAACGGCAAGTGTATCCGCGAAACCCTGGCCGCCGACCTGCCTCTGGCTATCGATCACTATCGTTATTTTGCCGGCTGTATCCGCGCTCAGGAAAATGCTCACAGCCAAATAGATAATGATACTGTGGCCTATCACTTCAATGAGCCTTTGGGGGTGGTTGGTCAGATTATTCCCTGGAACTTCCCGCTGCTGATGTCGGCCTGGAAAATCCCACCTGCGCTGGCCACAGGTAACTGTATTGTGCTAAAGCCTGCCGAGCAGACTCCTGTGTCAATCTGCCTGTTCCTGGAGCTGGTGGGCGATCTGCTGCCACCGGGCGTACTTAACGTGGTGCATGGAATGGGGGAAGAGGCCGGTGCGTCGCTGGCCAGTTCTAGGCGTATCGCCAAGCTGGCCTTTACCGGTTCCAGTGAAGTGGGGGGCATAGTGCTTAAAGAGGCCGCTGCCAACATGATCCCGGCGACGGTCGAGCTGGGTGGCAAGTCACCCAACATCTTCTTCGAGGATATCTTCAACTACGAGGATGAGTACCTGGACAAGTGTCTGGAAGGAGCGGCGCTGGCCTTCCTCAATCAGGGCGAAGTCTGTACCTGTCCATCGCGCATTCTGGTGCAGGAGTCCATCTATGAGAGGTTCATTGAGAAGTTGATCGCCCGGGTACAAACCGTTAAACAGGGCAATCCGCTGGATACCGACAGTCAGGTAGGTGCCCAGGTTAGTCGAGAACAGTATGACAAGATCCTGTCCTACATTGACATCGGCCGCAATGAAGGGGCTGAGGTACTGATAGGCGGTGCCAAAGGCAGTGCCGGTAATGGTCTGGAGGAGGGCTTTTATATCCAACCGACTTTGCTCAAAGGTCAGAACAATATGCGGGTATTCCAAGAGGAGATCTTCGGCCCTGTGGTAGCGGTCACTACATTCACGACCGAAGAGGAAGCGCTGGCGCTTGCCAACGATAGCATCTACGGACTGGGTGCAGGTCTGTGGACCCGCGACATGAACCGGGCGTATCGAGTGGGGCGTGGCATTCTGGCCGGGCGTGTGTGGACCAACTGTTATCACCTATATCCGGCACATGCTGCGTTCGGGGGATACAAGAAGTCAGGTATTGGCCGTGAAACCCATCGCATGATGCTCAATCAATATCAGCAGACCAAGAACCTGCTGGTGAGTTACAGCCCATCGCCACTGGGCTTTTTCTAAGGAAGGTGCTCGAAAGTCCCGTGCTACGGGGCTTTCGAGCAATCACGATTGCTTTGGTATTGCGCTTTGAAAGACAACCAGCCTTCCTTTATCTGAATACCTCGAACTCGCTTGTGCTCATAAGCCAGAGCGTTTCTCTGGCTTGGGTCGCAGCAGAAGTTTAAGGCATTCAACTGTAGGCATGTCGGCGTCTTCTGGGGCCAAAAAGGGAAACGGGTCAAATCGGCTTCGGCCACGCTGCTCAGCAAATTATGACGGCTCTCACGGCTATCAAGTCATTCTTGTCAATTCGACCGATGGCGGCGCTGCGCTTGTTGGCGGCCATCAGCCATCCTTATGCGGCAATACCGTTCAGTTAAGGCGAATATAAAAAGAGCTCTGCTAAAGCAGGGCTGTTTTTGTTTTTGAAAAGCAGTT
>JAJNAU010000239.1:0-1713 GCA_021462625.1 Shewanella sp.
CTCGATATGAACGCCTGAAACGAAACTATCTGGGAATGCTCAAATTGAGTGCTTCTTTGATCTGGTTAGCGTAATTGAGAACGCTCCCTAGCACCAATGAGCTTTTGCTGAGAATATTCCAAAGAAAAGTAACCCCACTTGTAAACAGTGGGGTTTATCGTCACTCTGCGGCCACCCTGAAGTGGCCGTTTTATGACTCATGCCAGTGCGGTACTTTCACTAACCAGCCCTCAGGCCCCTGGACCTTGCCATTCTGGATATCGGTAAACAGCTTGTAGATACGACGCACGTGGGGGCCGACCTGACCGTCGCCCACAGTGACTATGTGGCCGTCTTCAAAAATGTAGGAACCCACCGGCGACACCACAGCAGCTGTACCAAAGCCACCGGCCTCGACAATCTCGCCGGCCTGAATATCAGCGATGAACTTATCCAGCATCACAGTTTCCTGACGCACTTCGCAGCCCAGTTGCTCTGCCAGATCCATGATCGACAGTGAGGTAATGGACTTGAGAATGGTGTCGGTGAATTTTGGGATAATCACAGTGCCATCTTTAAGCACATGGAAATGGTTCATGGCACCCACTTCTTCAATCTGCTGGTTGTTAGCATCCAGGTAAAGCACCTGCACCGCCCCCATTTCAGCCGCAGCTTTAGCCGCGCGCAACGAGGCGGCATAGTTACCTGCTGCTTTGGAAGCACCTGTGCCGCCGGACACGGCCCGGTGATATTTGGTGGTAATCAGCAATCGGATGGCATTACTGAAACCGGCCTTGTAGTAGACACCGCTGGGGCTGAGCATGACACAGAAGGTATAACGGCTGCTGGGGCTGACAGACAGTCTGTCTTCGGTGGCAAAAATAAATGGCCGGATATACAGACAAGCCCCATCCTGGCGAGGGAACCAGAGACGATCCGCATCGATCAGCGCCTGGATCGCCTTGACCTGCATGGCTTCATCCAGTGCAGGAATGCACATAATACCGGCGCTGCGGTTCATCCGCTCGGCATTTTTGTTGATGCGGAAAGTGTAAATCTCGCCATCGTCGTGCATGAAGGCTTTAGCGCCTTCGAAAATTGACTGGCCATAATGCAGCGCCATGGTACCCGGCATCAGTTCGAAAGGGGCATATGGCACAATGCGGGCATCCCGCCACTCACCATCATAAAAATCCATGACGAACATATGGTCGGTACGACGTACGCCAAAACCGACATCCCCTTCCGGCACAAAAGGTTCCGAGCGGCGCTCTGATGGAGGTTTTAAATTATATTTGATTTCCATGGCATACCACCTTGTTGATTGTTTGAGCAGACTAGGGAGAGGCTCAAACAATGTCAAGCAAGTGGCAACCGGAACACAGATTTTCTCAGCTTGCCTGTGTCTGCTCCTGGGTACAATCGCTGGCACAATTAGATTTAACACAGGCCAGCCGATTGCAGGCGTCGCAGGTCATATGGGCTCGGTAGTGCTTGTCGAAAAACACCTTGGTCTGCAGCTCCAGGGAATCGAACAACCCCCGGGTCAGCGGCAAACTCCAGTTGTACTGGGCCATCAGTCGCGCCAGATGGCGATAACAGGTTTCGCGGCGCTCCCCCAGAAATTCAGGATTGATCAACTGGCTTTCAAACTGGGTCAATGAGCCGGTCAGATAAAAAGTAATGCCCTGTGCCAACTCGGCCTGCTGCAGTGGTGTTGCCTGCAACTCCCCC
>JAJNAU010000239.1:1723-2240 GCA_021462625.1 Shewanella sp.
CCCCCTTTACCACGGCTTCCTCCAGCGAACTGCGGATAAAGATCCAGAAGGTGTTAATGCGTTTCTTGAAGCGCTCAATCTTATCGGCACTGGCCAGCTGCCACACCATGGTATTGACCGACACAGATCTCAGGGTAAAAAAGCTTTTCGAACGCTTGATAGTCTCAAAGGTAAACAGTACCGGCAGCAGCGCTTTTTCCTGTGCGGTCAGTTCCGGGTGTTGCGCTAGAAAAATAAGCAGATTATTGCTGGTGGCGTTACGCATAAACAGGCACACCAGAATATCTTCCTTACCCTCGAAAAATTTGTACAAAGTGCCGGTGGAACAGCCCACTTCCTTGGCCAGTTGCGAGAACTTGAAAGACACGATGCCCTGAGTTTCAATCAGGTGTTCTGCAGCGTCCAGAATTTGGTTACATCTCAATGTAGTCAGCGGCTCAGATGGGCACTTCATGTTTTTATCATCTTAGGGTCTGTTGACCTTTCATGGTTGAATTTTGCTCGTTCTAGACGCGCT
>JAJNAU010000240.1 GCA_021462625.1 Shewanella sp.
CTCGCTTTTTTATTTGAGCTTATCTAGCAAAACTTGGTTTAAAAAAATGTGCATTTTAACACCCTAGGTATTATGATTCCTATTAAGGCAAACTAGCTGGTTTGCGAACAATCATATATTCACACCCAAGGTGTTAAAATGTCATCCAAGTTAAACTGGTTGGTAACTCATACATCGCCAGGTTCTTTGGTACTCCAGCCATGGCTAACCGAACATGGAATTAGCTACTCCCTAGCGCAAAAGTACGCTACCAATGGTTGGTTAAACAAGCTGGCTTCTGGCGTTTATTACCGTCCCGATGCGGATGGTAGAAGGCTACCTGATTGGGCAGACGTTTTGTATGCATTAGACAAGCAGTTGAATCTACCTGTGCATCTGGCAGGCTTGAGTAGCTTAACCCACCAAGGTTTGAGCCACTATTTACAACTTGGTAAAGAGCAAGTTTGGGTAGGTGTAAAAAACAAGCAATCCATGCCCAAGTGGTTTCGTGAGTTCCCCAACCAAAATTGGCTTTATAGCAGTAACCATAAGCTAGAGATAATCCCCAAAAAAGACTTGAGGGTTATCACTGTTAAAGGCAAAGAACTCAGAGTGAGTTGTCCTGAGCTTGCCGCTTATGAGGTGGTTGATGCAATCGGTAAACTTATTTCGTTTGAGCATGCAGCAGAGCTTTTCCAGGGCTTGGTCAACCTTAGCCCTAGAAAGGTGCAATCTCTGCTTGAGCGCAGCAGCTCTATTCAAGCTAACCGTGTTTTTTTGTTCCTCAGCCACTATCAAGGGCATCAGTGGGCTCAGCCTCTTGATGAGTCAAAAATCGAATTGGGCTCAGGTAAGCGTCAGGTTGTAGAGAAAGGGCGGTTTGATGAACGCTACCAAATCACCGTGCCAGAAATATTAAGTGTAAAACAAGAAGAAGCAAACAATGGATAGTCAAAGCCCTCACTATAAGCAGGTTTTACTGCTTATAAAAATGTTACCGATAGTAGCCACAGAGCCAGTGTTTGCGCTTAAAGGCGGTACTGCGATTAACTTGTTTGTGAGGGATTTTCCACGCTTATCCGTAGACATTGACCTTGCCTATCTAGCTCTTGAGCCCAGAGATGAAGCACTGGCGAATGTAAGGGCAGCACTGCAACGAATCACCGATTCAATCAACCAAGAACCTCAGAGCCGAGCCGTATTGCAAGACCATAGAGTAGACGAGCTGCGCATTGTTGTTAACAGTCCTGATGCCACAATTAAAATTGAAGTATCCCCTGTTGCGAGAGGAACCTTGCATGAACCGGTGACTATGTCCGTTCAAGAGTCAGTGGAGGATGAGTTTGGTTATGCAGAAGTTCCAGTAGTGAGTCTTCCAGACCTTTATGGTGGCAAGCTATGCGCTGCCATGGATCGCCAGCATCCTCGCGACCTGTTTGATGTCCGCATCTTGCTTGCAGAGGAAGGTATTTCACGAGATATCTTTGTTGGTTTTATCACTTACGTATTAAGTCATCCAAGGCCAATCAATGAGGTAATGAATCCTAACTGGCAGGTGCTTGATGAGAAGTTTCATACCGAGTTTGATGGGATGACTTTTGACGCTGTCGAACTTGAAGATTTGAATTCAGTCAGGCCCGCAATGGTGGCGGCACTGCAAGCGCAATTCACCGAGAAAGATCGCGCATTTCTATTGTCCTTCAAGCAAGGAACTCCTGATTGGACATTATTTGATTATCCAGCCGCAGCAGAATTGCCAGCTATACGCTGGAAGCAGCAAAATATCGCTAAGCTTTCGAAAAATGAAAAAAAGCATGCCGAGCAACTATCAAAATTAGAGGCTGTACTGGATGAGTGGCTTAAACGTGCCGCCGAGATACGGAATTCAAAGTAATCGGGCAATGAGTAACTTTTTGGGGCATTGCTGATGGCTCATACGCCTGAGCTTGAAAGCCAATACCTGCTTAGCTATGACATGGGTGATGAGATGAAAGCCCTGCTTTTTTAAAGAGAGCTATCTCTACCTGGATGACATCTCAGCCTTTTGTGAACTATTCAGCGAAGACTTTGAGCAGGTGTTTGGCCTACCACCATCCATCTACATCGAAGCGGCTGAAAACCACTTGGCTGAAGCGATACTCCAGCTTGAATGCTGACATTTTGAGCTTGAGTATCAACTACTGG
>JAJNAU010000241.1 GCA_021462625.1 Shewanella sp.
ATAGGGCTGTCAGCCTCGCCCTTTGGGGCTTTTGGGCAAACACGATGGCTGTGGTATTGCGCTTTGAAAGGCAACCGTCCTTGCTGCACCTGAATATTTTGAACTCGAATTTGCCCGTAAGCCAGAGCGGTGCGAGGACTTGCTTGCACCTTCCATACCGACGTTTGGGTGCGACACTGCCGGCTGCTTTTGATGCAATGATTAGTGGCAATTTACCAAACCTTGCCCTAACTCACTGTTATTTTGAAAATAAACCAAATTACTAGTTCCTCATTTTAACTAAATGCAGCGATAATGATTCAAAACATGGCTGCTGTGTTTATTTGTGGGGTCAAGGATGTCGCTGTCACCTAAGGTGTTGTTTGTTCCCGTCTCTTCAGCAGAGGGGATTGGCGAATATATGCGTTCAGTTATATTGGCCGATGCTATCCGTCAGCAGTGGCCGGATGCAGAAATTCAATTTGTACTGAGTCGCCAGGCCCCATACGCATCTTCATGTCGTTATCCTGCCACCTTGTTGGATCAAAGTCCGACCAAGGAAGTTAAGGCGGTGAATCAGCTAATGCAGACATTTAAGCCTGAGCTGGTGGTGTTTGATGCTTCAGGCCGAAAGTCTCAACTGCAACAGGCTCATAAGCTCGGGGCGAAGGTGATTTTTATCAGCCAGCACAAGCGCAAACGTAGCCGGGGAATGAAGATCGGCCGGGCGATGGTGACTGACAGCCACTGGGTGGTGCAGCCAGAGTTTGTCATCGGCCCTGTTTCTGCTTTGGATAGCTTTAAATTAAAGCTCATTGGTAAGCCGGAGCCTATCTTTACCGGTCCGGTCTTTACCAACCCTGATCAGGAGTTGCAGCCTGCGTTACTGAAACAAAACGGCCTGACCGCCGAGGAGTTTGTGATCTTCAATGCGGGGTCCGGCGGCCACAAGGTCGGCGACTCGCTGGCTGCAGATATCTTTGCGGAAGTCGCCAAATCCGGCTATCAGAGCTCTGGTCTAAAAAGCCTTATGATCTTCGGCCCCAACTATCCCGGCCCACTGCCAGAGTTTGAAGGCGTTATCTCGGTTGCTTCACTGTCCAATGCAGAATTTATCAACCTGCTTGCGGCTTCCAAGGCAGCAGTGCTCAGCGGTGGCGATACTCTGCTCCAGGCTATTGCATTGAAAGTTCCTACACTCACTGCGCCAGTGTCCAAGGATCAGCCTGCCCGTATTGCTGCTTGTGAACAGGGAGGCTTGATTTTAGCCTGTGAGACCAGAGAAAAACTTATGCTTACGGCATACCGACAGCTGCTGACTGAGGATACTTTGCAGCAGCTGAAAGAGAAGATGGATACCAGTCCGGGTATGAATGGGCTACAGATTGGCATGGCCGAAATAGAGCGATTGCTGGGAGACAATAAGTGACAAAAAGAATTGCGATAGCGATCGACAGTCTGGCGGGTGGTGGCGCTGAAAAAGTGATGCTGACGCTGGCATCCAGTCTGATAGAGTTGGGTCATGAACCCCATCTGTTGGTGCTGCAAAATCATTGTCATCATGAAGTGCCCGCAAATATTCCAGTGCATTTTTGTTTTAATGAAAATGAGAAAAACCTGGACAGTTTCTGGCGTTTGTCTGGTTCTGTGCAAAAGCTTAAACACTTTATTGCCGAGGTTGAGGCCAGGGTCGGAAAGTTCGATCTTTTCCTGTCCAATCTAGATAAAACTAACCTGTTAATGTCTCGAACCGGCGTCTCTCCGCTCTATTTTGTGGTCCATAACTCGATAGAAGAGGAGTTATTGCGGCAGCGCAAGCTGGGGCCTTTTGCGTACTGGGACATGATCAGGGCCAAGAAGGCGCTAAATGGCCAGCATTTGATTACGGTATCCAAGGGTATTGCCGGTGAAATTGCTGCCAAGGGGCGGATTCAACCATCGTCAATGCAAACCATCTACAACCCGTTTGAGTTGGAGCGTATAGCTGTTCAGGCTGAGACGCCTGTTGACGGTCTCCCTGAAGGCGACTACATGGTGCATGTTGGACGTTTTGCCCGGCAAAAGCGTCATGACATCCTGTTTCAGGCATTGGCCAGAATGACACACAAATTACCTTTGGTGCTGCTGTGCAATAACAAAAACAAAGCGCTA
>JAJNAU010000242.1 GCA_021462625.1 Shewanella sp.
GGACCCAACACCTAGGCGGCACACCTTGCGTCGCGATTAAAGCGCGTCTAGAACGAGCAAAATTCAACCATGAAAGGTCAACAGACCCTAGTTATGTAATACAAAAGTAATGACAACGCATATTGCACGCACGAATTTATTCCTGCTTATAACTCAAGATAAACGCAAGCGAAACGCGGCCTCTCATTGACTTTTCCCCCG
Organism: Shewanella sp.; assembly: GCA_021462625.1. Classification (GTDB taxonomy): domain Bacteria; phylum Pseudomonadota; class Gammaproteobacteria; order Enterobacterales; family Shewanellaceae; genus Shewanella. The sequence goes on from JAJNAU010000242.1 coordinate 202, forward strand.
GTTAGAGGGTATATAAACTGGGCATTTTGGGCATTTTGGGCATTTTGGGCATTTCGGTGCCAATAACAATAAAAAGTCCAGCGAACTGCCTCTTTCATGGTCGCCCCAGGATCCAACTCTGATCAAAGCCGCCACTGAAAAGCCAGTTTGCAAATAATTTTTGTAGCCAACGTAGCTGCTCAGACACATAAAAATTGAAGGTGGTATTAATGAGTGCAGTAAAGCCCCAGGGAACCATGTTAGGTCACCCCAAGGGATTGTTCCTGTTGTTTACAACTGAACTTTGGGAACGATTCAGTTATTATGCGATGCGAGCCATTTTGGTTCTGTATCTTGTTGATCAAGTTCAAAATCAAGGTGGTGGCGGTCTGGGTTGGACTCAGGCAGATGCCCTTTCTCTTTACGGTACATTTACCGCACTGGTTTATCTGACACCGCTGATTGGTGGGTGGCTGGCCGATAATTTTCTTGGCCAGCGTAAAGCTATTTATCTGGGGGGCGCATTGATGGCGGCGGGTCAGTTTACCCTGGCAGCGCCTCACGCCTGGATCCCTGGCCTGGAAACCACAGTGTTTTATATTGGCTTGGGGATTTTGATTCTGGGTAATGGTCTGTTCAAGCCGAACATCTCCACCATGGTGGGTGATCTGTATGAAGAAGGCGATCACCGCCGTGATGGTGCCTTTACTATTTTCTATATGGGTATCAACCTGGGTGCGGCGCTTTCCGGTTTCGTGGTGGCCTGGGCTTATACTCATTTCGGCCACACTGAAGTTATTAATGGCCAGGAAATTTTCATCAACAACTGGCAGGCAGGTTTCTTCTGTGCTGGCGTTGGTATGATTATTTCGCTGATCATTCAGTTCCTGTTTGCTCAAAAACTCCTGGGTGATATTGGTAACATTCCAGCAGCTAAACTGGAAAAACAGCGCGCTGCCGAGCGTGGTGAAGTCCGTAAGGAACCACTGACAAAAGTAGAACGTGACCGTATCAAAGTCATCATGGTGATGGGCTTATTTACCATCATCTTCTGGGCAGGTTTTGAGCAGGCCGGTGGTCTGATGAACCTGTTCACCAATGACTTTACCGACCGTTATATCGGCAATTGGGAAGTACCAACCACCTACTTCCAATCTCTGAACGCCATCTTTATCGTACTCTTTGCACCTGTTGTTGCCTCGATTTGGGTGCGCATGGGCAGTAAAGAACCCAACTCTCCGGTGAAGTTTGCTTTGGGCCTGTTTCTGCTCGCCGTCGGTTTTGTATTTATGATGGGCGCTGTGATTGAAATGAACGGTGATCCAACTGCTAAATCAAGCATGTGGTGGTTGGTTGGTGCCTATTTCTTCCACACCATGGGTGAACTGTGTCTGTCTCCAATCGGTTTGTCTATGGTGACTAAGCTGGCTCCACTGCGCATTGCATCACTGATGATGGGTGCCTGGTTCCTGTTTATTGCTGCTGCCAACAAGGTTGCCGGATTCGTCGGCTCGTTGATTGGTCATGGTGGCTCAGAAGATGAGCAACTTGCCAATGCGATGTCTATTTTCTCAGGTATCGCTATCACCGCCGTTGCCTCAGCGATTCTGTTGTACTTTATGGCTGACAAACTGGTTGACTGGATGCATGGCGCGGAAGAAGCTCATCACAAGAGCGAAGAAGAAGCTCTGGAAGATGAGATTGGTGTGACCGGTGAACATGAAGCCATTATCAAACAGGCCCCTAGAGCATAGTTATCAGCTTTAGATTGAATAAAAAACGCCTCAACTGAGGCGTTTTTTATTAGGGAAGGTGCGAACCAGTCCTCGCACCGCTCTGGCTTACGGGCAAATTCGAGTTCAAGGTATTCAGGTGCAGCAAGGCGGGTTGCCTTTCAAAGCGCAATACCACAGCCA
>JAJNAU010000243.1 GCA_021462625.1 Shewanella sp.
AGCCTCCCAACAGAGACTCCGAATACATTAGCGCAGACCAACCCCGTCATTGCGAATTTGTTCTTGCAACAACGAGGCGAACCATACATTTATGTATAGGACAGCTTTGACTGTCCTTTTTGTAATACCCGACATTGCTTTTCTGTCTGCACCAGAGCAGTCAGCACATTGAATTAACGCCGGTTTTTCTCCAGCCGAGCCATCAGACTGGAAGTATCCCAGCGATTGCCACCCATGGCCTGCACTTCAGAATAGAACTGGTCAACTAGTGCAGCCAACGGCAGATGTGAGCCATTGCGACGGGCTTCATCCAGGGCAATCCCCAAATCCTTACGCATCCAGTCAATGGCAAAACCAAAATCATATTGTCCGGCCCACATGGTCTGATAACGATTTTCCATCTGCCAGCTCTGGGCCGCACCTTTGCTGATCACCTCAATCACTTTTTCACCGTCAAGACCGGCACTGCGGGCAAAATGCAACCCTTCAGCCAACCCCTGCACCACACCAGCGATACAGATTTGATTAACCATCTTGGTCAGCTGACCACTGCCCACCTCTCCCATCAGCTCACAGCAGCGAGCAAATGCATTGATCACCGGCCTTGCGCGCTCAAATACCTCAGGCGCGCCGCCGACCATCATAGTCAAGACCCCATTTTCAGCCCCAACCTGCCCACCTGAGACTGGTGCATCCAAATAAAACGCACCTTTGTAAGCGAGCTGCTGACTTAATTCTCTAGCAACTTCGGCCGAGGTGGTGGTGTTATCGATCAGAATGGCACCTTGGGCAATCGTCGAGATAATTCCCTGATCACCAGTCACCACCTGACGCAAGTCATCATCATTGCCCACACAGGTAAAGATAAACTCTGCTTCTGCTGTCGCCTGTGCCGGCGTCTCACCGTATTGTCCACCAAACTTATCAACCCAGCGCAGCGCCTTTTCTACTGTTCGGTTGTATACCTTAACCTCATGTCCATGCTTTTGCAGATGTCCGGCCATAGGGTATCCCATAACGCCCAGGCCAATAAACGCCACTTTAGCCATCTCATTATCTCCGGGTACAGTATCGACGTTTCTCGCCAATTTCAGCTAATTTCAAGCAGCTTAGCATGGAACCCACAAGGCAAAAAAGGTGCCCTGAGGCACCTTTACGTTTAGCAAATCGCCGCCTTACTTAGGGTCTGTTGACATTTTGTGGTCAACTTTTGTTCTGGCGAAAAGCGTTTTAGGCACGGCGAGGTGTATGCCGCATAGTTAGTTTAAACAAATACACCTTAACAAAGCATAAAACGCTTTTAGCCCAGCCCTATGGGCAGCGTTTGTGGCCCCTTTCTCCTGCGTTATCGGCTTCTCATGTAGGCTAGCTACACATTGAAGCCTCTGCCTTGGAAAAAGAACCCACAAACTGCTACAAAAATAATCACCAATGGTCAACAGACCTTAGTATGGGCTTCCATTTCATTGGTGATTTTTTTGCGCATCTCCATCAATCTGATGGCAGAGTCACGCAATGCAATATCTTCAGGCGATTGCGGTATCCACTGAAGTACTTCAGTGGATTGTCCATCATCATCAACAGCAACCATGATGACCACACAGTGTGTCGTCAACTGACGGTCTTGATTCTTAGGATCGCCGGCCTTTACATCTATCCCGATGTGCATAGAAGTGCGACCGGTATAGATAATCATGGCGCTAACTTCAACCAGGCTCCCCACTAAAATGGGCTTCACAAAGCGAATGCCACCGGCGTAAGCGGTAATACAGTACTTACCGCTCCAACCAGCCGCGCAGGCATAAGCAGCAAGGTCAATCCACTTCATAACCGCGCCGCCATGAACTTTTCCACCAAAGTTCACATCTGCCGGTTCAGCAAGAAATCTCAGGGTAATATCCCGTTGCCTATCTGTCATATTCTGTATTCCGTTATCTAAGAAATGACTCACTACCAAAATAGTTTAGGTCAGATAAGACGAGACATACAGTAATATATCAAGGCGTTGATTAGGGTCTGTTGACCTTTGAAGATGGTTTTTGCAGCATTTTGTCGTTGTTTTATACAAAGCAACGCGATTGTGGTGTAGTTGT
>JAJNAU010000244.1 GCA_021462625.1 Shewanella sp.
TGCTTAGGCCCCTAGGCGGCACACCTTGCGTCGCGATTAAAGCGCGTCTAGAACGAGCAAAATTCAACCATGAAAGGTCAACAGACCCTAACAGTGAAGTGGGTGTTTATGAAACTTTCCGTCATAGATTACCGCGCAGCGGACAGCGCCAAAAAGTTTGTCAAATCTCTGCGAAACACAGGTTTTGCAATCCTGACCAACCACCCGATCAATCAACAACTGGTCAATCGCATCTATGCGGACTGGCAAGCATTTTTCGACAGTCATAGAAAGCTGGATTATCTGTTCAATCCCCAAACACAGGATGGCTTTTTTCCCAGAGAAGTGTCAGAAACTGCCAAAGGTCACAGCGTCAAAGACATTAAAGAATACTTCCATGTGTACCCCTGGGGTCGCATTCCTGAGTCGCTTAAGCTGGATACTCTCAGCTATTACAATGATACCAACAGCCTGGCTACCGAGTTACTGGATTGGGTTGATCAGGAGTGTCCGGAAGAAGTGATGGCCGGATTTTCCATACCCTTGCCGGAAATGATTCTGGGCAGTCAAAAGACATTACTGCGAGTACTGCACTACCCTCCGCTATCCGGTAATGAGGAAATCGGTGCCGTACGCGCCGCCGCCCATGAGGACATTAATCTGCTAACCATACTGCCGGCCGCCAACAATCCCGGACTGCAAGTCAAGTCTCTGGATGGTCAGTGGCTGGACGCGCCCTGTGACTTTGGCCATCTGATTATTAACAGCGGAGACATGCTCAAAGAGGCGTCTGGCGGTTATTTCCCGTCGACGACCCACAGAGTCATTAACCCCAAGGGAGCGGACATGGGAAAATCCCGCTTATCACTGCCACTGTTTTTACACCCCAAACCCAATGTGGTACTGTCCGAGCGACATACCGCCAACAGCTATCTGCAGGAACGACTGGGGGAACTGGGTGTAATCTGAGCTAACTCACCAACAAAAGCGCCATCCGGCGCTTTTTTATGACATCAGCCCGTTACAGGCTACAATAGAGCTCGCGACACAATCTACTGTATATGCCATTGCTTTAAGAGGACAGTTCTCCCATGGCCATTCATTGGTTTCCCGGACACATGCACAAAGCCCGCAAAGAAATTGCCGAGGCGATGCCCCAAATCGACCTGGTTATCGAAGTGCTCGATGCCCGTATCCCTTACTCCAGTGAAAATCCCATGGTGGCCAAATTACGGGGCGACAAGCCCTGTATCAAATTGCTGAACAAATGCGATTTGGCGGATCCTGAGATCACCACCCAGTGGATTGAATATCTGGAGCGCGAACAGGGCGTAAAAGCGATGGCCGTGACTACCCTGCAGCCGGCCATGATCAAAAAAATCCCAGATCTGTGCCGCAAACTGGTGCCAGAGCGAGTTGGCCAGGAAAAGCAACTGCGCACCATGATCATGGGTATCCCGAACGTGGGCAAATCCACCATTATCAATACCCTGACTGGCCGTACCATTGCAAAAACCGGCAATGAGCCTGCGGTGACCAAAGCGCAGCAGCGGATCAACCTCGGCAATGGCATAGTACTGTCAGACACCCCGGGGATCCTCTGGCCTAAAGTTGACAATGAAGCCTCCGGTTATCGACTAGCGATAACCGGGGCCATCAAAGACACCGCCATGGAATATGAGGATGTGGCCATGTTCGCCGCCGAGTATTTCCTGAAAGCGTACCCGGATGCCATCAAAGAGAGATACAAAATTGATGAGCTGCCAGAAACTAACATTGAGTTGCTGGAAAAAATCGGTGCTAAGCGCGGCGCCAAACGTGCAGGAGGACGGGTAGATTTGCACAAGGTCTCCGAATTGCTTCTTCACGAATTTCGCAGCGGTAAAATTGGCATGCTGACCTTGGAAACGCCGGATATGGCCGACGTCGAAAAAACAGAAGTGGAACGCATGCTGGCAGAAAAAGCGGCGGAGAAAGAAGCCAAAAAAGCGGCGGACAAACTCAAGCGATCAGGCAAACGTCACTAAGGAAGGTGCCAACAATTCCTCGCACCGCTCTGGCTTACGGGCAAATTCGAGTTCAAGGTATTCAGGTGCAGCAAGACTGCTTGCC
>JAJNAU010000245.1 GCA_021462625.1 Shewanella sp.
CTTTGTATAAAACAACGACAAAGTGCTGCAAAAACCATCTTCAAAGGTCAACAGACCCTAGGCAGTGCACCTCGCTTTACCCGATCGGCTGGTTATTGATATATGAATGCGTTCGGGAAGATTTTAGTTACTTGTGGGACATTATTAGCGAAAATGTGGCTCAATAGCCAGTTTTTAACACTGAAGTTCGTTGGGGAATAGCAATACATTGCATAAAGATTGCAGTTTAAGAATGATCTAGGCTTTTTGAACAGGCGGGCTCAGCATATTTAGTCACAAAAACTACCAACAGGCACACGATATTAGCTATATGCATTAATTATGAATATTTAAACAATTATCAAATTATTTTTGAGCACTCTCTGTGACCCGCTTACACCAGGTCCAGCTTGTGGTAATTCTGCGCTCGCAACATCTCTATCTCTTCGGCCGTAAACTGATAATAATCCACTATCAAATCCAGCTCATAGGGATACAGTTTACGCTGCTCTTCAAGAAATAGGATTTGTGCAAACGCACTGCTGCGGGCTATCAGCGCCGCCTCAGCTGACAGATCTGCATAACGCATAGTGTAGCTCAACTCCTTGAGCACATCAGTGATACGACTGTCAGTAAAACCCAGCAATTCAAGCAACTGCCAGTTAAGCTCCTGACCATGCTCCAACACCTTTTCATACACCAAAGTTGCAGGAAAGTCGGTCACCAGTACAGCATCATAGACTTCTCTCTCTTTGCTGGCTTCAGCCTCCCGCAGCCAGGAACCCCAGATATGTTCATAAATTCCGGCGCTGTTATTGAGGATAGCGGAAGTCCCCAGCTGATATAACAGGGCGCAGATATAGATAAAGGTTTCATCATTTCCGGACGCTTTGGCCAGCGCCTGACTGGCTATCGCCATCACTATGTTGTGACGCCAGAGTTTACGGGTGGTCCACAGCAGATTGGCATGACCGCTGGGTAACCAGCGTCGAACACAAAAATAGGGAATGAGTGTCTGCAGGTTTTTAAGCCCGATAAAACTCAATACCAGTTTGAGATCCGACACTTTTACCTCAGACCTATTGGGGCGTTTATTGCGGAATGAGGCGCTGTTTACCAGATTAGTCAAATCCAGTACCAGCCAGGGAAGATCGTTCACATACTGATAGACCTGATTCAAATCCGGCGTATCGGATTGCAGCAACTCAAGCAGCATCACTTGCTGCCCACAGATGTTGGTGTGACTCAGCACATCAGCGGGCTCTTCCAGTCTGAAATCAATACTGCGACGAACAGACTCAGATAGCTGAGCCGATACCGCTTCGAATATTTCCCGACTTTGTACCTGCTTTTCCAGCCGACTCATCACAGCTTCACGTTCAATATCCAGCTTGTTGGCATGGACCTCAAGCTCATCATCAACACCCTCAAGCATGGCACTGCTTTTTTGTTTACCAACAATCAGCAGCTGATAGAGTTTAGCCTCAATTTCCAACAATTTTCCGGATTTGACTCCACCCGCAATAGAAACAACCACCCTGTAATCCTTCCTTAGTCTTGGGGTTTGCCAACCACCCAGCTCTCAGCACTCTTTAAAATATGGCGCATCACTCCAGCCTGCGCCACTCAAAAAAGCGACATAAGCCCGGTTTCACCTTATTTAAGTATTTGCACAAACAGCTTGTATATACGGCGATATTCATCCAGCCAACTGGATGGTTGTTTAAAGCCATGAGGCTAGGCCAGATAGATTGCTGTTTCAAACATTGGTTTTTCAAGCTCAATCAAGCACTGCACCAAACCCACACTGTCCTGAAAGAACACATTGTCATCGAGTATTCCAGTCGTTATCAGCAGTGGCTTTGGCAATCCCTGAGCCTACTCTATTGGCGAGCTTCGCGCGTAGCCAATGGGAGCAACATCCGGCGTATTCAGCATATTGGATGTTTGGGGAGCACCGGATTGGGCTCAATCTGTTACCGGTCTGTGTCGCACCACTTTGGAACAATTTCGGTTCACTAGGGTCTGTTGACCTTTGAAGATGGTTTTTGCAGCACTTTGTCGTTGTTTTATACAAAGCAACGCGATTGTGCTGTAGTTGTTCTA
>JAJNAU010000246.1 GCA_021462625.1 Shewanella sp.
CTGCACCTGAATACTTTGAACTCGAATTTGCCCGTAAGCCAGAGCGGTGCGAGGACTTGTTCGCACCTTCCATAAACGAGATCACTGGTATTGATATTTACCATTAATGTCTTATGTCTGCCTCGTCATTCTCTGCGCAAGCTTTACCGGAGGACACACCATGACTCTCACACTGCAAGTAGCCTGCTATCCGATGAATACTTATCCCGAGCCGGATGAGTTCCCCGAAACCTCCCTGAACGTCTTTAGAGATACGCAGGACAGCAATATCGGTGTTGCATTTTCAGGCGGAGGAACCCGAAGTGCATGCTGCACTCTGGGGCAACTTAAAGCGCTGCATGAAAGCGGCATGATGGCAAAAGTCAGGTATATCTCTTCCGTTTCCGGCGGCGCTTGGGCCAGCGTGCCTTTTTTGTTTCTCAATAATGAGCAATTGGTCAAATATTTCGCCGGTGTTGAGCAACCAAACCATCTTGATGAAAAAGCGGCCAAACATGTCGTACCGGGCAGTTTTCAATCCTGCCTGACCAACGCAAGTGTAATGGCTCCGTTACTGAAAGCCGTTCTCAGTGGCGAAGGTGATGAAAGTTATGCCGATGTGATAGGTCGTATATTTCTCAAACCCTTTGATTTGCACCTGCCGGATAAATCCTTCAGCTTCAGCCAGCAGACTCTCGATGCTGCGCTGACAAGAAATATGGCATTGGCCCAGTCCGGGCGGCTTAACACCACAGATTTTCAACTTCAACGCAGCAATACCCCTTTCATGATTGTGGGGGCAACCCTGCTTAACCATGATGGTCTTAATTTCAGGCAAAAATACCCGGTGGAGTATACCTCTCTGTATTCAGGGATCCGGACACAATGGGCAGACGATGATCTGTTTACACCTGACGATTACTTTGGCGGTGGATACTTAGAATCCTTTGGATATGATTGCAAAGGGGCATATCGGGAAGGAAAACTTAATGGTCAGCAGGTAATGACGGTCAGACGAGCCGCACTACATAATGGCAATTGGTCCAATGAAAGAGCATTTTCTCTGTCTGATATTATGGCCAGCACGAGTGCCGCCCCGCAGGCGTTTACCGACATGCTTGGTTTGAAATTCCTGGGTTTCCCTGAATTTTATTACGTGCCAATCCAGACCAAAAACCATGCCCCTAAAATCGCTGAGGAATATGCTCATTCAGATGGCGGGCTAATGGAAAATCTGGGCATCATGCCTTTGCTCGCCCGCGGCGTCAGCCGTCTGTATGTGTTTATCAATACCAAATGCCCTTATTTTCCGCAGACAGAATGGCACTCAGGCATGCCAATCTCAACAATCGATATTGAAAAGACCAATATCAATAAATCATTAAAGGCATTATTTATCCCACTGCGTGATTCGTTTGGTCTGAAAGAATTTGGCGACAATCTGGTATTTAAAGACGGCAGCACCAGACTTAAAGAACTTATTCAGGCTTTTAGTCAGCAGACAGAACTTGCCAATAATGGACTCAGCAGCTACGCAAAGCGAGGGCTGTTTCACACTCAAGAGCTTGAGACCCGACAAAACAGGGTGTTTGGTGTCAAAGCCGGACAAAAGGTAACAATCACCTGGATTTACAACCAACGCAGTAAAGCCTGGGAAGACAGTCTGGCATCACAGCAAATGGCTGATGAGATCCGCAATCAAAAGCTGGATGACTGGGATCCTCTTAACCTGGACAACTTCCCCCACTACGAAACCTTTATGCAAAACTCTGCCGTTATTTCGTTAAACGGTGTGCAGTCAAATTTGCTGGCCAGCCACGCTTGGTTTGTGGCCAGGCTGGCGCTGCTATAATACCACATTGCTTTTACATCTTAGGAAGGTGCGAACAAGTCCTCGCACCTCTGGCTTATGAGCAGAAGCGAGTTCGAGGTATTCAGATAAAGCAAGGCGGGTTGCCTTTCAAAGCGCAATACCAAAGAGATCGTGATTGCTCGAAAGCCCCGTAGGGCGAGGCTGTCAGCACTCGCAGAGCACGCCCGGGACC
>JAJNAU010000247.1 GCA_021462625.1 Shewanella sp.
GTAGAACAACTACACCACAATCGCGTTGCTTTGTATAAAACAACGACAAAGTGCTGCAAAAACCATCTTCAAAGGTCAACAGACCCTAACCTGATAAGCCGCTTTCAGGAGCAAGGCTATCAATATCTTAACCGACTGGGATCTCTGGATAAACTGACATTACCTGCAATTGGACTTTTTGCCTCCCGGGGCATGCCACCAGCTTTGGGCAGTGCCCAGCCCAATCGTCTGACCAAAATGACCAAGGCGGCGTTGTCCCGCATGGAGGCCACAGACAGATCCTTTTTGCTGGTAGTGGAAGCCAGCCAGATGGACTGGTGCGCTCATGCCAACGACATAGCCTACGCCATGGCTGAAATGAAAGATTTCACCCAGGCTCTGACACTGGTAAAAGAGTTTGTCGGTCTGCGCGGTGACACCCTGGTGGTTGCGACGGCTGACCACTCCACCGACGGTCTGTCGCTGGGGCGTGCCGGTATCAACTAATGACGTGCCGATCTGCTGAAAAAAGTCAAAATGCTGCCAGATGATATCGCCCAGCAGTTGCTCACCTCTCCAGCAGACCTGGACAACATTTTGCAGGTTCAAACAGGCCTGCAACTGACCGAGCACCAGCGAATGCTGTTTGAGCAGGCGCTCAGCGATGTTCAGGACGATAATCAGGATCAGGTTACCACACGGGTTAAAAACCTGATCGATGAGGCCACCTACACCGGTTGGACCACTTCCGGGCACGACGTCATCGACGTACAGATCTTCACCCATGGACCGGGCGCAGCACTGTTTGTGGGCATGCAGGACAACACCGCAATAGATCAAAAACTCAAGACCCAGTTACCTGCACGGCACACAGTGGTTGGCGCCAGCCATGCGCCCGAGGCATCCAGGTAGCATAAGGCTGCTAGATAGGATATGCTCTGGCCTCAATACCTCTCCCCCGGGCAGCGGCTCTGGGGCTTACCGGTACTCATACAGGCCATTTGGCCCGCATTGAAATGAGAACACAGGCCATGACCAAGAAAAACAAATCCCTGGCTGAGCTGTCAGTCATGACTCCCGAAGCCCGCTACGACTTTATGGTCGCAGAAATTAAAAGCAGTGAAGCGATCTGGACACTGCAGGACACAGACGGCTGCGTCATGCTGACCACTGAAGATGAAGACTGCATCCCTATGTGGCCATCTGAAGAGGCCGCTCGGGCCTGGGCAGTAGATGACTGGCAGGACTGTGAACCACTGTCTATCCCGGTTCGTGATTTTCTCGAACGCTGGGTGCCGGGCATGGAAGATGATCAATTGCTAGTTGCCGCGTTTCCGATCGAAGGTGATTTAGGTGTGGTGATCCCACCCAATGAGCTTGAATCCAAGCTGACCGCCGGCAAGCGCCACTGATTTAGAGCCGTCCATGTCTAATTCTGCGCCAACGGCCATGCCCAAACGCCTGATGTTACTGCTGGCACTGTTGTCAGTCCTCGCGACAGGCGGACTTTGGCTTAACTGGTTGCCACTGCTGTGGGTACTGGTGCTGCTGTTGGTGCTGGGTTGTGTGGGCAGACAAAAAGCCGGGCTTATGCTGCTGCGATTGCTGGGGATGGCTGGGCTGGCTCTGTTTATCACTTTACCTTTTATGCCGCCGCAAGTGGCGGAGCAATTTGCCGATACACCTGCCCAGTTGCCCTATATTCTGACAGGATTATCAAGTACGACGATGTGGCTGATATCCGCCGCGGGCGCGTTACTGTGTGGTTTTACCCTGTGGGTTGCCTTTACCCAGATAACCGCTCAGTTCTTCCGGCCGCAGATGCGCTTTAACATCCTGGGGTAGTCCTTCGCGGTGAACGCCAAACTGTGCGGTGACAAAACGCCGTTATAAGACAAAAAAAATCAGCCGCAACCTTAGTTGCGGCTGATTTTTTTTGTCTGAATTTTCTAAAGAGCTACTCGTGACCGCTGAGTTTTGCCAAGCGCGGGATATTGATGTTTTTGCCAAACACCTTCCCATGGATT
>JAJNAU010000248.1 GCA_021462625.1 Shewanella sp.
TGTCAACGATCACCGAAAACTGATCCATTTTTTGGCTAATTACGATCAATCAAAAGTGATCCACCCATTTACTCAGGTATTGTCCCTGAGCGACGTTTATCTTTTAAACGATAACTCTCTCCACTGAGCTGAAGAACATGACTATGGTGAAGCAACCTATCCAGCATTGCTGCCGTGAGCGTTGCATCGTCTGCAAAAGAGCTTGGCCACTGTCCAAAGGACAGGTTGCTGGTGAGAATAATGCTGCCATGTTCATACCGTTTCGCGATTACATTAAAAAATAGGTTTGCTTCTTCTCGACCAAACGGCAGATACCCGATCTCATCAATGATCAGCAGCTTGGGAGCCATAATTGAACGCGACATATACTGCTTGAGTTTGTTCTGCCGCTTGGCTGTCGATAGCTGTAACATCAAATCGGCTGCGGAAACAAAGCGGGTTTTCTTTTTAGCCTGCACGGCTTTCAAGCCTAACCCTATCGCAAGATGAGTTTTCCCAACCCCACTGGGACCTAAGAGAACGATGTTCTCATGCCGCTCAATAAAGCTTAACGAACTCAGTTCTTGGATTTGTCGTTTGGGGACGCCAGAGGCAAATTCAAAATCAAAGCTCCCTAGATCCTTGTGAGCAGGGAAACCAGTCATCCGGCTAAACATGCTGCGCGTGCGTTCATCACGACATGCTTGCTCATTTTGTAGCAGTGCCAATAAAAACTCACCATAGCTCTTTTCCTGCACAACACACTGCTCTGCCAAGCGTGGCCAATGTTCCTCAAGCGCCACCAGATTAAAAGATTCACACAGGTGCCTGATTTGCTCATGCAGTAGCATATTGACCTCCCAGGAGCGAATCATACACCGCCATCGAATGCTGTAGATTTAATAGGTTTGTCGGTGGCACGACAGCAATCGTTACAGGCTCTACGGTCATATATTCTTGTTGTACAAACGATGGCAACGGCAGTAGTGCATCCCGCTCTTGTTTCAGCAGTACCGCAGGTTTTTCCTGTGTTGTACCGTGAGTTCGCTGATGTGCAATACGTTGTAACCAAGGGCCAATTTTTGCATTGGCGATTTCGGCATCCAGCTCTAATCTCTGAGCTCGTAACTCCGTGATTAACGGAAGCACAAAACTGTTTTTAAGGTAATGATTGAACCGCTCCACTTTGCCCTTGGTTTTCGCCCGATAAGGCTTACAAGCAATCAGCTTGAAGCCATAGTCTTTGGACATCTGTAACATCTCAGCATGCAGCTTATGCTCACCCTCAGCGTAGGCATCTCGCTCAATAATCAGTGCCTTGGCGTTATCGCATAACACCTGCTCAGTCACACCACCAAAATATTCAAATGCTTCTTGCAGACCCTGTCGCCAGGTTTCTGCACGCTCATTATCGAAGAACCTGACATAACAGGCGCGAGAAAACCCAAGGGTTGCTACGAAGGCTTTTAACGGCTTTTTGCCACCTCGGATAGTAGTGAAGTCAATTTGCAATTGCTGGCCTGGCAGAGTCTCAAAACGAACGACAGGTTCAACGAGAGTTGTTGGTCGATACTGGCGCACAAAACGACGAAGCTGTGCGATCCCACCGGTATAACCACGCTGTGCTACCTCATCAAATAGGACGGTAGCGGGAAGCCAGTCAGGTAATGCTTGAGAAATCCGCTTAACCAGATAGGGTTTAAAAGGCTCCAGCTTAGTTTTGCATGATGGACGGTCGGCATAGTTTGGCAAACAATGCCGCTGCAAATGCTTCTTCACGGTATTGCGAGAAATGCCTAGATCACGAGCAATTTTACGCATGCTGTGACCCTGTCTAAAGCGAACATGGATATCCACAAATATCTCCTTGGTTAGCATAAATTACCCGCATCCAAATGAAACGGATAATACCAAGTGGATCAGTTTTCGATGATCGTTAGTGGATCAGTTTTGCATGATCGGCGACA
>JAJNAU010000249.1 GCA_021462625.1 Shewanella sp.
TGGTATTTGCTTAGGCCCCTAGGCGGCACACCTTGCGTCGCGAATAAAGCGCGTCTAGAACGAGCAAAATTCAACCATGAAAGGTCAACAGACCCTAATGATTTGCTGGCTGGGGCGGAAACTTTGTGAGGATTTTGGCCACGGCTTTTTGAGCCGCCTGCGCTTTTTTATCGCCACCACTACTGAAATCATAACTGTCGGTGCCGCGCCAGATCAGTCGGCGGCTGGGGTCATAAATGCGGATGTCGATGATCTGCTCCTTGGCATCTTTACCCTTTGGCAGATCCACCGCAGTGCCAACGCTGATGCCACCACTGCGACCCCAGGTACCGGTTCCAAGTCCGATAGACACGTTGGAGTCATTGGGTTTGTCATGGGTGGTTAAATTGAAACCCACCAGAAAATCCGGCCTTCCGGGATAGTCCTTGAAGCCCTTGGCCTGCAGTTCCCGGCTGAGCTGATTGCTGATCCGCTCGGCACTGATGGGGTCATCTGTGATGGGGGCGGGCAACATAGTGAAGTTTTCCAGCTTGCTGAAGTTGAAATCAACATTGTAGTCGGTTCTGGGCGGTGTACCGGCACAGGAAGCTAACAGTAGAGTTCCAAACAGAAAGGCGATAAAACGATTGGGATTCATATACTTCTCCAAAAAACTGGGGCGTGGCATGGGACAAGCTTAAGAGTAGGTTTATTGTGTTGTTGCTGACAAGTGAAATCATGGTGCTGTCTATTTAAAACCTCTGTCAGATGTTATACATAGAGTGTTAATTCACCTTGTGTTGAAGAATCATCATGGAGCAGTTGGGCTTTTTTGATATTCCCAGCCCCTGTCTGGGGATCTGTAAAACCGACAACCGGGGTTACTGCCTTGGCTGTATGCGCAGTCGTGACGAACGGTTCCACTGGCAGCAGTTTACTGATGCCCAGAAGCTGGAGGTGATCCGCCTGTGTAAGAGGCGCCGCCGCAGTCGTCAGCTGGCGCTCCTCAAGGCGCAGAAAGCGCATTTGCAGCAGCAAAGAAACGAGCTCAATGGCAGCCTGGATTTTGGCGAAACTGACGAGTAAATCTGCACTTTCCTTCCTGTTTTCGTTACAAACAGGAATTTTCCCCATGCTGTTCCCAATTTTTCCCGTTTGTGTTTTCCCTGGCCTGAGAAACAGTTGGCCGGGTGGCCAGAAGTGGCGACTGTACTGAGAAGGCCCGGTGACACAAGCCTCTATCCGCCCCAAATTGTTTAACAGCCGGGTGTTGACTGGGTACAGCCTGTTCTATCCGGTGGATGGCATAATCAGTAAAGGGGGAGTCGAAGACATCACCATCATAGGCGACAGGGATGTGTCAGGCAGCACAGAGAGAGTATACCGGCGTTTATCAGTATGCCCAATGGCGGAGATTAGCGCAGCCTCGGACAGCTACGGAATGCTGCCTTTGGCGTCCATGATGAGTCAGATGAAGTATTGGGCAACATCAGGGTAATTACATAAATGCTCGTTTTTTGAGCGATACATTTGTTGCATGTCTACAGGGCTAAATAATCATATTTTAACCGATTGTTTTTGCTTCCATGGTTGGTGTATTTATGTTTATAAACTGTTTGAAAAACGTTAGCGGCATCGCCCTATGAGCTCCCCGTTGTATATTTGTTGAATGTGAGATAACTTTTTAATCAGCAGGGATGTTTAAATAAACATAATGAATTAGGAATATAACAGTAATTTCTGGAATATGGCTAAGTTAGCGAGCTTTGTTGAAGCTGAGTGGTGACAAACATATGTCAAAAACTGCTCAATTGTTTGCTTTGACTTTTCCGTTTGCTCAAACCACCTTAACCAGCCTACATATTTGTGAAGATCCTTGCTTGCCACGCCCCTGAATCTTGCGACCCACGCCTTAAGTTTTCCATGATAGTTATTGACATTTTGGATGTGAAAAA
>JAJNAU010000250.1 GCA_021462625.1 Shewanella sp.
GTTGATTCAACTGAGTAGTTATTAGTGCGCATGTGTTATCAACACATTACAAATGAAATATTGTCCTTATGTAGCTAAGTAGTGTGATATCAGAATGTAATTCACTCATATATTCATATGGTTATGTGAATTATGCTATCCTAACCCGCACAATCGGATTTAACTTTGCAATAGAGAAATGACAAAGCTTCATCTCTGCGGCTTAAGGTAATTATTAGTTGAAAGTCACCGGTGTGGCATGACACAGAGGTCATATTGCAACATGTTGATCTGAATATAGAGATTGCAAGCGGTATTAAACTACAAACGATAGAAAAGCTGAGCGACCAATTCAAATTTGAAGTAAGTGAATTATTTAGAGTTTGTCTCAGAGTATAAGCAATAATACTCGTTTTCGCGGATGGGATGGATGCCAGATTCAGCCAATTTTAATTTTTTGAGTGCCTATACTCCAATATTCCTGCAGCTTGCTTCAGCAGCAGAGCGTGCATTTTCGAGCGATCCGAATACAACCCTGATCAAACTCCGTCAGTTAGGCGAAGCGCTTGCTCAAGATCTAGCCGCCCGATCAGGAATTCGGTTTGACGAAACTACCACCCAAGCCGACCTGCTTTGGAAACTCAATCGCGAGATACGGCTAGACCCGACCATTCGCGACCTTTTTCACACGCTACGTATTGAAGGCAACAAGGCAACCCACCAGTTCCAAACTCGACACAAAGAGGCAATGGATGGCTTGAAGATGGCCCGAGCCCTTGCTATTTGGTATCACCAGAGCTTTGGTAATCAGGGAACACAGTTCAAGCCAGGCCCCTTCAAACCACCCCAAGACCCCAGTCATCAGCTGAGAGCACTGCAGACCGAAATTGAGCAGCTTAAGGCGCAATTGGTTGAATCAAACCAGCAACTCGAAACTAACCAGCAGCTAGCCGAGCTGGCCACGCGAGAAAAAGAAGAATACGTGGTGCTTGCGGAGCAAATGGATGCGGAAGCTCGGGCCTATGAACAACTGGTAACGGATACTGAAGCAGAGTTAAACAGGCAAAAAATAGAATTTGAACGCAAACTCACAGAGCTTCAAATCGCCCAAAAAGAGTCTCCTCCAGATACCAGTAAGGTCATCGAGGAAACACAACAAGCCTCAGCCCAATTTACGTTGAATGAAGAGCTAACCCGCATTCTGATCGATCAGCAGCTAATCAACGCGGGATGGCGAGCAGACACCCAGGAGCTGACCTATAAAAAAGGGGCTCGCCCCGAGAAGGGCAAGAATCTGGCTATTTCCGAATGGCCCACTCAAGGAAAACAGTCTGCTGACTACGTACTCTTTGCCGGCCTGACTCCTATCGCAATCGTTGAGGCAAAACGCGAAAACGTCAACGTTGCCGGTAAAATTCAACAAGCTGAACGCTATGCCGCCGGCTTCACACCCACAGCAAACATGCAACCAGCTTGGGCTCTGCAAGGTCGAACGATCGCCTGGCCCAAAGGTGATGAGGGTCACTTTCAAGTTCCCTTTGCCTACTCCTGCAATGGCCGGCCATTTATCAAACAGCTTGCAGAGCAGTCCGGTACCTGGTTTCGTGATCTGCGTGAACCGGCCAATCTGGCAAAACCTCTTCAGAATTTCCACTCACCCCAAGGCCTGCTTGACCGGTTAACCCGTAGCAAAAGGGCGGCAGAAGAGAAGCTCAAGAACGAGGGCTTTAACTACCTCAAGCTACGCGACTACCAGGTCAAAGCCATACAAAAGGTTGAAGAAGCGCTAACGCGCAATCAGGCTAACTGCCTTTTGGCGATGGCCACCGGAACAGGCAAGACTCGCACCATCATCGGCCTGATGTACCGATTCCTAAAAGCCGAACGTTTCAGGCGCATCCTCTTCCTGGTTGATCGCACCGCGTTAGGTCAGCAGGC
>JAJNAU010000251.1 GCA_021462625.1 Shewanella sp.
TCCCCAACTGACCACTGCCCATCAACTCAGCAAATAGGGTATCCACCTATTCGGCTATCAGCCCGAAGTGTTTCCCCCCCCTTCTTGCTGCAGGGCAACGCCCGGCTTGCCAGTGCCTGACTGACCTGCTCGGCGATGCTCAACTCCGGCTCGGAGACACAGGTATCTGTCTGCTTCGATTGCAGTGACAGCACAGAGGTGATGCTGGGCAGCGGCTCAGTAATGGCATCTATGGTCAGCGGAGGGTAAACACGCCAGAAGTGATGGAATCTGAGCTCTTCACCAATCACACCCACAAAGAATGCGGCAAAAAAATCCAGCAGTACCGACAGAAACACCACCAGCCCCAGTTGCGTAGAGCAGGTGTCACCCGCATTCAGGTCCCACAAAATACCGGGACGCCGCAAAAAACGGGCAACACACCCCCAAGGGTAGTGGAATATAGCGCAAATCACTCATAAACCAGTTCAATTACTGGTGATTCAAACAGTTAGTGGTCGCAACCGGAAAGGGGCATAAAAAACGGCGCCTGCGTGCCGTTTCAATGAACAGCAGTCGCACTCAGACAGGTCCAAGAGTATCCAATGGCCATCTTGGTTGCCCCTTGACCGCCAGCGGCTCAATCTGTCCGGCTTTCAATCGTTGCAATCCGGCATAGGCGATCATGGCGCCATTGTCCGTACAGAACTCCCCCCTTGGGTAATACACTTTGCCACCGATTGAATGCATTAATTCAGCAAGCCCTTGGCGCAGACGCACGTTGGCACTCACGCCACCGGCAATAACCAGCCGCTTGTGACCGGTTTGCTTTAGGGCGCGACGACATTTGATGGCCAGGGTATCCACCACCGCCTCTTCAAAGGCGCGGGCGATGTTGGCACGGGTCTGCTCATCATCAGGCTCAGAAGCTATGGTATTGGCAGCAAAGGTTTTCAGACCTGAAAAACTGAAATCCAGCCCGGGTCTGTCGGTCATGGGGCGGGGAAACTTATACATGGCAGGTTGTCCCTGCGCAGCCAGTTTGGCCAGACGTGGGCCGCCAGGGTAATCCAGCCCCATCAGCTTGGCCGTTTTATCAAACGCCTCACCGGCAGCATCGTCAATGGACTCACCGAGCACCTCGTACTGACCTATGCCTTGCACATCAACCAGCATGGAGTGTCCACCGGACACCAAGAGCGCCACAAAGGGAAACTCTGGCGCATCCTCTTCCAGCATGGGCGCCAACAGGTGCCCTTCCATATGATGCACACCTACCGCTGGCATCCCCCAGGCGTAAGCTAAAGAGCGGCCGACACAGGCGCCGACCAGCAGAGCGCCAATCAATCCTGGCCCTTTGGTGTAAGCCACACCATCGATATCGTCAACGCGGGTACCCGAATCCGCCAGCGCCTGACGAATAAGTGGAATAATCTTGCGAACATGGTCGCGGGAAGCCAACTCAGGCACCACACCACCATAATCGGCATGCAGTTTAACCTGACTGTATAGGGCATGGGACAGGATTCCTGCCTGGTCGTCATAAATGGCAATCCCGGTTTCATCACAGGATGTTTCTATACCTATAACCCGCATTGTGTCTCATCTCAGTATGCAAAGGCCGCCAATTCTACCTGCCCCGGGGCTTGTGTGCCAACCCTGCCATTGCGTTAAACAAGTTATCAGCAGCAAGCAAATAACAACAACATGCCGGTACCCTCGATAGCCGGTAGTAGATGTGAGGATGAATGCGCCTGAAGGTAAAAACAGCCTTCGCTGCACAAAAGTAATTACCCAAACTGAACCACAGCAATTCGCCGAAAGCCGCGCTTTGTGACTAGGGTCTGTTGACCTTTGAAGATGGTTTTTGCAGCACTTTGTCGTTGTTTTATACAAAGCAACGCGACTGTGGTGTAGTTGTTCTACA
>JAJNAU010000252.1 GCA_021462625.1 Shewanella sp.
CCTTAGGTTTCGATACCGATGAAAAAGGTTCAACCCGTTTCCAGATGGATGCCGGTGGGGCGGTCAATGAAGAGGGCACAGTGCGCTACCGCAGTGTGTTGGTTAAGCAGGACACCACTTACTGGACCGAATACCAGAACGGTGAGAATAAAGAGCGCGATCGTCTGCTGACTTTCCTGGCGCTGGACTTCGACCTGACCGACGATATCACTCTGTCTGTTAAATATGACAACACTGCCGATAAGGCTGGCCTGGACTCTGGCGCCTGGTTGTACAGTACTGGTGACAAGATAGGTCAGGTGATTGGTGAAGAAGACAAGATCTGGGAATTGCCTTGGGCCTTTATCGACATCAATGTGCAGAATATTGGTGCCGGCGTGCAATGGCATATCAATGATAACTGGAAGATGAAAACCGGTTATAACCATCAGATGTATGAGCGTCAGCGCTTTGGTTCTTCACCAACTTACAATGAAAACCCATTTGAAGATGGTTACACAGTACGTCCATTCGATCGTCACGATGATTGGCAGTACAAAACCGCCTATATGGACTTTATTGGCAATTTCAGCACAGGTAGCTTTGAGCACCAGTTCCTGATTGGTGCCAATATGCTGGATTACTTCTACCAGCAGCAAGCTGAATACGGTGACAAGGCCACTGTGATGCCAGGTCAAATTGTGGCGCCTGACGTTAACTATCACAACGCGACCCCTAAAGATCCGTCTGAATACAAGCACTATGGTTTCTATGTTCAGGATCTGGTAACTCTGACTGAAAACTGGAAAGCGTTGGCGGGTGTTCGCTATGACGAGCAGAAGAAAGATGGCGCCGGTAACAATGCCTATGCCCTGTCTCCTAAGTTTGGCGTGATTTACGAACCGACTGACTACGGCAGCATCTATGTAAACTACTCCAAGAGCTTTATGCCGAAGGGATCAGTTAACGATATTGAAGATGCCAACAATGGTGTGAACCTGAAGCCTGAATATGGCACTCAGTATGAAATCGGTACCAAGTGGGAGCTGTTTGACGGCGGCCTGCTGATGACTGCGGCTGTGTTCGACATTACTGTTGAAAACCGCGTGGTTACTCAGGATCTGACTACTCCGGTTGGTGAAGTTGACAAGATCACCACTCAGGATGGTGAGCAGCACCGCAAAGGTTTTGAAATGGGTGCTCAGGGTCAGCTGACTGATTCTGTGTTTATCACAGGCTCCATGATGTACCTGGATGCCAAGTATAAGAATGCCCCAGTGTTGGATGGCAAAACGCCGGTTGATGCCCCTGAATGGTCCGCCAATATCTGGACCCGTTATGAAGTGTCCGATGCTTTAGCATTAAACTTCGGCGCGCTGTATGTGGGAGATCGCTTTGCTAACCAGGACAATACCATAGTGAAAGAGGGTTATGTTCGCTTTGACCTTGGTGCCGCTTACACCTGGGATATCAGTGGTACAGAGGTTGGTGTACGGATGAATGTGCAGAACCTATTCGATAAAGAGTATCTCGGTGGCGGCATGGATAAAGACGTTGCCATTGGTAAAGGCCGCAATATTAGTCTGGCGATGGAAGCTAAGTTCTAAGGAAGGTGCGAACAAGTCCCGTGGGGGCTCTGCCAGTGCTGACAGCCTCTAGATGCGCGGCGCAGTTTGAAGTTATACCAATCCGCATAGGAGGTTAGTCACTCAGCGAGAATTTAAAGGTGTGAAGACAATCAGAGCAATCGAAGGTCTATCGGGATAAATCAAGAGGGCTCTGGGCAGTATGCACGCCTTTAAAAGTCGCCCTACGGGAGCCTGTCAGTCACAGGATTACGGCACCAAATTGTTTAGCCAGAGAACCACTATGCCGTCACCAATTTCGCTTGTACTCGAATGGCTGACATGGCTCTGATG
>JAJNAU010000253.1 GCA_021462625.1 Shewanella sp.
GTTCATGACGGTCACCTCGAGTCAGATTTTGAGCACCTAAATCATGGCACATTGCGATGCCGAGACCGAGGTGACCATCTCAGCAGCCATAGCTTTTGAACTCTGCCAATCCCTCGACTAGGCTTGGAAGTAACTCTTCATCCCCGTTGAGTTGAATGATGACTGCCGCACGCCGACAACTTATCGATGCTGAGTCAACGCCCTTTTATCACGTGATTAATCGCTGTGTTCGCAGGGCATTCCTGTGTGGTGAGGATAGCCAGTCTGGACAGAGCTATGAGCACAGGCGCGGCTGGATTGTTGATAAAATCAAACAACTTGCCAGCGTCTTTTGCATTGATGTTTGCGCCTATGCCGTGATGTCCAATCACTATCACCTGGTACTTAAAATCGATGTTGAGCAGCTTAAGCAGCTCTCTGCTGAAGCCGTCATTTCTCGCTGGATGACGCTGTTTAGTACATCCCTAAAGGGACAGACTTAACAACCATTGATGAGGACTTAATTGCTCTGGCTGCAAACCGAATCAATGAACGGCCGAGGAAATCCCTCGGCTATCGGCAGCCCAAGGTAGTTTTCAATGAACTACGCCACGTCGCGCATCTCTGGGCTGTCATCACTCGTAGAGCACGCACGGGACTTATTCGCACCTTCCTTAGTTCGCGTTTACCTGCTCCATGATATAACTCTTGATCGCAGTGATAAGCATCGGCGGGATTTTCTCTCGGCGATCCAGGCGACAGATAAGGCCATATTTAGGTGGTGAAACTCTGTTATGCAACCTTGCAAACTCAGCCTCGGACAGGGCCATCACCTTCATACCCGGGAAGCGGTTCATAAACTCGGCCGCACAGACCGTGCCTAGGAAAGACACGGCATTGGACTGCATCAGACTTTCCAACAAAGTGGCCAGACTGGCGGAACGCTGGGTCACATTCAGGTTCATCTCCTGCTTGGCACAAAATACCTCAAAGGGATCCTCTTCATCGTTAAAGCCTGGCAGCTGGGTGACCACAAAAGGATACTGGGCAATATCCTCCAGTAGCAGTTCATCCTGAGCCCACAGCGGGTGACTTTCAGCAGCCACCACATAGATAACTCCACCATCACACACTTGCTCAGCGGTAATCAGAGAAACACCCTGCTTGCTGCAATCAGCGGTGCGGGTACATTCTCTGTGAGTGACGGCGATACTGACATTACCTTTGACCACATCTTCACAGATACCACGACGTGTCGGCTTCACCGCAAAAGACAGGCCGGGATAAATCAGTTTCAGGGTCTTTTCGAGGTAGTCAGGCAGCCCCACCGAAAAGGTGGGGGGAACAGCGATCACACACTCCTTCACCTCCACATCTCGACTGTTTTGCTGGATCAGATTTTCTGTCAGCGACACCATCTGATTGATCACAGGGTAAAGCTGATGAGCCCGGGTAGTGGGTACAAAACCAGTTTTTTTACGGATAAAGAGAGTGTTCGCATAGAGGTCACGTAAGCCAGACAGATAGCGGCTCACTTTTGACTGTGAAATATTATACATCTCGGCAACAAGTCGGGCGCTGCCGGTTTCATAAATTGATTTAAAAACAAAGAATGCTCTAATTTCCTGATCCAAAATTTTATTTACAAATGCAATTATAGTTATATATTTTGAATATTAATATAGCGCCAATTTCCATTTAATAGAATTAAAATATTTTGAAATCAATCAGGACGGAATTTCACTTTGTTTATTTTTTCACCATGCAACGTCTTGGCTTCAAATTCGGACATAAAATGACAGATTTAAACTGAATACCACCTACATACTCAAGTTGCAGGCTTTGGTTAAATATTACTCAGCCCTAAGGCAGAATTCTGATTTGTGCAATATTTGACCGCTTGCTTTCT
>JAJNAU010000254.1 GCA_021462625.1 Shewanella sp.
GCATCGACCACTTTGGGCGCCAGTTTGGCTCAATGAATTACCTGCAAACTCTGCGTCCAAGCTATGTCAAACTGGATCAGGCCTTTGCCCATTATGATGAAAACCAACACAGCAGCCAATTGTGCCGGGCACTGATCAATATCGCCAGAGGGCTGGGCATCCAGGTGATCATTACCGGTATTCAGGAGGAGGTACAGCTGAAAAACTTCAGTGGCTTGGATATCCACGGGTTCCAGGGCTTTATCAAGCCACCGCAGGATGTCTGAGACTAAGGAAGGTGCGAATAAGTCCCGTGCGTGCTCTGCGAGTACTGGCAGCCTCTAGATGCGCGGCGCAGTTTGAAGTTAATGGCCCTAGTCCTTAGCGAGAACTGCAACAAAGCAGATAGGGCTGTCAGCCTCGCCCTACGGGGCTTTCGAGCAATCACGATTGCTTTGGTATTGCGCTTTGAAAGGCAACCAGCCTTCCTTTATCTGAATACCTCGAACTCGCTTTTGCTTGGTATGAGAGCCGTCATTTACCGTGGTTCGACGCTTCCAGCGACGGATAGTCGACTCAGCCACACCGAGCTCTCGGGCGAGTACTGCTACTGGCTTGGTTGATTCCTGGATCTGTTTGCGGATCTTCGGAGTGGTGGTGGCATTAGCGTGGAGTTTAATCTGCATGTGCTGCTGTCCTTAACTGCTGAATGAACTTGGCTATCCAGTCACGAGAATATAGGAATCTCGATACGGAGCAACCAAGCCATTCATCAGGGACCCAACACTGTTAACAAATACAAAGCGACTATAGATCCAAGCCCTATCAAGGTTCCTAATCTCCATCCAGATTGTGTCCCTGAAAGGGTTAACGTTGAAGGAAAATCGATCAACATTCCCCCCTGATTAGTTATCCCAGCTTCAGCTAACATCATTACGGCCCAGTTAGCGCAATTGAATGAGTTTTTATTTTTATTCACGGGTATAATTCCGGGCAGGGTGCCTATTAGGCTATATTTGTAGTTAGAATAAAAACGACTTGGATCTGCTCGAAACTTAGCATCAAAATTTATTTTATTCAATAATTTTGCAGTAATGTGCCATGGTACTGACCAGGATTTAGACGAATATTTCCCGTATTTCTGACTGAATGTTGAATTTTCACTTTCACCGTTAGTTACCTCTGGTACTGGCAACACTTTTACTCTTACTTTGGCGTCCAGATTGCCTGACATCATTAGTTTCTTGTAATCTTTAGGACGGTAACGACTAAGCAGTGCATGATGCTCATGAATCACAAAGTCAGCAATGTAAATATTATTAACTAATTCAATTACAATTATAGTGTGCCCGAAATCTAAGCATCCATCTGTCTTTACAACAAGTGAAACTACCGGGACATCTGTGCTTACTATTTTACTTGGGTCCACTTGGCTTCTACGATTTTTCATGCTGATATTGTTGCACTGGCAAAGATCTTCAAACTAGGATGACGCAAAACAATCGAAGTATCAACCAGAAGGCAGAAGGCAGAAGGCAGAAGGCAGAAGGCAGAAGGCAGAAGGCAGAAGGCAGAATAAAGTATGCCGCCGCCACAGTTTCTGTACCGGATAGAGCAATCAGAAATACTGATCCTGAAATACAAATACGGGACATCCTGAACTATTTTCATGACAAAATTATCAGCTCAAGTTACGCAGCTGATAGCTCTCTCAGCTGCCCCAGCGAAGCTTTACTTTCAATGGCAACACTTCCAGCCTGAAGGTCGAATAAATCAAAAGAAAGATATTTCAGTCATTGGATGATGAAGTGACGGCGCTGCGCAAGCAGATCCTGCTCGATCGGGTATCCAATCTCCCCAATCGTCAGTACCT
>JAJNAU010000255.1 GCA_021462625.1 Shewanella sp.
AATATGCCGATTTCAAACCGGGAGATGAGTGTGTGCCGGATCAGCAGAATGGCACTTGGATTATGCAGGCTTACGAGTGGGGTAAGTATGTCGGGCGTGCCGATTTCGGCTTCTTCAATGGCAAGCTGGAACTGCTCGACTATCGGCTGATCCCGGTAAACCTCAAAGTGAAGGATGCTAATGGCCAGCGTCAATCAGCGGGACCTGTGATACCGGAAGATCCCATGATGCTGCAAATCCTTGCCCCTTACCAACAAAACGGCGAGCAGCTGCTGGATCAGCGCATCGCCTATTCCGAAGTGTTTCTTGACGGACAGCGTGACAGTGTCCGCAGTCGGCAAACCAATCTTGGCTATCTGATGGGCGAGGCGTTTCGCAATCATGAGCTGGTCAAGGCGGATTTCTCGGTGATCAATGCCGGCAGTGTGCGGGCCTCCATCGAACCTGGCGTCATCAGTTATCGCGATGTGCTGACCGTGCAGCCCTTTGGCAATTTCGTCACCAAGGCGACCATGACGGGCTCACAGCTGCAAAGGTATCTGGATAAAGTCACGTCCCTGACCGGTGGCGGTCTGGCGCAGCTCAGTAACATTCGTTTGGATGTGGATTGTGACGCCGGACAGACCACCATATACAGCATAGGGGGTAGACCATTTTCACCTGCTGAAACATACAGCTTCGCGATTTCCGGCTTCAGCGCCGCCGGTGGCGATGGTTACCCGGTTATCGATGTGCTTAATCTTCAGCAGACAGACGCTGAGGTATTTCGCGATTATCTGCAGCAAAAGGGCACCAT
This sequence comes from Shewanella sp., assembly GCA_021462625.1. GTDB lineage: Bacteria > Pseudomonadota > Gammaproteobacteria > Enterobacterales > Shewanellaceae > Shewanella. The sequence goes on from JAJNAU010000255.1 coordinate 797, forward strand.
TGTCGGAAGTGAACTGAGTTCAGGCAGAGGTGTCAGGTATTTTGTTGGTAAAAAGCGGGTCAACAGCTGCGCCGAGCGCTAACAACCGTCCATCATATATCAGGCAACCTGCGGGCTGCTTTTTTGTATCTCCGATAAGCGGGAGAAAAAAATTTTGTTTTCCCCTTGAAAGTCAAAACAGTGACCCTATTTATTATGGTGAGCCTGATAAGCTCATCTGACTGTGCCTTCGGGGCAGTCGTTTACCAGCCTTATTAATAATGGTTGGTGATAAGTTGGGTGCGAAATGGTTCGACCCGACATAGCGTTAACCTTCAAGGTTTCAACATATTGCTTAATACAAGGATATGACTATGCGTAACTATGATTTTTCTCCACTTTTCCGCAGCACCATTGGTTTTGATCGCTTAGCTCGTACGGCCGAACATGCAGCCGCCAACAATGGCAACTCAAGCTACCCGCCATATAATATTGAGCTACTGGGTGAAAACCGCTATTGCATCACCATGGCCGTGGCTGGCTTTTCGATGGATGAGCTGGAGATCACCAGCGAAGGTGAAAAACTGCTGATTAAAGGCGTGCGTAAAGAGCCTGACACCGAGCGTAAGTATCTGCATCAAGGCATTGCCGAGCGCGGTTTTGAGCGCACTTTTCAACTGGCGGATCACGTGATTGTCACCGGTGCCAATCTGGAAAATGGCCTGCTCAACATTGAGCTGGTACGTGAAATTCCCGAGGCGATGAAGGCCCGTAAAATTGAGATCTCGTCCAGCCGTCTGCTGGGATCCGAAACTGCCGAATCATCAGGCGCCAGCTTGTAAGCAAAAGGGAGCCATCGGCTCCCTTTGTTGTTAGGGTCTGTTGACCTTTCATGGTTGAATTTTGCTCGTTCTAGACGCGCTTTAATCGCGACGCAAGGTGTGCCGCCTAGTGGCCTAAGCAAATACCTTGCAACAAAGAGTAAAGCGCGTATAGCCGAGCCCTTCGGGCAGCGTTTGTCGTCGCTTTCTACTGCATTAACGC
>JAJNAU010000256.1 GCA_021462625.1 Shewanella sp.
GCGCTTCGTGGTGAACTGCTTTTCAAAAACAAAAAGAGCCCTGCTTTAGCAGAGCTCTTTTTATATTCGCCTTAACTGAACGGTATTGCGCTGTATACCCGTGAATATGCGCCGAACATTCAGTTCGGCCTGCGGACATTTTTTGGGTGTCTGCGGAGCCGGCGGTCTGGGTGTCAGGCTTTGGTTGCCGGCACTGGATGCGCAAATCTGAGGTCTGTCACAGCCGTATGGTCAGTATCTTGAGACCCGTATTGGCTTTCGCTAATGTGAACGCCAAGATAACCAGATGGAACGCACCATGTTAACCCTTATCCGCAACGCAGATTTGTACTCCCCTGAGCCATTGGGCAGGCAGGATGTTTTGTTCGCCGCCGGTAAAGTGCTGGCCATCGGCAAAGCGCTTGAGATTGCTGCTCAGGGGCTACAGGAGATTGACGGCAGTGGCATGACTCTGATCCCCGGATTGGTGGATCCACTTGCCCACATTACCGGAGGTGGCGGAGAGGGGGGCTTTCATAGCCGTACTCCTGCCATGAAATTCACCGAGGCCAGTCTGTATGGCGTCACCACTCTGGTGGGGGCTCTGGGGACAGATTCTGTCAGCCGTACCCTGGAAGAGTTGCTGGCAAAAGCCCGGGGACTGAATGAGGAAGGGCTGAATGTCTATTGCTATACCGGCTCTTACGCCTATCCGGTTAAAACGCTGACAGGTGATATTGAGCGGGATTTGCTGTTGGTGAATGAGGTGATAGGGGTGGGCGAGATTGCCATCGCCGATCACCGGGGCTCCCAATTGACTGTGCCGGAGCTGGCGCGGGTGGCGGCCCAGTGCCGTGTAGGCGGCATGTTGTCCGGCAAGGCGGGCATAGTGTTTGTGCATGTGGGGGACGGTAAGTCCCGTCTGCAGATACTTCATGATGTGGCAGAGCAGACAGATATTCCCCTGACTCAGTTTTATCCGACCCATATCAACCGCAGTGCCCAGGTGCTGGAAGCCGGTATCGCCTTCGCCAAAGTTGGAGGCATGATAGATTTCACCACTTCGACTAATGAGTCCTGTCTGGCCAGTGGCGAAGTGCCTGTGGTGGATGCCATTCGTCAAGCTATCGAGGCCGGGGTATCGCCGGACCGTATCAGTTTAAGCTCAGATGGCAACGCTAGCTTGCCGGTGTTCAATGAACGCGGCGAGCTGATCTCGCTGGAAGTGGGACGGGTCGGTAGTTTGTTTGAGACGCTGGTGGACTGTGTGCGGGCAAAAATGCCGCTGTCGCTGGTGTTGCCCATGGTTACCCGTAATGCCGCCAGAACCCTGAAGCTGTTCGGTAAAGGCGAGCTGGCAGTAGGAGCTGATGCGGATATGGTATTGCTTGACAGTGAGCTAAAAATTGATGGGGTGTGGAGTCGTGGTCGGCAGTTGGTAGCACAGGGTGAACCCGTGGTGACCGGCTATTTTGGATGATGACTCATACTAATCCGCATTAGGAGTTAACTCACTCAGCGAGAAAGAAAAGACTTGAAGACAATCAGAACCAATGAAGGTCTATCGGGATAAATCAAAAATGTGCTGGGCAGCATTTGCGCCTGTTAAATTCGCCTTATGGGAGCGTGCCAGCCACACGATTAGGTCACCAAAGCGTCTGATCATAGAAACACTAGGTTGTCACCCAGTTGGCTCGTACTTGAATGGCTGACATCGCTCTGCGAAGAACAATCTTCTATGCGGATTGGCATCACTGATTAGTTGCAGCTCTCGCTAAAGACTCAGGCCATTAACGTCGAGCTGCGTCGCGCATCTCGGGGCTGTC
>JAJNAU010000257.1 GCA_021462625.1 Shewanella sp.
TGGCTGTATTAAGGCTCAAGCAATGGCAGCTCCCGGGAAGGACTTCGATATTGTTATCAACTCGACGTCTGCCAGTCTGGCCGGTGAGCTTCCGCCTGTGTCTGCTGAGATCTTTAATACAGGCACACTGTGTTACGACATGATGTACTCCGCTGACATGACTGTATTTAATCGTTGGGCAACGACACAAGGGGTTGCACATACCCTTGACGGTTTGGGAATGTTGGTTGGACAGGCGGCTATCAGCTTTAAAATATGGCGTAAAGTCATGCCGGATATCGCTGCGGTATTAGCATCATTAAGAGGCCGTTTGGAGGCTTTATGAACCAAAATATCATTTTCCCTGATTTACAGAGTTGGGATGCCGACAAACAGCTGATGGTATTTCCAGTACAGGTCGAAGGTCGTACTTTGTTTTGTGTCATTGGACTGGATAAGCTGTCTGCAATGACGGGGATAGACCCGGTTGATGCTGATAACGTACTGGATGTGTTTTCTCAGGCCCGTTTTGATATCGAAGATCTGGCTGAAAAAAAACTGGCAAGTGAAAAGTTTGCCCCTGAAGGGTATGTATTCCTGGGATAATCAAGCTTAATAAATAACAAAGGGAGCGAGTCTGCAACAAAGCAGATAGGACTGTCAGCCTCGCCCTTCGCAATACCGTTCAGTTAAGGCGAATATACAAAGAGCTCTGCTAAAGCAGGGCTCTTTTTGTTTTTGAAAAGCAGTTCACCACGAAGCGCTCACTTCGCTCGCTACACAGAGGACACGAAGGGATAGCAAAGAAAAGCTTTTCTTCGTGGTCTTCGTGGTTCAATCTTTCTCTTTCAAACGTAACGGAAACATACTAAGTGAACAGCATTGGCTTCGCCCTTCGGGGCTTTCGGGCAAACACGATTGCTGTGTTATTCCGCTATGAAAGGCAACCCGCCTTGCTGCACCTGAATACCTTGAACTCGAATTTGCCCATGAGCCAGAGCGGTGCGAGGGCTTGTTCGCACCTTCCTTAGCTCCGAAAAGCGAACCACTGGATTGTTGATGGCTTTCTCAGCGTGTTCCGTGCAAATATTCATTTTTCAATCTGACATAATTATCGGCAGATTGTTTGAGGAATACTTTCTCCGCTTCAGTTAATGGCCGGGCTTGTTTGGCCGGACTGCCAACGTACAGACAGCCACTTTGCAAGACCTTGTTGGGGGGGACCAGAGAACCGCCTCCCAGCATCACATCGTCCTCAATGATGACGCCGTCCATTACAATAGCGCCCATCCCTACTAAAACCCGGTTGCCAATGGTACAGCCATGCAGCATGGCCTTGTGTCCAACAGTCACATCATCACCAATAATCAGTGGATGACCGGAGGGATTGCTTGCTGAAGTGCGGGTGACATGCAGTACGCTGCCATCCTGCACATTCGAGCGCTTACCTATCTTAATGAAGTTAACATCGCCGCGACCGGCAACCAGTGGCCAAATGCTGGCATCTTCTGCCAGTTCGATATCACCAACCAGCACTGCGCTTTCATCAACATAAACATTTGCTCCGACCTGTGGAGACTTTCCTTTATAAGAACGAATAGAAAATGACATCTTGAACCCCTAAAATTGGCGTTTTTTGACAGTATAAAGGTTAAAAAATCACAGGTCAGGACGAAATTCCATCAAACGCGCAGAAAAACAAATTTTTCTTCAAAAAAGCGCTTGCGCAAATAAATCTGCTCCCTATAATGCGCCCTCACTGACACGGCAGACAGCGCTTCGCAGCGACGTAG
>JAJNAU010000258.1 GCA_021462625.1 Shewanella sp.
CCGACGGTATCTACCTCATGAACATCGTTGATGCCTTTCCCGACCCCAGGCTCGTTCGCGCCATCAGCAAAACCCTCAGCGAGGTGTTCACCCACGTCGATCTCTGGATGGAGGGTGTGCCTGGTGCAGAACGGGTTACCTTCGTCTTGAGTGCCACCAACAGTGAACGACCGGCGGAGATGGTTCAAGCCCGATTCGGCTTTGAACGAACCTGGTTTCGGGTGACAGAAAAACTGATGGCGCTGGGAAAGCCACTGGATGAGTTGCCGATACTTACCGATGACTATGCTCCGGTGGAGCGATTGATTGCCGGCTTGTTGCTTGGTGAACGTGATTAGGAAAAATATCACTGGCCACGCCGGTCGCGCCTCGTTTCAAATAGATCAAGTAGAGCTGAACTGGCGAATGTCGTTAATTAATCAGGTTAATTGGCATCAGTCAGGTGAGCGTTGGCTTTTGTCACTCCAGAGAATCACCAGGCCTGAGATGACAATCAGGCAGCAGCCCACAACCACCGGTCTGCTCAGTGGTTCAGCAAAAATTAACACCCCGAGGGAGACACCAAACAGCAGTCTTGTGTATCTGAATGGGGTCACCGCTGAGACTTCACCGGTGCGCATCGCTTTCATTAACCCTGAGTAGGCAACAACACCAAAGAGTACCGTCCCCAGTAGATAGATGGCTGTTGTGGGGTCAGGAAAGACAAACGGAAGTCTCTGCCAGGCAGAAATAACCAAACCGGCAAGCACGATCGATACAAAGCCATAAAAGCCCAGTATGGAAACGCCCAGTGCCGACGGTGCCGCACGGCTGGCGAGATCGCGCCCTGCAAAGCCAAGCATGCCGAGCAGCGCGAATATGGAGAGAATTGAGAAGTTTTCACTGCCTGGGCGTACGATCACTACAACGCCGAGCAGACCGATGAATATGGCGATCCACCTCCGCCAGCCAACTTTTTCATGAAAAAAGAGTGCTGCACCCAAAACGACAAATATTGGCGCAGCCTGGAGAATGACCGTGGTGGAGGAAAGTGTGGTGTAAGCCAGCGCCAGCACATAAAACAGTCGACCGATTACTTCGAATAGAATACGAGTCTGCATCGGGCGGGAGAAGGCTTCTTTTGTGAACAGGTGTTGACCACTCAAGCTGGCCATTAGTGCGAATACAAGCGTGCCGCCCAATCCAAAAACAGTGAGTATCTGACCGGCTGGTATTGACTGGGTGACACTCTTGATCAGTGCATCCTCAATGGCAAAGCAGGCCATTGAGATAACCATCCAAACACTGCCGACCAGGTTTTCGCGATGCGTTGAAATGTAATTGTCTCTTTGTTAATAACTGAGTGTAAGCATCGCCTTGATTGAAGCTATTGCTTACAGCCTGCTATTGGTTGCCCTATCCTGACGCGACACTTTAACTTGTTGCTTGGGTCGTCTTTAGCTGTCAGCGAACTTGAGTGCAATGTGATTGAACTCACCTTCCAGCACTTTGAACGCCTCAACGATGACAGGGTCAAAGTGGCTCCCTGAGGTCTCCAGAATGATATCAACCGCAGTCTCATGACTATAGGCTTCTTTGTAGACCCGTTTATTCACCAATGCATCATAGACATCCGCCAGGGCCATCAGCCTGCCGGAAATGGGTATCTGCGAACCTTTAAGGCCTTGGGGGTAACCGCTGCCGTCCCATTTTTCATGGTGTGTAAGCGTA
>JAJNAU010000259.1 GCA_021462625.1 Shewanella sp.
GCGCTTCGTGGTGAACTGCTTTTCAAAAACAAAAACAGCCCTGCTTTAGCAGAGCTCTTTTTATATTCGCCTTAACTGAACGGTATTGCGCGTTGTGGGGCTTTTTGTTGATATACCAAGCGGGGATACGAGACCCAAAAGAATTACCGACTTTGACCTGCTTGCTTGTGCTTTGATGTTGCCAGCATGACTGCCACCGGCACTGAATGCCGGGACCTTCAGTTGTCAGCCCAAGCTCGCCCAGGCGGGATATTCAATCTCCCGATGGTCATCAAAGGCTTTGCCTACACCATCCTTAACCCGCTGATCACCAGCCATTTTGTCTGGGTTGCCAGGGTTTGTCCGGCTCGCGGGTCTGACGCAGTGCGGCTATTCGGCTGTTTTTGCCCAGCAGTAAACGGATTTGATACCAGGACTCCCTCGCCTGCAAGGTTCTGACTCCGGCACTCCAGCTTCGGTGGATACTGGCTTTGATGGCTGCAGCGGCATCCGGCGAGGTACGCATCAATTTAGTCGCCATCTGTATGGCATCCGCCATAGGGTTCTGACTTACCCGGGTGATGAGTCCAAGGGACTGAGCACTGTGGGCAGAAATAATATCAGCTGTCAGAGTCAGCTCCAGCGCTTTGTCTCTGGGTAACAGGCTGCGCAATGCCACCAGTCCGGCCATATCCGGCACCAATCCCCACTTGGCTTCCATAATAGAGAAGTCCGCATCCGGCGAGGCATAGCGCATATCAGCCCCCAGCGCGATCTGCATACCACCGCCATAACAATGCCCCTGAATCACTGCAATCACAGGCACCGGCAGCCTTTGCCATCCCACTGAGACCTGCTGCGCCAGATTGGCATTACCGGGTAACCATTTAAACAGTAGTTTGACGACCTGCAGCGGTCGTTTTATTACGCTGCGGACATCCAGGCCTGAGCTGAAATGGCCTCCGGCGCCGGACAGGATCACCGCATTGATCTGGGCGTCCCGACGGATCATCTTCTGCACCTTGCGTATTTCACAAAACATTTGATAGTTGAGTGCATTGAGTTTATCAGGCCGGTCAAGGGTGACCCTAGCTACTCCATCAACCACCTTGAAAGTCAAATACTTCAATGACATACACTTATTCCTTTGGCTGTGAATGAGTCACATTAGACCGAGTTGAACGCTCAATGCAAAGATTTTGTTAAACTTCCACACCCAAACCGCCAGCCGGGTAAACAAGGCCATATATCAAGTGCCATTGTCTGCAGGGATTTTGGCGCCAACGCCAGACGAAACGCCATCAATTACCAAATCAATGTCAGGCTTAAGAGTAAATGGCACGGCGGGATTGAAGGAGCTTTGATAACTCAGGTATTGACTTGCAACGACTCGGCGATGGCCAGCAAACAGCTTGCGCGCAGTTTACCGCCGGAGTGTGAAGTTGAAGAATGAGGATATCAATCAGAACTCAGACTGGGTTAACCGTGCCGATGCCGCCCTGTATCGGGCCAAGGAGTTTGGGCGCAAGCATTATAGCCGGGGAAAAGAGGGCACATAACATAAGCCCGCCAAATGGCGGGCTTAGTTTCTAGGGTCTGTTGACCTTTCATGGTTGAATTTTGCTCGTTCTAGACGCGCTTTAATCGCGACGCAAGGTGTGCCGCCTAGGGGCCTAAG
>JAJNAU010000260.1 GCA_021462625.1 Shewanella sp.
GAACCCGTCTGTTTCAACATCAAAATCAACTCAAAGCAGACAGCTTAGTCGGGCCGAAGACCTTGACTAAATTGGCGCAAATGGCAACCAAGCTGGCTTTTCGTCTTGTCGCACCCAAAACATCTGGCGGTGACTGGAAACCAGGACAGAAGTGATGCTGATTACAGGTACTGGAATCGGCTAAGAATTCACAGAATTCGAGAGCATCCTGACTGTGACCATCCGCTGGGCTTTATCACCAAAAGCGCTGGCACCTAAGCCCAGAGTAAATCCGGATCAATTCCGGTGCAGGCTCTGGGTCGGTTTCATAGCGAGTTTGCACCCAACAGTAAATGCCGTGTCGATGTAGTGCCCGCCAAGCGGGGTAAAGGCAACCCTGATCAAAGGGGTCAGAGCCCTTTTCCTTCCTATCACACCCGACAAAAGCCCTAAAAGGGCTTTGATCCCTTTGAATCCTGATACCTGGTACTGACTTGTCACTGAATTGGGCGCCAACTACCCTATTTTGTGGCGTTCTAGACGACTATCTTTTATAACCCGCGGATTCAACTCGCAAGTGCAACTAATGGGTTGATGTCTAAAAATACCTGATTAGGCGTTTTGATGCCAAGGCATTTCCTTGGACGATTGTTGAGTTTATCCATGACCTGGTTGATCTCCTCCTGGGTGATGGTTGTAAAGTCTCTACTCTTTGGGAAGTACTGGCGAATGAGGCCGTTGGTGTTTTCATTCAAGCCGCGCTCCCAAGATGCGTAGGGATGGGCAAAGAAGAATTTAGCGTTGAGTTCATCAGCGATGTTTTTATGATCGGCAAACTCTTTTCCGTTGTCTGAAGTCAGGGTATGCACTTGGTCAGATATCGGGGATAGCAGACTGATAATGGCTTTTGAGACGCATGAGGCTGTCTTACGCTTGACCTTCTGGATCAGGGTGTAGCGGGATTTCCGTTCGGTGAGTGAAACGATGGCCTGTTTGTGGCCTTTACCGATAATGGTATCAAGCTCCCAGTCGCCGATACGGGAGCGCAAATCAACTATTGCAGGCCGCTCATCGATGCTGATTCGATCGATCAATTGACCACGGCGGCTGTAGCGGCCATAACGTTTGCGGCGTTGTTTCTGACAGCGCAGATGACGATAAAGATCACCACCATAGGCTTTATCCTGGAGAACGTATTGATAGATCCATTCATGACTGACAGGAATATGGCATTCTTCCTTGAGCCAAAGGCTGATTTGTTCGGGGCTCCAGTCAAACCTGAGCAGGTATTCCACGTTGCTCCAGGTGGTGTCACTGATACGAGACTGCAACCTGGCCTGACGGCGCTCTTCTGTCAGTCGCTGAGCCTGTTTAGGGCGATAGCCGCGAAAACCGGTATTTCGTTAAATCTCCCGGCTGATGGTCGATTTATGACGCCCCAGTACCATTGCGATCTCTGTTTGATTATGTCCTGCTTTCATCAGCGCGTGAATCTGGTATCGTTCTTCTTGGGTAAGCTGTGTGTAACTCATAAGTGCTCCTCTAACTTTGGTCGGTGAGAGAAGTTGCTTATGTTACCGCAGCTTGCCCTCATGCCAACCCTGTAGAGTTGCGCTTACAAATTGAATTCGCGA
>JAJNAU010000261.1 GCA_021462625.1 Shewanella sp.
ACTGTTGGGGTGTAGTGCTGATCGGCAATGTCACCTGTCAGGCGACGCATCCCCTCTTCAGGCCATGGTGAATAGATATCGCCAGTACGCAGGCCTGCTTCGACATGCCCTACAGCAATGCGATGGTAATAAGCAGAAAGTGTCGCAGCAAAGGAAGTGGCGGTATCACCATGTACCAAGATTCGATGAGGTTTGAAATCAGCAAATACTGGCTTTAGTCCATCAAGAATAGCCGTGGTCACATCGGTAAGATCTTGGCCAGGTTTCATGATATCAAGGTCGTAATCTGGGGTGATATCGAACAGTGCCAAGACCTGATCTAGCATTTCTCGATGCTGGCCCGTTACACATACCCTGGCGTCGACATTTTCATGCTTATTAAACGCTTTTACCACAGGTGCCATTTTGATGGCCTCAGGCCGGGTGCCAAACACCAGCAGCACTCGCTTTTTTTCCATTAACATTTGAACCTCGTTATCGCAGATTGATGAACTGTTGTATTGTTTGAATTCGGTGTCGCCAGGTATGAGCATCCAGTGTGATTTCATATATTCGGGACGCATCCAGCTGGCGGGTTACTGGGTCATCTTGATAAGCCTGCAATGCCTGGCAGGCTTCAGTGGCATTGGTTATTTGTAGAACATGTTTGCCATAGATATTTGTCATTGCCACAGAAGGGCTGCTGAGAATGGCTGCTTTGGATGCTGCCAGCTCAAACACTCTGCGGGAAAGCATGCTGGGTGAGCGTTGAACCGTATTGAAATTAAGGTGAATTTTGTATTTTCGATAAAGTGAGAAACTGGTTTCTAAGTCCACTGCGGGATGACAAAAAGGCTTTAGCGGCGCAGGAAAGCTGCCATTGTTTTTGTGCTCAAACCAGAATCTGTCATATATCTGTAGCTGTTTGTCGCTAAGCGCAGTAAGAATCTCAAGTTGCTGTTTACTGCGTTGTGCCAGTTCTTGTCCGTAAAAACCTCCAAGAAATACCAGGCTATCCTCCTGTACAGCCTGATTTGTTTCGGGATATTGCAACGCAGGTTGCGCACAGAACATCAAAGTATCCACTGCTTTAAAGCTGTTTCCGTCCAGGGCCCAATAGTCAGAAATAGCATTGCTGTCGGTTGTCATTATGTATTCAAATAACAATGCCGTTTGTTTAAAGCGGTGGAAGTGAACCGGGTCTTCTTTATTCCAGAACACCGCGGGGATATCCTTGTTTTTGCAGTATTCGACCAATTGTGTCAGTGCAGCAGACGGACCATCGACAATTTGATTTTGCCATCGGCTGTTGTGGCCACGCCAAGCCGACTCCACCAGTAAAAAGTCCGGCTTAAACAGATTTATCTTCAACCACCAGTTATGGGGTGTCAGGTGAATTAGGTCTGCGTCCGGTGCTATACCAACAGCCGTTGCCAAGTCGGCAATCAGCGCTATCTTGGGTTTTATTGTCATTATTGTGTTTGGCTTTTGCTTTAAAAGCGTTTTCACCACGGAGCGCTTCGCTACACAGAGGACACGGAGGGAAAGACCAAGAGCAGCTGTTGC